>CAZCSS010000001.1:0-53954 GCA_964501515.1 uncultured archaeon
AATCTGCTGTCCTTTTCAACCGCAATCACGCTTGCCTTTTTTGCGAGCTCTCGGTGAGAAGACCTGTGCCTGCCCCTATCTCCAGGACTGTCTCGCCCGGAAGGATTCCGGCAAAGGAGACAATTCTTTGGATGGTTCTTTTGTCCACCATCAGGAACTGGTCTTTTGAGGGAAGGGGTTTTGCGGGTCTCATAAATTAATCTCCCCGGCAAATATTAAATGATTGGAATGGGTGCAGAGGAAGAAATAAAAAGGATAGAGGAAGAAATAAGGAGAACGCCTTACAACAAGGCCACGCAGAAGCATATCGGAATCCTTAAGTCAAAGCTCGCCAAACTCAGGGAAAAGCAGAGCAAACCCTCCGGAAGGAAGAGCATGGGATACGGCATCCGGAAGGCCGGGGATGCCACTGTGGTGATTGTGGGGTTTCCCTCTGTGGGAAAGTCCTCTCTTCTCAACAGGCTGACCAGTGCTGAGTCCAAAATCGGTGATTTTGATTTCACTACCATTAAGGTCATTCCGGGGGTCATGGAATACAACTCCGCCAAAATCCAGGTTCTTGATGTTCCGGGGGTGATAGAGGGTGTTTCCAGGGGCCGGGGCAGAGGGAGGGAGGTCCTTTCCGTGGTCAGGATTGCTGACCTTCTCATCATTATGGCAGACTCACGGAAACCCGGCCAGCTCGGCATAATACAGAGGGAGCTTTACGAATCCGGGTTCCGCCTGAACCAGAAGCCTCCTAACATATCAGTCAAGAAGAGGTTTGGAGGGGGAGTGGACGTAACTGTTTCGCAAAGATTCAGCATTTCCAGGGAAACAATAAGGTCAATACTTCAGGAATTCAGGATTCTGAATGCAGAGGTGGTGGTCAGGGAGGATGTGAGCCCTGACCAGCTCATTGACTGCATAATGGGAAACAGGGTGTATGTGCCCGCAGTATCCGTGTTCAACAAAACTGATCTGGTTGGGGAGGAGGAGCTGGATTCGCTGATGAAAAGATACCCTGATTGTGTTTTTATATCAGCTGAGAACGGGAAGAATCTGGGCATCCTCAGGAAAAGGATATGGGAGAGACTCGGCCTGATGAGGGTGTACATGAAGAGAGCAGGGAAGGAACCAGATATGAAGGAGCCTGTTATAATGCCCAGGGGCTCCAGGGTGAAGGACGTGGCCGAAAAGATTCACAGGGATGTGTTTGGTGCAAAGGTGAGGTACGCCAGAATATGGGGAAGGACGGCCAGGTTTCCGGGCCAGAAAAGAGGGAAAGAAACCATCCTGCAGGACGGAGATGTTGTGGAGCTTCATGCATAACATCAACCGTGCCAGTCTTAATGCGGCAGGCAAGAAGCGGAGCTGCTCCATTGCTCGCTCTGGCCGCTGGCGTAAATCATTTATAGACCGTGAAACAATAATAAAGTGGAGGAGTGTTAAGTGCTCTCTGATGACCCGCCCCCGGATGAGTCTGAAGGGAATGATTACAGGAAACGTGTGATTTATTTCAACCCTATTGCAGATTATTCTGTAGCTGAAGGCGTTTATCAGGAATTGCTGAATCTCGGTGCAATAGACAGGGGGCATATCTGTAACAGGTATATGGTTGATTTGTACTCCCTTGGAATTGAAGCAACCATTGTCTTTGGCACATCGCTCGTGAAAAAACCTGGTGGCGGCATTGACTGGGAAATGGGGGTTGAGTATGCCGGCAGAGAAGATGTTGGAGATAAAATCAAAGACATTATTCTGCCCCTGAAGGAAAAGATAAACAGATATGCCGCCGGGGTTTTGAATACAGACATTTAACATATGCTGCACAATATGAATTGGCGGTGTGGCCTGTGATTGAGTATGTTTTTGCGGCGCTGATAGTTTTCATGGTCCTGCTGATTCTTTTATACAGGAGGCTCTGGATAAGACTCAACAGCCTGAAACTCGAACTCAGGGACGCACTTTCCCAGAAGAAGAGCCTTTCCTCCAGATACGGGAAGCTCACTGAGCAGTTCATCCCCTTCCTGAAGGAATACCCCTACAATGAGCAGAATTTCCGATTCATCGGGTCTCCAGTCGACGGGGTTCAGTTCGAGGATGACAAAATTGTTCTGATGGAATTCAAGACCGCTGGCGGGAGGCTTACGGATAAGCAGAAGAGGATAAGAGAACTCGTCCGGAGGGGAAGGGTTTTTTTCGAGGAGTTCAGAATATCTGGGGACTAGCCAAAGAGCCCTTTCTCTTTTATGGCCCTTGGGGAGCCGCCCGCGTGCCAGCTTATCCTCGGCCTGATCTGTATGGCGTATATCCTCTCGGAGTTGTCATCAAACAGAACAGCGGCTCCCTTTCTTCTCGGGAGGTTGTTTATCAGGGTCTTTATGTCATCAAGGGCATATGTCTGCATTACGGCCTGGAGGGCGTTTATGTCAGCCTCGGATGTCAGCCTGTGGGCTATTATCATGTCAGCCTGGGCAAGGGCGTCGGGATGGAGCTTGTTCGGAATCTGGGTTATGAGAAGGAGTGACACGCCCGGTTCCCTGCCCTCTTTTATCAGCGTGAGTATGTCACCTGAGGCCGCTGTCTCTCCCTGGGAGGGAATGAACTGGTGAGCCTCGTCGATTATCATCCAGACCAGAGGGAGGGAATTGCTTTCCTGGCCTGTGATTGTTCCAACCTCCTCTGCCTTCCTTGCCATCAGCCTGGCCTGGAATATCCTTCTTGAGAGAAGGCCTATCACCATTGTCCTGACTGACCAGCCCGAGGAGTCCCGGACATAATGGGATATGTCAATCACAGACGTTGCCCCAGGGGATAAGAGGCTCTCGACAGGGGTTCCCTCCTTCTCGAAGATTCCCCAGCCCTGTGCCGACTGGAATCTGCTGTACAGCGTGTCTTTTGTCCTTTTCTCGCTTTTCTTGTCCTGCTCAATCTCTGTCATTATGTCCTGTATTGTGTATTTATCCCCGAATTTCTTCCTGACTGACTTTATGGCTCTTTCTGTGGCAATGCCGCGGTCATCCATTGGACTGAAGCCGAATGTGAGAATCCAGTCCTGGGCAGTGAACCCGCCGCAGGGCAGGGTGAAGGTGGCATCAAAATTTATCCCTGCTTCCCTGTATTTGCCTGCAAATCCCTTTGGGATAAAGAACTTCAGGTTCTCCATGGCCTTTGGCTTCAGGCCCCATTCATTCAGAAGATCGGTCTCCTTGTCGTTCGGCCTCTTCATTGACCAGTATATTCCCATGGTGTCAATCATTATCACCGAGAGGTTTTGGCTCACTTCCTTGGGAAGGGAAATTATCTCTTCCGCTACCACGCCAGCAGAGTAGCTCTTTCCAGAGCCGCGCTTGCCGCATATCAGAAGTATATGCGGCCTTGTGACATCCATGTAAACAGGGTTTGTTACATGCGAGTCATTCCCCTTCCCCACAATGTGCTTTCCGATAAAAACCGTCCCCTTCTCGCCGAACCTTGCAAGGTCCTGCCTGTCCCTGCCCACGATTATCTTCTCTGCCATATCATTTATAGATTGGTTTCAGCAAATAAAAAGAGTGGTTGGATGGATTACAGAAGAGCCATGTGGGTTTTCGGCCTGCTGACGGTATTTGCAGCAATCTCTGACCGGATCTTGTTTGTGATCTTCCCGAACTACCTGCTTGACAGGAACTTCTCTGCAACCGAAATCGGGCTTGTTTTTTCCCTGTCATCGCTTGCCCTGCTCATCCTGACCACTTACATAGGAAAGCTGTCTGACCGTGTCGGGAGAAAGGGAATACTATCTCTTGGGCTCCTGGTCCAGGCAGTGTCAACCCCGCTTTTTCCGTTCGCTTCCAGGCTTGCGGAGTTTGCGCTGATCAGGGTTTTCAGGGATATTGGCCTCACAATGGCAACATCGGTAAAGGACGCCCTGACCGCGGACGTTTTCCCGAGGAGTGTCAGGCCAAGGATGTTCTCAAGGCTTGGTTCTCTGGTTCCCTTCGGAAGGGCGCTGGCCACAATAGTGGGTTTCCTTGTGGTGACATACCTCTCGCTTGAATGGGGCTTCTATACAGCTGCTGTTTTCATTTTTCTTGGTCTTCTCGTGTTTGCCGCATTCTTCAGGGAGAACCGCGCGGGAAGGCCTCCTGCGGGAAGCCACAGAATGAACAAAATAAAACTATCCCTCCGGGAGTATTCCTTTAATTTCAAGCTTCTCATTCTTGTATGGATGCTGGTGTCGGTTAATTACACAATATCCTATTATCCTGCCTTCTTCATCCTGGCAAGGGAACTGGGAATAACAGAGGGCCTTTTGTTCCTGCTCCTTCTTGCAGGAAATGTAATCAGCAGCATTTTCACTTACTTCAGCGGGGGGTGGATCGAGAAGCATGGCAGGGAGAAGATGATGGCAGGGAGCCTGCTGGGGTTTTCCCTGCTCACGCTTTCCTATGCCCTTGCATTCTCTGTTCTTAGTTTTCTCGTGATAATGGTGGGCGTTTCGGTGTTCTACTATGTGTGGAGGGTGGCCTTCAAGGTCACGCTTTATGACGCCTCAAAAGGCTCTGTAAGAGGCGAACAAATGGGATTTGCAAAGATGATTCAGGGGGCAGGAGACATGATAGGCCCTCTTATAGGAGGTTTTCTTATTGACACGGTTTCACTGGACGCGGCCTTCTATGCTGCCGGCATTGTGGGTGCGGCCGGGTTTGTTCTCGCGCTTCTACTCAGGAAGCAGTCATGAAGCCTGGAAGGTTTGCGGGAAATTTTATAAAGCTAACAGGAGAACATACGGGTATGAAAGCCAGGATAGTTTCCTTCCGAAGGGGCCGCCATAACTTCAGGCCGAACCAGCTCCTGCTCGAGGTTGAGGGCTTTGACAGCAGGGCCAGGGCGTCATCGCTGATAGGAAAAAGGGTTGTGTGGGCCAGCCCTGCAAGGAAGCTCATTCACGGCAAGGTAACAGCCACGCACGGGAACAACGGCGTGATAAGGGCCAGGTTCCAGAAGGGCCTTCCCGGCGAAGCAATAGGGAAGGATGCGGAAATTCTGGAGAAATAACCCAAAGCAATCCAAAGATTTAATACTTTTATCCAAAACTTTCTCATGAAGATATCTGTTCTCTCGGACTTTCATTTTGGGTATGCTTCAGGGACTGAACGCGAAGGGGACAGCTTCGAGGCCGCGGAGGAGGCAATCGGAAAGGCAATGGACTCGGATGTAATAATTATCGCAGGAGACCTGTTTGATACAAGAACCCCTGGAACAGAAACATTTGTGAGAGCAATGGAGATTCTCTCAAAGCCAGTGTTCCATGCCAAAAGCCGGGCCAAGATTGTGAACACCATCAGCAAGGAAACAAACAGTCCGCTCAGCCCCGGCGGGATTCCTGTCATCGCAATTCACGGAACGCATGAAAGAAGGGTCAGGGGCTTTCTGAACCCTGTGGAAGCGCTGGAGAGGGCGGGGTTCCTGACATATCTGCACTGCAATGGCGTGGTCCTGAAGAAGGGGCAGGAGATTGTATGCGTGCAGGGGATGTCCGGGGTGCCTGAACATTACGCTGAAAGTGTGCTCAGGGAGTGGGACCCCAGACCCATGTCAGGCTATAATATCCTGCTCTTCCATCAGTCAATCCATCCGTTCATGTACGCTGCTCACATGCTTGAACTCGGGAAAATCCCAAAGGGATTTGACCTTTATGTCAACGGCCATGTGCATGAACCCAGAAAAGAGAAGTATTCAGGCGCGCCGTTCCTGCTTCCTGGCTCGCTAATACCCACGCAGATGGGCAGGGATTCTCTCTCTCCAAAGGGCTTCTTCAGGGTGGACACGCAAAACGGAAAGATAGAGTTCATTCCCCTGAAAGGTCAGAGAGAGTTTTATTACGAAGATATGGAGGGCAAGGACAGGGAAGAGATAGAAGCCAGGATAAAGTCCATTCTGGAGAAGAAGCACGCAAAGAAGCCGATAATAAGCATAAGAATCTCCGGGAAAGGGGCTGAGATAGAGGGGATCAGGCAGAAATATGCGGATTCCGCAATACTGCATTTCATAAGAAAGCCAGCGAAAGAGGAGGCAAGAGAGGGAAAAACACTTGAGGAGCACAGGCTGTCTGTGCGCGAGCTGGGAAGCAAAATACTCAGGGAGAGTCTGGAGAAGGAGAGGCTGGACCCCATGGTGTTCGAGAACGTTTTCGAGATGCTGGAAGAGAAAAGAATGGATGAAGCAATAAGATATCTTAGAAAGGAGAAGGGACGAAGAGGATGATATTTAAGTACAGGGATGGAAGTGATAAACAATGACTGACAGGAAGACGGTAAGGAAAGTGGCCGAGCTTGCGAGGCTCGACCTGACAGAGGAAGAGGTCCGCAGGTTTTCAGGGGATCTGGAGAGCATATTAAAGGCCTTCAGGGACCTTGAAAGGGTTCGGGTAAAGGGGATAAAACCATCCTTCCGGCCTGTTCCTGCAAAGAACGTCATGCGGCCTGACTCTGTTGAGCCTTCGCTCAGCCAGGAGGACGCCCTCAGGAATGCGAAAAACAAGGAAGGCGGGTATTTTAAAGGACCAAAAGCAGTATAGTACGTAGCTGTTTTTCCAGATGACAGACGCAGGACAATGCATACGCACTGGAAATGTTACCAGAGACTGGCTTGATTATCTGTGGTCATGACTGGTTCAAAAAGTTTAAAAAATAGTTTTTTCCAATCTCGCCCGACCTGATTTTTTCAAAAATATATTCGCTCCTTAGCCTGATCTCAGCGGTTATTCCGTAGTTATAATTTTCTGCCTCCTTTGATAATTTGGAGCCATAATACCTGTTCAGAATGCTTTCTGCCGCAGCCACTGCTGTTCCGGCAGCGAGCATTCCACCTAACACCCCACCCAGAAATAGCAGTGCAACATCGCTTTCTCTTGCTGACGGGTAAACAGATTTTATACAAGTGTTGATGCCTTCGAGAATGTCAATATTTTTATTCAACATGTCATAAACCGTAATTGTCATGACTGCAAACGGAACCGCCAGAGCAGGTGCTGGTGTCCTGTCCCTGATCTTTCTTGAAACCCAGCTTTCATTGAAAACATACTTTGTAATGTTTTCCAGGTCCCTTTGCGGAACTTCGATTGAGGAATACGGGCCTTCAACAAGAAATTCTCTTTCACCATAAATTGCAGCAAAATCATCTCCTTCGCTTTTTCTTGTGAACATCTTCCAGCCAGGAACCTGTGAAGGCGAGAACTCCCTAAAAGACAGTCTATCCAGTATTTCGTCTATGTCTTCTGCAACCGAATATTTTTTTAACTGAGAAGCCACAATTTTGTGCCGTTTTGCCATGTTTTAATTTGGTTGTTTATTTTTTTTAAGCCCGTTGTTCTCTGAACATCAGGCAAGTCAGCCATCCTGTTGTTGGGGATTTCCTCCCAGAGCTCTATGAGCCTGTTGTGCTTGGGGAGATCGGCTCCGAGGCAGCCAATCTTTATCAGGGGCGCCCTGAAGAGAATCCCGAGATCAGAAAGCCAGGTGTCCTCGGTCTCGCCTGACCTGTGGGAGACCACAGGGACGATTCCATTCTCATGGGCCATGTCAGCCACTCTCTTGGAATCGGAAAGCGTTCCAACCTGGTTGGGCTTTATTATCACTCCGCTGGCAGAGTTCAGTTCCATTCCTTTCCCAAACCTTTCGGGGTTTGTGCAAAACAGGTCGTCCCCTGTCACAAGGGCTTTTGCCCTTTTCCTCAGGACTGAAAAGGATGTGAAAGCGTCTTCATGAAAGGGGTCTTCTATATAATAGAGTTTGTAATCCCTGGCTGTCTCGAGCACAAGTTCCAGCTGGTCTGCCGGGGTCAGGGTTTTCCTCCTGTATTTATAGGTCTTGCCGTTCCAGAGGAAGGAAGCGGCTATGTCAATCCCGAGCTTCACATGCCAGCCATGCGAGACGCTGGAAAGGAACTCCAGGGTGTCTTCAAAGTCCATTGGTGTCATCCAGGCATTCTCTATGTTCCTCCCTATCAGCTTGCCCCTTCTCTTCAGCTCCTCCCCTGCGGTGCTCCAGACCTCAATAACTGTCTCCAGGGCTTCGTAAGGCTCCCTGAACCTGTAAGGGATAACCAGGAATTCCTGCCATTCGCTCCCTCCGCCATGCGCCCCGCCCCCGATTATGTTGCTTACGGGTATGGGAAAGGGGTGGTCTTTCAGACCGAAGAGTCTCCAGAGATCCCCCCCGGACTGGGCCCTTGCAGCAGCAATGGAAATCGCAGTGGTCAGGTTGCCACCTAGTTTTGAAAAATTCCTGGTTTTGTCATGCTCCCTGAGGAAGGAGTCAACCTCCTGGAAATCCTCTTTTCTGCCCACAAGATGCTTCCTTATTTCAGCAAAGGCCTGCTTCAGTTTGGGAAAGGGCAGGTTCCTGGCCTCATTCCTTCCTGTTGATGTTCCTGATGGAACAGATGCTGAAAACACGCCTTTGTCAGTGAACAGCTTCACCATTACAGAGTCCTTTCCCTTGGAGTTAACAACACGCAGCAGTTTCAAATCTCGTATCATGTAGAATTATTGCACACTTTCCTTAAATTGTTCCCAGTGGCTGCCCGATGACAGGGCGTTCCGCACGCAGCGGTCGGTTGCTTTCTGCTTCTGCGCAAAAACATTATGTTACATTCCTTTTTGCATGCGCTATCATTCGGTCAACAGGAGAATGATCATTGGCCCTTTTTCTTCTGTTCCTTCACGATCTTCTCAGCTTCCTTTATGTCTATGGGTATCACGCCCTTGTCCCATTCCAGCTTGGCTATCTCAAGCGGATCTGACACCCCTCTGGGCACGGTTACCATTGAGGGGGAACCCTGCATTATCTGCAACGCCCTTGCTGAGAGAATCCTGGTCTTCTCGTACCTGCTTTTCCTGTGTTCATTAGGCATAGCAATCATTATCAAAAAGGGTTTATAAGTTTTAACCTATATACCTGAGCTGCTCGCCCTGCTTTACAGGCGCCTTCTGTTCCTTTGTCATTTGCATCAGGGCCTTTCTCTGGAGGTCCTCTATCTTTCTTATGAATTTCTCCATCTCGGACACTTTCTTCTCGAGCTTGGTCATGTCTATCTTGAGTTTTAACATCTTGGTCAGAATATCCAGAACGACCTCGGCTGCCTTTGGGTCAGTCACTATGGGGAAACCGGATGTTTCGCCCAGAAGGGAGATGCCCCTCATATCTCGTTCAGCACCGAGCCCGAGGAGAAGGCCGGCCGCTCCCACGATGTAACCAATCTTCTTTCCTGCCTCAAACTGTATTCCGTACCCCTGATATTTCTTCAGCAGCGACTTGTCTGTCACGGCTCCCAGAACCTCTGGCTTGTCCTCGATCTCTCCTGTGGCTATGCCACCTACTGTGAAGATGTCCTTTACCCCGAACTTCTCCACAAAATCCAGGACTGCCTTCATAACCTCATAATGGCCGTTCGGGGAAAGGGCCTGGCAGTCGCCTATCAGAAAAATCATATCTCTCTGACCCTTCTTCTTGGCCTTCCAGTAGTAGAATTCATTCTTCAGAAGATGAATCTGGTACTCGTCGTGAAGGACAACAAAGGGGAAAAAATGCTGAGAATAGAGCTGGGCGAACTTCTTTGCTCCCAGTTCTTCTATGAGATACCCAACAGCCACGCGGCCGATGTTTCCCACTCCAGGAAGGCCTTCAATAAGAACAGGATTCGTGAGTTTGGGCCTCTCGAAGGTTTTTATTATAGTCATGTTAATCTCTTGAATATTGGTCTGGAGATAATAAAAAGGTTTAGATGCAAAGGGCGCTGAAAAAGCAACGCCCCCTGCGTTGATGCTCCTGGCGGGATTTTCGCACATCCCCTTCATATTTTGATGAACTCTGGAGATTTGAGATGTGAGAGCTCCTGCAAAGGGGATTGTGTTTTTGAACCCGCGTCACAGGCTTTCTTCGCTCTCATGGGCTGCCGCACAGCAGCGGCAACCTCGAATCTTTCGAGCCGGGCCCGAAAGGCCTGGATCCTTGACCGGACTAGACGACAGGAGCATAGTTCTGGTTATTTGACACGGATATTTAAAAATAAATGTGTTCTATTGGTTTATGTGGGCTGGTAGATCAATGGTAGATCGCCCGTTTCGCATGCGGGAGGCTCCGGGTTCGAAACCCTGCTTTAGAGGATGGAACAAAAGGAAAGAATCAATGATTCTTTCTTTCCAGTAATTGCCTTCTGCAAAAAGCAGGGAGTAAAACCGCAAGCAACGCATAGGTGTCTGATTCCCTGGCAGCGAAGAGGAACGAAGTCCCTGCCCTTGGCATGAGTGCGCACTGCCAAGGGCAGGCACAGCACATCTCTCGCAATATGCTGCGAGATTCCTTCGCTCCGTCTGCAGGGAATCTCCTTCGAGAATCCCGGCCAGTCCACAACTAATTTTAATACACAACAGAAAGGATAGTTATGGTCTTCACATTGTACAGCTTTATAGAGGCGCTCTGGCTGATTCTCCCCGCGTACGCAGCCAACGGCCTCACCCCACTGATTGGGAAGAAAGGTTCCCTGCACAGGGTGGATTTCGGGAAAAGGTTTATGGGAGAGCCCCTTCTGGGAAAGGGAAAAAGCTGGGAAGGCCTTTTTTTCGGAAGCTTTGTGGGGGCCCTGGTTGCCACGATCCAGATGCTGGCCTTCCCTTATCTTCCGTTTGAAATGTCCCCATTGGAGCTCATGGTTGTTCCCATGACGCCCCTGCTGGGCCTTCTTCTGGGAGCGGGCGCGCTGACAGGTGACGTGGCCGGAAGCTTCATAAAAAGGAGACTCGGAATAAAGAGGGGTCAGTCTGCTCCGCTGCTCGACCAGCTGGATTTCCTGGCAGGAGCACTCCTCTTCTCAGGTGTTCTGGTTTCAGTGAAGCTGGAATGGGTTATCATGCTCTTTGTAATCACCCCTGTAATTCATATCGCTGCAAGCTTGATAGGCTTCAGGGCCGGCATAAAGAAAAATCCCTGGTGACTAGATTCCAAGCGCCCTCTTTATGCTCTCGAACACCTCTTCTATCCCTCTTTCGGCGTCAATCTCTGTCCATTTCCCAAAAATGTTTTTTTGCAGGAGCTCTTCATAGGCCTCCATGATTCTGGACTGGAATTCGTGGTCAGACTCGTGCCTGTCAAGTTGTTTCTCCTCTTTCTGCTTTCTTTTTACAGAGGTTTCTACAGAAACCCTGAGATAGATTATGGAATCGGGCCTGGGAATGTTGATGATTTCTGCAAATCTAAGGGCGTTCCCGAGAGAAAGGGCTTTCATTGCAATGCACTGATAGGCAATCGTTGACGGAAAATGCCTGTCAGCCACCACCCATTTTCCATTCGCAAGCATTGAACGGACCCTTTCCATGTCCTTGATCATGTCTGAAGCGTAAAGAAGGAAAAGCGTTATTGGGTTGGGTTCATACTTTCCAAAGAGGTAGTCCCTGATTGCATTGCCTATTGGATGCCCGTACTCCGGGTAATTAATCCTCTCAGCAGGGATGCCCTTGTTCATGAGGTAGGAAACCAGCTTCTTGGATTGGGTCTCCCCGCCCGAACCGTTTATGCCTTCGATTACAATAAATCTGCCGCTCATTGCTTTCCCTTGAAGTATTCCTCAACTGCTGCGAGAATCCTCTTGTGGACATCGTCCTTCTCTCCCTCTGCATCCACGTCTATGAGAATGCCCTTTTCCCTGTAATATTTAATCACTGGCTTTGTCTGCTTTTCATAGACCTCAAGCCTTTCACTGACCACATCAGGCCTCTGGTCATCCCTCTGATAGAGCTTCCCGCCGCACACATCGCAAATGCCTGGTTTTTTTGGCTTTGCGAAAAGGGTGTTGTATATGGCGCCGCATCTGCTGCATGTCCAGCGATTGGTCATTCTCGCCATCAGGGTATCCCTTGAGGCCACCATGTTCACCACCAGCTGTATATTCTCAATCTTGTCCAGCTCTTTGGCCTGAACAAGAGTTCTTGGGAAGCCGTCAAGAATAAAACCCTTTCTGCATTCTTCAGAAGCAAGCTTGTTTTTCAGGATCTGGATGACAATATTGTCAGGGACCAGATGGCCTTTCTTTATGTATTTATCAGCTTCCCTGCCGAGTTTTGTTCCAGCCTTTATCTCATCCCTGAAAATCTCCCCTGTTGATATTTTCGGGATGCCGTAATGCTTGGAAATCAGGCCTGCGTGAGTGCCTTTGCCCACCGCAGGGGGACCAAAAAAAACTATCTTCATTCGGATACCTCCCTCAGATTTTGGTTATTATTTGCGCACAGGTTTATAAAGATGTGGCAGCTACTTTCCTGTGCTAATGAAATGAGCCAGAAGCGCCTCAAGTTGTATGTCTTCAGAGCCCCCCTGGTTAAGGCGGAACTCTGTTTCTCCTGTTTTTTCTATGAGTTCGAGTTTTCTGGGATCAGGAATGTCCAACTGAAAAATCTGGCGATGGATTTCCCGGATTATATCCTCCCCTGAAAGGCCCTGGTCTGTCAGGAGTGAATGGAGCTTCTTCCTGGCATCGGGGAATTTGCCGTCAAGGGCGAGGCCGAGCATCTCCTTAACATCAGAGGGCCTGGCCTGGGAGGCTACTTCATAAACGGTTTGGGCAGTTATGCTCCCGGAAGCGGCGCTTGCCTGGAGAATATTCGCAACCTTCCTCAAATCCCCGCTGGATATGTCATATATGGCCCTGCAGGCATCATCTGAAACATTGAGGGACTCCTCCTTTGCTATCCTGTTCACATATTCCTTTACATGTTCCTCTGAAAGGTGCCTGAACCGGAAGACGGCTGTCCTGGACTGTATGGGTTCGATAATGCGGGACGAATAGTTGGCAGAAAGTATAAACCTGCATGTTCCGGAGAACCTCTCCATTGTCCTTCTCAGGGCCTGCTGGGCCTCCGGGGTAAGGGCGTCGCTTTCATCCAGAAAGATTATCTTGAATCTCGAACCCAGTGACATGGTTTTTGCAAAGTCCTTGATTCTTCCCCTGACAATGTCAATCCCCCTCTGGTCGCTTGCGTTCAGTTCAAGAAAATTCTGATTCCAGTTCTCACCAAAAAGTTCCCTTGCCAGGGCGAGCGAGGCCGTGGTCTTTCCAACGCCTGCAGGGCCTGCAAAAAGCATATTCGGGACAGACCCCTCCCTGACCCACGCCTTTAGCCTTTCAATTACGTGCTCCTGCCCTATTATTTCGTCAAGGTTTCTGGGTCTGTATTTCTCTGTCCAGATGTCCATTTTCTCATCCTCACGGCGCAGTATGTTTTGCTGACGCAATCAGCGCATTCGGTTAAATAAGATAGGGAATAAATTAATATAAGTATGGCAAGACTGGCTCAGCTGGTTCTCGGGCTGATGCTCGTTCTTGCGCTCCTGCCACCAGCAGGCGCGCAGGATATCGGTGACTCAGAGGCTGTTGCCTACATGCATGCAGAGGTCATAAGGCAGGGAACAGTCACCCTGAAGGCAAGCACGGGCACTGCCACGGACCTCAACATAACGCTTTCTGTCCCGCAGAACAGCACAAGGCAGATATCGTTTGTCAAGGAGCTGAAAGGTCCTGACAATTATGCTATCATAAAAGACAGTTGGGGGAATGACATGATTGTCCTGCAATGGAAGAAACCCCCGGTAAACCAGCCTGTTTTTTACAGACTTGTCTCAGATGTTGAGGTGTTTGACAAGGATGTGCACCCTCTTGGAAGGAAATTTGCCACAACGAACCTGACAGAGTCTGACTCCGGGATAGCTGAAAAGGCGTTTGGCCTTGCGGCAGGGAAGAGCGGCATACAGGCAATATTCGGCCTTGCCGAGTGGGTTCATAAGTGGGTGAAATATGACGAAGGCTGCGGTGAATCTGCGCGGTCAGCCCGATGGGCATTCAGGGAGAGAAGGGGCGTGTGCGACGAGTTCTCTGTCCTCCTTATATCAATGCTCAGGGAGCTTGGGTACAATGCATATTATGTGGCAGGGTATGCTCATTCCAACAAGTGGGGCCAGCACGGCTGGGTGGAGGTTGATTTCAGGGGGAAGGCGCTCAGCATTGATCCAACATGGATGGAGAGCCCTGTTGATGCCACTCACATAGAACTGGCCAGAATTCCTGATTCCAATTTCACTGAATACATCGAAGTCAAAAGCTCGGGTGTGGCAATAGACTGGGACAAGAAAGAGCCTGAGATCAGGGTGCTGGAATCTGACGAAAGGCCCAGGTTCTATATGGATGCGAAGATTGTGCCTGAAAGCATGGGAAGCGGCTCCTATGCGTTGCTCATGGTAAACCTCACTGATGCGAAGCCGGGCAGATGCGTACTTTCCTATGTGAGGGCAAAGAGCTGCACAGCCGGAGGAGATATTTTCTTCAGCATGGATGAGGCCAACAAGACAGCATCCTTCTGCGGGCAGGGCAGGGTTTACTGGTTTCTGAAGGCCCCTGAACTTGGAAAGGACGCAATCTATTCATGCCCTGTAACGCTTTATGGAGGAGGTTCCCATGAGGTGGCTGACAGCAGGGCATCTGTAGATTATGGAAGGCCTGTGGACATGTATCTTGGAACCATGTCTGTTCTTACACCCGGCCAGAGATTCAATGCTACGGTGAGCATCAAAAACTCCGGAACGAGATTTGAGGATGTCGGTGTGTATCTTTTCTTTGGAGGCAGCATTCTTCAGGAAGGGCTGAGAATTCCACCAGGCGAGAGCAGGGCACTTGTCGCCGAGCTGGCCGCTCCTGGATGCCAGGGCGAATACGGCCTGACCGCATTTTCCTCTTCAGGACAGAAAGCAAAGGAGAATATAACCGTGATTGCCGAAAGGAAGTTTGAGATAGGGAGCATATCGCTTCCGTCAGAGGTCAGGGTTAATGAAAGCTTCATGATAAACATGACCCTGAAATCCATGGGCAATGAAAGCAGGGCAAGAATAAGGGTCACAATAGGGGAGAAGACATCTGAGCAGGAGGTTGACACCAGAGAAGGAGCAAGGGTAAACGTCATTGGGAAGCTTGAGCATCCGGGAAGCTTCAGAGTAAGCATTGCCCTGCTTTCCGGGGACGGGAATTATCAGGGGGGCTGGAGAGGAAGAATAACAGCGGTGAACGAGCTGTCCTTTTTTGATTCAGTGATGGAATGGCTTCGGGGCGCTTTATCAGAGATAGCAGCATACTTCAGGGATGTATTCAGCAGCCTGTTTACATCCGGATGAAATTACTTCCTTAAGATAACATTGGTTTTGCAGCCCTTTGCCATGAAGAACTGTTTTGTAAAAGCAGCGGCCTCCTCAGGATCATAATATTTGCAGCTGAATATGTCAATGTATGCGCTGTTGCTGCGGTTTGCAAAATGGCCTGAGATGAGGGAAGTGTCAATGAGCTGTGTCATCGAGAAACCGGTTGCCTTTTCATCTGACCCGAAGTGCACGATTTGCGTTTCACCAAACATTTTCATTCCTATTCTTTTGCACAGCTCCTTTACATAGTCCTTTATCTTCTCCTTGTCCCTTATCGTTTCCGGGTCGCAGCCCTGAAGGTCAATGCATGTCAGGATGCCCCAGACATTCTCGTTCTCGAATCTTCTTTTAAGGCTCATAATGCTCACAATCCAATTTATGGGATTTTGCTTATAAAAATAATTTATTTCCCGTTCCTAAGTCATCAGCATGATAATCTGCATAACAGGCACCCCGAAAACAGGGAAGACCGAGGTCTCAGGGGCATTGGCCGGGCTGCTGGGCTGCAGGGTTGTGAACCTCAATGAGTTTGCCAAGCAGAGAAAGCTCTTTTGCGGATATGACAGGAAGAGAGGCGTGAATGTGGTGGACACAGGGAAGCTGGAGAAGGAGGTGCTCAGAATTTCCGGGAAGGGCGAAAACATCATCCTGGAATCACATTACTCCCATCTTCTCCCCTGCGATGCCATAGTGGTGCTGAGGACAAATCCGGGGGAGCTCAGGACACGCATGGAAAAAGCAGGGTGGTTTCCTGAAAAGATAGAGGAAAACATAGAGGCCGAAATAATGGAGATCTGCTTGAGCGAGGCCCTGGAAACAGGGAAAAGGGTTATGGAGGTGGACACCACAGGGAAAACCCCTGAGAAAGTAGCAAGAGAAATCAAGGAGGAATTGTTTTAAATAAAGAAGAAAAATAAACGATTGTATGTTCAATGCTGTTGCGCTTCTGGGCACTCTGACCGGGATTTTCCTGGCCGCGGGTTTTCTCATCGGGGGGGTTTTTGGGATGACCGCTGCCCTGGTAATAGCGTTTATAATCAATTTCATATCGTACTGGTATTCTGACCGCATTGTTCTCAGGCTTTACAGGGCCCGGCCCAGCAAGAGCGTGAGGCTGGGTTCCATAGTGAGCCGGCTCTCAAAAGAGGCCAAGATACCAAAGCCCAGGTTGTATGTCATCCCGCAGAAGGTTCCTAATGCATTTGCAACAGGAAGGGATCCCGCACACTCGGCTGTGGCTGTAACAGAGGGGCTTCTGGAATTTGATGATGACGAGATAGAGGGGGTTGTTGCGCATGAACTCGCCCACATAAGGAACAGGGACGTTCTTGTTCAGACACTGGCTGCCACGATAGGAGGCGCGATAGCGTATCTGGCGCAGATAGGATACTGGTCTCTTCTGATGGGAAACAGAAGAGACGGGGGAGGAAATCTTGTCGGTCTTGTGCTTGTGATAATATTTGCCCCGCTTGCTGCAATGTTGATAAGGCTGGCCATATCAAGGTCGCGTGAATACAGGGCTGACAGGACAGGCGCATACTTTTCCAAGAACCCTAATGGGCTGGCATCCGCACTTGAAAGGATATCAAAATACACAGAAGAGCGGCCCATGAGGGGGTCGAATGCCACGTCCCACATGTGGATTGTCAACCCCTTCCGGGATGACTGGTTTACAAGGATGTTCTCTACCCATCCCCCTGTGCATGACAGGATAAGGAAACTGAGGGAGATGCATCTTGATTAGGAGTATGGAATGAAGAGGCTTCTGCAAAAACTGATAGCCACTGGCGCTGATTTCAGCACAAGGGCCACGCTTAAGAGCGCGCTCAACTTCATTGGAATCGAGCCATCCAACATAGACAGGCTTTATATGGAACTCAAGAATGACATGTACAGGAACAGATTCAGCAGAACTCCTCCAAGCAAGAGGATAATCTTCCTGCCGCAGTGCCTCAGAAAGAAGGGGTGTGAAGCAGGGATTGGCGAGTGGGGGTACAAATGCACAGTGTGCAATCCGAAGTGCAAGGTGGGAAGAATAAAGAGCATGGCCGAGTCACTTGGTTACAGGGTGATAATCGCTCCAGGGGGTTCAATGGTGATGAAGGCGCTGGAGAGATTCGGCCCGCTGGCTGTGGCAGGCGTGGCGTGCATAAAGGAAATCGTACTGGCAATGGAGAATATAAGAATTCCTGTGCAGGGGATAGAACTGCTCAGGGACGGCTGCGTGGACACAGACGTGAATCTTGAAGATGTGTTCAGCGTGCTCAGGATGGGAATACCGCATGGGTGAAGAGATGGTAAGAAAGGATATTCTGGAAATGCTGGTGTGCCCGAAGTGCAGGGGGAGTGTCAGGGAAAGGGGAATGTTTCTTGTATGCAGGGTGTGCAAACTGGCTTATCCTGTAATAGACAGGGTACCTGACATGACCGCAAAGGATGCATGGAAACTGGACAGGGCTGAGAAGTCAGGATTCAGGCACAGAATGAGGCTTTAGTATCACTTTGTTTTCCTCCCCTCTATAAGGACTGCATTGGTGATGCCGTGCTGCCCTGTTCTCGAGGTTATCCTGGCCAGGCCGGCTTCGGTCTCCACGATTGCTCCTTTTGTAATTATGTTCCTTCTCACATAGTGCGGGTTGGCCGGGTTTTCCTTGACCGAGAGTAGTTTTGCCCTGCGTATCTTTCCTGTTCCGGGGTCAGCCACATTTATTCTCTCTATTGAGAGGAGTTTTCTCTTTACGTTCCCGCCAGCGGCTCTCGTGACCTTGACCTTTCTCTCGCCTATCCTGGTCTCAAAAAATCTCATCCCCCTCTGGGTTTTCTTCTTTTTTCTGAGGGTCTTCAGCCGGGCCCCGGTAGGGGTTCTTCTGGACCTGAGATGCCACAGGGTTGCCATAGCAAATATATTGCGTGTTCCATTTAAAAGCATTTCAGGAAAAGCAGCATGAAAAACGATAACTATTTAAAGTATGTGTTAATAAACAATGTTCAGTGATTGAAATGCAGAGACCGCTGGATGTTCTTGGAAGTTCGCAGGACAAGAGAATACTGATAAGGACCAAGAAAGGGGATGATATTGTGGGCGTTCTCAAGGCCTTTGACTCGCATATAAATATATGGCTGGACGACGCAAAGATACAGGGGGAGAAAGAAATACAGCTCGGGAAGGTTCTTGTCCGCGGAGACAATATTGTATTTATCTCGCCGGGAAAATAAGCCGGACAGCGGGCTTTTTAATACAAAACAATACATTCAGGTGAAGAAATGAGCAAGGGAACGCCATCTTTCGGGAAAAGGCAGAGAAAGAGTCATGTGGTGTGCAGGAGATGCGGCAAGCACTCCTATCACGCCAGGGATGGTGTGTGCTCTGCCTGCGGGTTTGGCAGGTCAAAAAGAATAAAGAAATTCTCATGGCAATGGAAAGCGGCAACAGGGAAGGGAAACAGGCTCAAGTAATCTTTTTGGAAAAAATATAAAGTTCCCTGCAACATTAATTAAATATGGCTTCTTCAGGCAACCGTAAACCAGCAGCAAAAAAGGCACGGACAAATCAACTCAGCCGCAAAAACCACCCCGGAAACAGCAAACCGAATCATTCCGCTGATCTCTCGCAAATGAGAATACAGGCGCTTCAGGCGCAGATGCGAGCCAAACCTACATTGGGGCAGAGGGCCGCTGACCTGACAACGAAATGGGTAGGAAGCTGGGTTTTCATATTCATGCTGTTTGTTTTCATGTTTGCCTGGATGATGCTGAACCTGTATCTTGCGGCCACCAGCAGATGGGACCCGTATCCTTTCATTCTTCTGAATTTCGTGCTGTCATGCCTTGCGGCAATCCAGGCGCCCATCATACTCATGTCCCAGAACAGGGCTGCTGACAGGGACAGGATTAAGGCAGAAAGGGATTATGCAGTTAACAGGAAGTCCGAGCGGGAGGTAGAGCAGATACAGAAGCAGCTTGAAACAATAAGGAATTTCCTGTACAAGAAGCTTTGACTAGCCATACTCTGTGACCTCGCCCATACCTGCCGGGATGACATTTTGAAAGTCATCCAGAGGAAGGTTTTCTATCAGCAGCTTGTCCTCCGGTTTGGCCTTGATGAGAATCTTGTTCTTTATTGTTCTCGCCAGTTCAAGGGACTTCTTGAAACCTGGTTTTATTGTGACAAAATAATCAGAATTCTTTCTGACAGCCATCACAGGTCCTGCTATGACCTCTGCCCTGTCGGGGTCTTTGTGGAGCTTCACGCCTATTGACAGCTTGAGCTCAAGATTGCGGTACCATGTTCTTTCGCCCTGGACAAGGAACGAGCCCTTCGGGAGGTTCATTCCGCCCTTTGTCACCTGGTTCTTGCGGACAGAGAATATGTCTATGGTTCCAAGGCCCCTGTTCCAGGCCTTTGAGCTGGCAGCTGAGAATTCAGCCGCTTCTCTTTTTGTCTCATCAGGGACATCCATGCCCTGGGATTTTATGACAACAAACGCTGCCCCTGGTATGTCAGCATGAAAGACAATGTCCCTGTCATCAGCGTATCTCTTGAGAAGGACTTCGTTCTGCTCGGCATTCCTGCCTGCCACAACAAGGAACCCGTCAGAAGAGAAGAACCACTTGAAATCCTCATACCACTTTTTTTTGGTGGGTTTTGCCTGCTCTTCAGGGTGCTTTGCGTCGCCCTCATCCACTGGTTCTTCGGCCCTGGTTTCCTGAACTTCAGGCCGCTCATGCGATTCCCTAACAGCATCAAGCCTGCGTTGCTGCTCGGACATGGCATCCTCTGCACCTGAATACTTTCCTCTGGCCCATTTGGCGTCCTCGTAATACCCGGCAGCATTCTCCTCCACTGTCTTCCTTATATCTATCTCAACCTCCTTTCCACCGAGGTCAAGCACCACCACGCCGTCATTCTCTCTTATCTCTTTTATGGCCTCTGCTTCGGGTGTGCCTTCACCGGTTATTCTCTGCTTTATCTCCTCCCAGGAGAGGCCGGAATCCTTTGCCTTTCTTACCCCGTTCAGAACCCCCTGAACAGTGGAGTAGTGATTGTAAATGGCCTCGGCCGCTGCCCTGGAGTCGCGCTCTATTCTCCTCCATTTCTCAACAGCCTCTTCCTGCTTCTCAACTATGGTCTCTATCCTTTTCTCCTGCTCCTGAATCCTCTCTTTTTCATTCTCCTTTGCGATCTCAAGGTCAAGCCCTGAGAAAAACTCGTCAAGGGCCTTGGAAAACGACGGGAACGGCCTGGCTTCCTTGTTCTGTAGTGTCTTGAGAGGGAAGGGCGCAACGGCGTCCTGATAAACAACAGGCCTGAGTGGGGCATCCCTCAGGACGCGCAAAACCCTGTGCAAAGAGAGCATCTGCCCGCTTGCAAGGGAGCTGCAGGGTGTTCCGGGCTCCACGCCGGCAACAGCGCAGATTTCATTTGCATACAATGAGCCGAATCCCAGATTAGAGGCAAGGAAGGCCGCAATCTTTGCCCCGGGATGCTTTCTTACAATGGAGGAAAATTCGTCAAAATCCATCTCGAGCGGTTGCGGCCTGCGGGGAGGGTGACGATAGGGTTTTTTGGGAAGGATTTCCCTGTCCTTCCACCTCTGGATCTCCCTTGGCATGATTATGGTGTAGGAGGAGTCGCACAGAATCATATTGCCCGGGGGAACGAACTCTATCACCAGAATGCTTTCGTCAGTCTCGATTTCCACTATTCTGTCGAACTCGTGCTGCCTCACGTTCCGGATTCTTTTTCCCATGAGATGCTTCCTCAGGAACATGCAGAAGCTCGGCGGCTCCTGGGGCACAGCCTTCTTTTTGTCTGTCAGGAAGATTCTGTCCCTGTCAGTATAGAGGAGCTTTGTTCCTTTTTCAGGCACAAAAAGCTCGAAGAGAAACTGCTTGCTCTTTCCGCCGTACTGATATATCTTCCTGAAAATCCCCCCAATGAGTTCGCTTCTAAGCTCAGGGATGAGGAACCTTATGTCAAGGGAGGTCATCTCGCTCTTGGTCTCGGACATAATAATTAATGAAAGAAGAGGTTTTATATAGCCTTTACAAAGGCAGGGAGAAGAATCTTACGGCGTTTTCTGTTGTGGCACTGTCTATCTCTTCCGGGGTGGTTTTCCTTATTTCCGCCACCTTTCTGATTACTGAACCGACAGAAAGGGGCGTGTTTCTCCCGCCTTCCGGGGAAAGCCACGGGGCATCTGTTTCTGTCATCATTCTCTCAAGAGGAATGTCCCTGGCGATTTTCCTGTGCTTCTTGCTCCTCAGGACTATGTTGTTGAGAGAGATGAACCATCCGTTGTCAACGACCCTTTTGAGAAGGCGGTGTTCCCCAAACATATGGAGGAGGACATTCTCTGCGCTTTCCTGCTCAAGAATCTCCACAGCATCTTCAGACGCGTCCCTGGCATGTATGACAAGCGGCTTGCCCAGTTCCTTTGAAAGGGAGATGAACGCCCTGAACATGGATTTCTGCTTTTCTCTCCACTCATTCTCCTTTGTCCAGAAGTAGTCAAGGCCTGTTTCTCCCACAGCAACCAGGTTTTCCCTGTTGTCACTGATTTTCTGGACGAACTCCTGGATTTCTTTCTCATGGAAATCCTTAACATACTCGGGGTGGATGCTGCTTGTGGCGAAAACGAAATTCGGGTATTTTCTGGTAAGGTCCATTGCAAGTTCAAAGTCTCTCGGACTTGCGCAGGAGGTAATTACTGCCTTAAGGCGCTTTCTGCATTCCTGGATCACAGCATCCCTGTCCTTCTGATAGTCGGGCTGCTCCAGGTGGCAGTGAACATCAATCATTGGTTCACCTGAAGAATTCAAGGGCATCGTCTATGGTGCTGACCTCGTTCACGGTTATCCCTGTTTCCTCCTGGATGTTTACCTGCTCCGGGAACTGCTGCACGCTGCATATCTGGGTGAACCCGTAGTTCTGGCAGGTCCTCTTTGATCTGAACACCGTAGTGTTGGACTGGGTATCAGGAACGAGAAAAATCCTGGCTCCTGTTGATTTTGCGGCCTCTGCCTTCTGCAGAATCCCCCCGACCCTTCCTATTGTTCCGTCAGGATTGATTGTTCCTGTAATCATCACGTCTGATTTGGGTTCCCATCCTTCCAGAGCGGCTATGGTGGCCACTGTAAGGGCAGCCCCTGCCGAGGGGCCTTCAATCACCATGGCGTCGGCTTTTATGGTGTATATAATGTCGTATTTTGACAGGTCTTTTCCGGTGACCTTCTGGGCAACCTCACTGGCCGTTCGAATAGATGTCTGGGTGTCTGTCCAGAAAAGCAGCTTGTCAATGTTCACGAGCATCTTTCCCGAGCCCTTCTCAACCTGGACCAGGAGCGTGGTGGCCACTCCTTCCCCCTTGCTGTCAACAGCAGGAACAAGGATGCTGGTGACGGAGCCGTTTATGCTTTCAGGCTCTATGAAAGTGGCATAGAAGTTGTCCTCGTGGGGATATTCGCTGTAAACGAATATGGTCTGGGAACTCAGGAAACCTCCAAGGTATGCACCTATAACAAGGCCTGCAAGCATGAAGAGGATTCGCGTCTTCATGATAATAATTCACAGGGGTTAATTAAAGGTTTGTTTCAGCAGTCAGATATCAATCCTTCTGAACTCAACGCTGCCCACACCAAGCTCCTTTGAGAGCCGGATGTGGTCAACATCCTTCCATGTCTTTTTTCTGAGGGCAGCCTCAGTCTCCGAAAGTAGCTCAAAGCCCGCGCAGTCCAGGGCAACAGGATCGCTTCCTGCGAGCATGCAACCCAGCTCGGCCACCACGCCGCCGTGACGCGCTTCGTTTGCCCTCCTGTAGGTCTGAACAGCGTCCATTATGGTGAGGTCCGGCTTCAGGACAAGATTCAGGTTTGCGATTCCCCTGTGGATGTTTTTGAGCCTCGTGTGCATTAAAATCCTTTCCCTGATTTTGAGATAGCCGAACTGGTTCTTGAGAGCCCCTGTGATGCCTGTAGCTGGGTGGCATTTCAGAACAGGGAGGGATATCCAGTAGTCATACTCAAAAGGAATTTCAGACACCCTCAGGGATCCGGCTCCGGCCTTTCTCTTGGCGAACTTGCACTCGTGGAGGTTTATCAGTTCAACATCGAATTTTGAGCACGTGGCGTTAAGAGGGTGGTTTTCGATTATCCTGTGCGACTTTCCTGCATCAGGGGCAGGCCCGTCGCCCACGCCAATTCCGCATCCTTCCTTGTCAAGAAAGGTGAGCACTGTTTCCAGTGTTTCAGGGTGCGTTGTGGTGGGATAGCCTTCCCAGGAGACAATGTTGGGCTTCACAAAGACCTTCTTGCCGGAGAATTCTTTCCTGAACACGCTCATTACTGCTCTGACAAAATCAGGCCTGCTGAAGGTTTTTCTGAAATAGACGTCGGAAACCATGCTTTTATTTATTTTCAATATTTATTACTTATCCGAGATGGTTCAGTTTCTGAACCGGTTGTTTTCAACTCCAGTGATAATATGACCGAAGAGGATGTTGTTTCCAGGGTTCTCGAGTCTTCCGGACTGCAAAAACTAAACCCTGTGCAGAAGAAGGCACTGGACAAGGGTCTTCTTAGCAGGAAGAACATGGTGGTATGCGCTCCCACTGCATCGGGAAAGACGCTGATAGCTGAGATTGCCGCGCTTGACGCCGTGCTGAACAGGAAAAAGAAGACGCTGTACATAGTTCCCCTGAGGGCGCTGGCTTCTGAGAAATATGAGGAGTTCAGGGAAAAGTACAAGGGACTCCTAAGGGTGGGAATAAGCGTGGGCGACCTGGACAGGGCCGACCCGTGGCTGTCGGAGAGGGATCTTATTATAGTGACTTCAGAGAAGCTTGATTCCCTTCTGAGACACGGGGTTTCCTGGGCTCATGAAGTGGGGCTTGTGATAGTTGATGAGATTCATTTGCTGGACTCTCCTGACAGGGGCCCCACACTGGAGGTGGTTCTTACACGGCTGATGCAGGTTTCTGAACCTGTTGTGCTTGGTCTCTCGGCCACGATAAGCAATTATCTTGACCTGGCCGAATGGTTGAATGCTGTTCCCGTCAGGTCTGATTACAGGCCTGTTAAGCTTTATATCGGGGTTTCAGAGGGGGAGAAGGTTTACTTCAACCCTGAGAGGGAGCTGGAACTGGATGCAGGGAAGGACGCACTCAGGGCGCTTGTGGAGCACACGCTGGAAAGGGGAAAGCAGGCGCTGGTTTTCATAAACACCAGGAGGAATGCAGAATCAGGAGCTGAGAAGCTCGGGGTGTATGTAAGGAGGGCGCTTTCTGACAGGGACAGGGCACATCTTAGAGGGGTTTCCGAGGCTGTGCTCAGGGTGCTGGAGAGGCCAACCAGGCAGTGCGAAAGGCTCTCCAGCATGGTTCTGGATGGCGTGGCCTTCCATCATGCAGGTCTTACAAATGAGCAGAGGTCTGTTATAGAGAAGGGCTTCAGGGAAGGGTTCATAAAGATTCTCACTGCCACCCCTACTCTTGCTGCGGGAATCAATTTGCCGGCATGGAGGGTGATAGTGAAGGATATCAAAAGATTCGGCAGGGGAGGGATGGACTACATTCCTGTTCTTGAGATACATCAGATGGTTGGAAGGGCGGGAAGGCCCAAATATGACAAGGAAGGTGAAGGGATTTTGATTGCAAAGGACGAAAACGAGGCCAGGCTTGTGTGGGACAGGTACGTTACAGGCCAGCCTGAGAACATCCATTCAAAGCTGGGGGTGGAACCTGTTCTCAGGATGCATGCTCTCGCTCTGGTGGCGTCAGGGGCGTGCCCTTCGACGAGGAGCCTGTTTGAGTTCTTTGGCAGGACCTTCTATGCGCACCAGTACGGCGACATGAGCGGGCTTGAGAACCTGCTTGCAAAGGTGGTCGGCCAGCTCAAGGGATTCGGGTTCATAAAGGGCTCTGCGGGGGGTGATGAAGGGTTTGGAGAATTCAAATCAGGACTTTCTATCCAGGAGGCTGCGGAAGAGCGGCTATGGCCTACGAGAATCGGAAGGCGTGTTTCAGAGCTTTATTTAGACCCTCTGACTGCGCATAATCTCATAAAGAACATGGTTGTTCTTGAGGAAAGGGGGACCAATGACTTCGGGGTTCTTCACCTGATTTCAAACACAATAGAGATGATGCCTTTTCTGAACGTTCGGAAAGGGGATATGGAAGGGCTTGATGAGATGCTGGCCAGGCATGAGCCCTTTCTCGCTGAAAGGCCGCCTGACCCCTGGGACATAGAGTATGATGATTACATGCGTTCTGTCAAGACGGCCTGGATGTTCAAGGAGTGGATTGAGGAGGCGGGGGAGGACATCATACTGGACAGTTTTGCTGTGACGCCCGGAGAGCTCAGGGTCAGGCTTTCCAATGCGGACTGGCTGCTTTACTCAGCTTATGAGCTTGGGCTGCTTGTTAAGCTGAAGGGCACAATAAAGGAGCTTCGAAGGGTGAGGATAAGGGTGAAGTATGGGGTGAAGGAGGAGCTCCTGCCGCTGGTGAGACTGAAGGGAATCGGCAGGGCAAGGGCCAGAAAGCTGTTCATCTCAGGAATCAGAAGTGTTTCTGATATCAGAAAGGTACCTGTCAGAAACCTGGAAAGGATTGTGGGAGCTGCAACTGCAAGGAAGATAAAGGAGCAGGTGTGATGGGATGGCTAGAACTGAAACTGTGAAAATTGCATATCAGGGAAGGTTTGTTTGCGAGGCCGGGGTTGCAAGGTCTTTCTGGAGCAAGACCAAAGGCCTGATGTTCAGGCCCTCTCTTGGGAAGGGTAAGGGGCTTCTTATGGAATTCGAAAATGAAGGAAAACCGGGGATATGGATGCTGTTCATGAGGTTCCCGATTGACATAATCTTCCTGGACAGGGCTTTCAGGGTGGTGGGCATCAGGGAGAACGTCCCTCCTGTGGGATGGAGGCCTTCAAGCTGGAAGGTTTACTATCCTGACAGGCCTGCAAGGTATGTGCTGGAGGTCAGGGCAGGGACGGCTGGGAGAATAGGGGCTGGTTTGGGAAGTTCTCTCGCAGTTAATTTTGATGCGTCCGAAGGCAACTAAGCCTGTCTTCCATATACAACATAATCCTTTGCAGGAAGCCCGTAAAGTGCATTAATCATGCCTGTAATCACTTTATACTGAGAAAGGATAAACGGGTCCAACAGCCTTTTTGCCTTTTCTCCGCCCTTTTCTTTGAGTTTTTTAAGCGGCTTCTCAATGAAAGGGTCGAATATGAGGCTATCGAATATCTTATAAGCTATTGTCTGGGTTATAAAATATTTTGAAAGTCCCCAGTCAAAACCATCTTTCATGTCTTTATATGCCCTTTTGAAATTTCCTGATGTAATTAGTTCTTCCATAATGGTCCTGAATGGTTTTGTGGTTGGTATGTCAATGACATAAATGTTATTGCCTATATCCTTTCCCTTTAATCTGCCCTTATTAACATAATACCTCAGAGCGTCATTTATGAATTCAACATGTATCCTGTTTGTGTCCTCAAGGTCAACGTGATCTCCGTTTGTAAGCCTTTTGGCAGAACCCCATTCAGTAAAGTCAGTGTCATAAAGATCAAGCGATAATTCAACAAGTTTCCCTGAAGTGTATCCAGTAATTCTCCCGTTCTCGTCAAAACCCGTAATCTGATCTAGTCTCTCCAGTGGCTCTTCGCTTTCGGTGTCATAGGTTCTGAGACCAATAATATCGTCTCCCTGTATTACGATTTCTCTTGCTTTCTTGCTGTCGTAGGGACCGCCGTCAAGGCCGAAGCCATAAATGTCCCCTAGAAGGTCATAGGTTTTTCTGCTTGTGGTCCAGACCTTTATCCCGTCAGCTAGTGCTTCTGTAAAAACATCTTTTAGTGCATTATATGTATTTTTTACCCTTGACATATCAATCACCCTTATGCCGCCTCCTTCAGTCGCCTCTCAAAAGTCCTGGTGTTCTCTCCGAGTTCGTCGTTCCTGAGCTCCTGCATGGCCTCTGCTGCCAGGTAGGCCCGGGGGTTGAACTCCTTCAGTGTTTCTATTGAAAGATAGTTTGACATTGCGTGCTTCATGTCGCTGTTGTCCATATATTCAATGCCGTAGGCCTGTTTGGTCTTGACATCAGCTATCTCATGGGCTATGACTGCATCAAGTATGGCTTTATCAAGTGTTTTTCCTATCATCCCTGTTCTTTTGGCAACTTCTCTGTAAGCATTATCACCTATCACACCGCGGATATCACTCTGCCTGGGGACATATATCCTGTTGCCTATGTTAAAGGCAAACGACTTCCTCTTAAGGAATTCGCTCTTCGGGGCTGTCCTTATCCTGTAATCGGGGTGCTCATCGCTGCCAGAAATGATATATCTTTCAAGAGCGTCGGCTATCGCAAGATAGTTTCTGAATATTTCACTGTTCGATTCGAGATAATTAGTGGCCTTCTCAGCAAGTTTATCGAGAGCAGCGAGTGTTCTGCCTTTGATATATTGCCCTATAGAATTATCAGCATACAAATCTTCAAGTCCTGTTTTCAGGGGAATCTTTCTGGTCATACTAATCCTCCGTGCCTTCAAGCCTGTCCGTTTCTCCAAGGCCGCCCAGTTCATAATCCCTGTAAAGCTTTTTATTCATTTCCCGTATCTTCCTGAGCAGCTTTTGGTCGTTCTCGTTCATCTTACCACTTTGTCACTATTTAACAGTGACAATTTATAATTATATAGTGGAGAATGGGTTTATAAAGCTTTCTATTACTGGGGTGGTGGTTTTTGCCGGGAAAAGCCCTTTTTGGGCGCTGCGAATGGTTTTTGGGGCGCTGACGCCAAAACTGTTTTGCAGGAAACCGAAACATCAGTTGCGGTCAGTGATCATGCTCTATTCCCATGGTGATCCTTTCCGAGATCTCATGGTCCTTCTTCAGGTCATCCGGGACGGGCCTTTTGTTCTTCCTGAGATAATCGTATATGGCCTCCTTGAGGGCGCTTGCGGCCAGAACAGAACAGTGTATCTTCTGGGGGGGCAGTCCCTCCACCTCCTTGACAATGTCTTGCTTTGAGACTTTAAGGGCCTCCTCTATTGTTTTTCCCTTGACCATGTCCGTGATGACAGAGGATGTCACAATAGCAGCAATGCAGCCAAAGGTCTTGACCTTTATGTCTTTTATCACATCCCTTCCGTTCGGGCTCCTGGATACTCTCAGGTAAAGCCACATCAAGTCTCCGCACATGGGGTTGCCCACCTTTCCCAGGCCGTCCGGGTTTTTGATTTCACCCATGTTTCTGGGATGGCTGAATATTTCCATTACCTTCTTTGAATACCTCATTTTCTCATCTTCCATGGCTTTGTTTGCTTTTTGGTTTCTGCACAGCTGCATTGAGATCCCTGACCAGCGAATCAGGGTCTATGCCATGAGCAAGGGCCCCTGCCTCTATTGACTCATAAGCTGCAACCGCGCAGCCGATGCAGTGGAGACCGTGCTTCTGAAAGACAGGAACGGTCTCGGGAAAGTTCATCACCGTTTCTGCAAGGATCATGTTCTTGCTTATCTTCCCTGCTTTCCGCGGTTTGGTATCTGGCCTTGTTTTTCTCATGTATCCTCCTTTATCTGTTTGACCTTCATTGGGCTTATGGCCCTCAGATGCCTGACTATTACAGGAAGCACATCCAGTGTATAGTCTATGTCCTCCTTTGTGGTGTGCTTCCCAAGGGTAAGTCTTAAGCTTCCATGTGCCTTGACACGGGAAAGGCCTATTGCTGTCAACACATGCGAAGGTTCCAGGGACTCGCTCGAGCAGGCCGAACCGGTTGAGCCGGCGATTCCCTTCATGTCAAGATGAAGAACAAGGGACTCTCCCTCTATCCCGTAAAAGCCGAAGTTGGCATTGTTCGGGATGCGGTTCTTTCTGGGGCCGTTCAGCCAGGAATGCGGTATTTTTAGGGTGTTGCCAATGAGATAATCGCGGAGTTTTGAAAGGCGGGCGGCCTCGGAGTCCATCTCCTTCATGGAGAGTTCGGCGGCCTTTCCGAACCCCACTATTCCGGGGACGTTCTCTGTTCCTGCCCTTAGATTGAACTCCTGTGAACCCCCGCGGATGAGTGGCTCTATCTCAACACCCTTGCGAACATACAGGCATCCCACTCCCTTCGGGCCGTAGAGTTTATGGGCAGAAGCGCTCAGGAGGTCTATGCTCATCCTCCTGACATCAACAGGAACCTTCCCAAATGTCTGGACAGCATCAGTGTGGAACAAAATCCCCTTCTCGCGGCAGATTTTTGCAATCTCGGCTATGGGTTCCAGGGTCCCTATTTCGTTGTTTCCGTGCATCACAGAAACCAGTTTTGTCTTCTTTCGAATGGATTCAGAGACCTGCTCGGGGGTGACAAACCCTTCCTTGTCAACAGGGAGATAGGTTACCTCAGCGCCCTGTTTTTCAGCGGCCTGCGCGGCGTAAAGCACACAGTGATGCTCTATGGCCGTGGTTATCATGTGGTCGCCTTTTCCAATGGATCTGATTACTGTGTTGTTTGATTCCGAACCCCCTGAAGTGAAGATAATCTCAGTTGGGGAGGCATTAATCACCTTTGCAACTTTTTCTCTCGCTTCCTCAATGGCATCGTCGCACTCCCTTCCAAAGGAATGAAGGGAGGAAGCGTTCCCGAATTTCTCAGTGAAGTGGGGGAGCATGGCCTCCAGGACCTCACTGTCAGTGGGCGTGGTTGCTGCATAATCAAGATAAATTCTTTTCATGTTTTCATCTCAGCCATTTTCTGAACCATTCTATTGCAAGGGCTTGCCTTTTTTCCTTCCACCCGGGCCGCGAATACCAGTGGTCTCCTCCTTCAATCACCTCCAGGACATCATGAGGCTTCAGGTTCTGCATGAGTTTCCTGCTCTGCATTACAGGAACCTGCTGGTCCCTGTCGCCGTGTATCACAAGGACAGGGCATCTTATCTTGCGGGCTGCTGAAAACACATCCTGGGAAAGGCCGTCCTCAACAAATGCATAGCTTATCCTGAATCTCTCTCCCTTTGCATTGGTTCTGTATGCGAAGCCCTGTGATTTCCATTCCTCAAGGTTGTCGTTGTTTCCGGCGTCCCAGACCGTGCTTCTGAAGTCGCACACAGGAGAGACAGCGACAATGGCTTTTATTCTGGTGTCCTCTGAAGCAGCGAGCAGGGAGGCCATCCCCCCGAGGCTGGAGCCTGTCACGCCGATTCTTTCCGGGTCTATTCCCTTTGTCTTTTCAAGGAAGTCAATGGCGCTTATGACATCCTGCGCTTCTTCAGAAACCCTGATGTTCTCTGGCGAGCCCTCGCTATCGCCGCTGTTGGCAAAATCGAATCTGAGTGCAGCAAAACCCTGCACTGCCAGGGCCTCTGCAAAGTTTGTTCTGGATCTTGTGTCCTTGTTGGAAAGAAAGCCATGGCATATGATCACTGCGGGGAACATGGGAAGGGATTTGCCCTGCACAGGGGTGTCTGGGATATGGAGAACACCGGCGAGCGTCTGCCCTCTACTGTTTTCAAAATTCACCTTTTTCTGCATTATTATCACAAGAGAACCTATTCGACCAGCTTTATTGCGCCTTGGGGACAGTTGGATACGCACGCCCCGCACTGGATGCAATCCTTTGGCCTGGCCACATGGGACTTGCCGTCTTTCATCTCAAAAACATCGGCCGGGCACACCGAAACGCATGTCCCGCATCCTGTACACTTCTTAAGGTCAACTTGAGGGTGTTTTGCCATTCAAATACCTCCGATTTTCAGCTGTTGAACCGACGGCCTGTAAACCAGGGCCGTTGTGTGATTGTTAAATTGGGAACGGGGTTTTATATAGATTATATAACACTGTTATATTCTTAAATAGTTTACGCCCCCCCCCCGACACGTCAATAACACCCCTAACCGGTCTGCCCTGCACTACACCCTGACTTCCACCTTGCCAAAAAATGGCCTCAGGTCTTCTGCAAAAACCCTGAGCTCCCCGGCAGAATAGGGTTTCTCCTTCTGATAGGATTTGTCCAGGGTTATGTTCGGCCGGAACTGCTGGAGCACATACTTTTCCGAGCCCTTCAGCCACCTTGCCATATTCATGAGATCTTCGCTGCTGTGAAGTATGGGGAGCACAGTGGTCCTGAACTCGTATCCAATCCCGCTTTCCCTTATAATCCTCACGCTCTTCTGTATGGCTGACTTATCCACCCTGGCATTCACAACCTTCTCATACTTCTCCAGGGGGGCCTTGATGTCCATTGATACGTAGTCCAGAAGGTTCTTCGCCAGAAGGGATTCCAGCATCCCCGGGTTCGAGCCGTTTGTGTCCAGCTTGACCATATAGCCCAGTGATTTTATCCTGCTTATAAAGGAGGGCAAACTGCTGTAAATGGTGGGCTCACCTCCTGTTATCACCACCCCGTCAAGCCACTGCTTTCTTTTCAGAAGAAACTCAATTACGCTCTTCTCTGGTATTGTCCTGAGCCGGGTGTTGGGTGTTTCCACAAGATCAGGGTTCTGGCAGAAGGGGCAACGGAAGTTGCATCCTCCTGTGAAAATCACGCATGACACCAGACCCGGATAATCCACTGCAGATGTTTTCTGAATGCCTTTTATGGGTATCATGGTATCAACCCTTGCCGGCAGCGGCCCTGATGGGTTTCCTGTCTATGGTCTCGGGGGCAAACGTCTTTCTGAACTTCCATTCCTCCTGCTTACCGGCATTCCAATTGGAAACAGGCCTGAAATAGCCAACAATCCTTGAAAAAACCTCATTCGGCTGGCCGCATATCGGGCACTTCTGAACCTCTCCCCTCATGTAGCCGTGGCTCTTGCAAACGCTGAATGTTGGGGTTATGGAAAAATAAGGCAGTTTTGTGTTGTGCGCTATCTTTCTCACGAGTTCTCTTGTGGCCTTCCAGTCAGCCATGCTCTCTCCAAGGAAGGTGTGGAATATGGTCCCGCCTGTGTAGAGGGGTTGTATGTCATTCTGGTGCTCCAGGGCTTCCACAATGTCCTCGGTGTAGTCAACAGGAAGCTGGGTGGAGTTTGTCAGGAAGGGCTCGGATTCTCCTGCTGTTATTATATCGGGGTGGAGTTTCTTGTCAAGCCTGGCCAGCCTGTAGGATGTGGACTCCGCAGGGGTGGCCTCAAGGTTGTAGAGGTTGCCTGTCTCATTCTGGAACTCCTTCAGTTTTTCCCTCATGAACTTCAGAACCTTTATGGTGAATTCCTTCCCTTCGGAAGTGGCTATGCTCTTGTTCATGAAATTAAGGCAGCATTCATTCATCCCCACCAAACCGATGGTGGAGAAGTGGTTGTTAAACGTTCCCAGATAGGTCTTTGTGTAAGGCATGAGCCCGTTCTCCAGATTCTTGTTCACCACCCTTCTCTTTATCTCAAGCGCGTCCCTTGCTATTTTCATGTAGTGCTCAAGCCTTTCGAAGAACTCCTGTTCTGTCTTGGACTCGTAACCAAGCCTGTTCATGTTCAGGGTAACCACCCCTATCGAGCCTGTGTTGTCGCCCGGCCCCCACATGCTGCCCGGCCTTTTCATAAGCTCCTTCTGGTTTATGTTGAGTCTGCAGCACATGGCCCTTATGGACCTGGGGTCAAGATTGCTTCCGACATAGTTCTGGAAGTAAGGCGTTCCGTACTTCGCTGTCATCTGAAAAAGGAGTTTGGCGTTCTCTGAATCCCAGTCAAAGTCCCTTGTTATATTGTAAGTGGGAATGGGGAACGTGAATATCCTTCCCATGGCATCCCCTTCTATCATGACCTCCATAAAGGCCCTGTTTATCATGTCCATCTCCTTCTGGCAGTCTCCGTATGTGAAGTCCTGGGGCTTGCCTCCCACTATGGCAGGCTCGTTCCTCATATCCTCAGGCGCGACCCAGTCAAAGGTGAGGTTGGAAAAGGGATACTGCGACCCCCACCTTGACGGTATGTTCAGAGAAAAAACAAGCTGCTGCATGTTCTGCTTCACGCTTTTGTAATCGAGATTATCGGCCCTTACAAACGGTGCCAAAAGCGTGTCCACGGATGAGAAAGCCTGTGCTCCTGCAAACTCCATCTGCAGGCACCCTATGTAATTCACCATCTGGTGGACCACTGTGGAAAGGTGCTTTGCCGGCTTGCAGTCCACCTTGCCCTTCACCCCCCCAAAACCCATCACAAGAAGATTCTTCAGGCTCCAGCCGGCACAATAGCCTATAACACCATGCGAAAGATCATGCAGGTGTATGTAGCCCTTTCTGTGCGCATCAGCTATAACAGGCGTGTACATCTGGGTGAGGTTATAGTTGGCCATCACCCTGCCTGCAGCATACAAAAGCAGCCCGGAGAAAGAGTACTGTTCATTGCTGTTTTCCTTCACCCTCCAGTCCATCTGGTCAATGTAGGATGATATTGTGTCATGAACGTCAATCATTACATTTCTGGTTTCCCTGAGTTTTTCCCGCTGCTTTCTGTAGAGTATGTAGGCCTTGGCCGTGCTGGCGTGTCCGTTCTCTATGAGAATCTTCTCCACAGTGTCCTGTATGTCCTCTACCTGAGGGATGTCCTTGCTCCCGAATTTTCCTTCAAGCGCCTCCACAACCTTGTAGGAGAGCTTCTCAGCGATCGACCTGTCCTTGCCCCCCACTGACTGGGCGGCCTTCCATATGGCCTCTGTTATCCTTTCCTGGTCAAACGGGACAACGTTCCCGCCCCTCTTCCTTATCTTTGTTATCAGTGATTTTTTCCTTTTCTTTATCCTCTCGTCAACGAGTCTCTTCAGTTCATTCTCAAACTCGGTGATGTCCCTGAACTCCTTGTATATTGAAGCAAACCTTATGTAGGCCACCTTGTTGATGTTCTTGAGTTTGCCTATCACAATCTCTCCCAGTCTGGATGATGATATCTCAGTGGTGCCTGTTTTCCTGAGTTCTGACTCTATCTCATTGACAGCATCATCAATCTGGCTCCTGGAAACAGGCGTTTTCTCGCATGCCTTTATTATGCTCGACTGAAGTTTATCGCGGTCGTAACTTTCCCTTCTTCCGTCTTTCTTGACCACTGTCAGGTCCAGGCTCTCTATTTTCTCATAAGTGGTGAACCTCTTTCCGCAGGAAGAGCATTGCCTTCTCCTTCTTGTGGCAGCAAGTCCTCCTGTCTCCCTCTTGTCAATAACCCTGTTGTCTTCAGAACCGCAATACGGACATTTCATTCATAACACCTCCTGACCCCACGAGATTCGTGCGCCCTCTCTCAGCCAATGTAGCTGTGAACGTCCTCTTCAGCCACCACGTCCGAGACAATCTTGCCCTTCTTGACCGGTTTCTTGGGGGACGGTATCTTGCCGAACCTCTTCTCATAGTTGGCCAGATTCTCCTTGAGTATCTGCAGGAAGACCTTTATGAGATCCGGATCAAGTATTATTGTGTTGTGCTTGACCGCTATGGTCTGCTTCTTCTGCTCGCCAACTGTGTCGATTCTGGGCGTGACCTGCTTGAAGTTTATGATGAACTTCGCGGGGCTATGAATTATGCTTATTGAATTGGCATAGAACGCCTCTTTTCCGTGGTCAACCCTGACCTCTATCTGTTTTTTGCTTTCCATGGGCTTCACTTCTTCCCAATGATAAAATAATCAATATATTGTATATATCTCTAAGAGATAACACAACATATTGTGCCAAGCAATATTATATTAGGCAAAAGCCCTTTATAAGAATTTTGCTTCCCAAATATACATTTTAAAGGCTCTTCTTGAAAAACAACCGCACACAGCTCTGCTTATGAGAAAAGCCCTGCCTCCCTGGCGTGCTCAACAACCTCCATGTACTCTTCATGTGAGAGCGGCCTTGAGATCTCAGGATACTCTCCTGCCCTCCAGCACGGCCTGTACTGCGGCAATATGTTAACGTAGGCGTTTCCGAGATTCTTTCCTATCCAGCCCACTATGGGCTTTGCATCGCATTCTATATGTCCGGGCATCACAAGCAGGCGGATTATAAGATCGCCTTGTCTTCCGGCAAACAGGATGTTTCTCTTTGCTGTTTTTGGATATCCGGGCGCCTGGCTGAGCCGCACAGCGCATCTCTCGCTAAAATAGCGGAAATCCAGCAGATAAATGTCCACTATTCCTTTCAAAAGCCCGGCAGCCTCGCTGGAATAATAGGAATTGGAATTGAATATCACCGGGATGTCAGACTTCACGTGCCTGAGAGTCTCCAGGATGAACGGGATGAATGGTGTGGGGTCTCCGCCCACAAAGTTTACATTAAGGGCACCTGTCCTTGCAGCAGAATCTATCCACCTGGCTGCCCGCTCAGGAAACCATGCTTCGCCATGCTCAGGACTCATGCTTTCAGGGCATTTTGACAGTAGACGCACCTCATGGTGCATCCTGACATGAACAGCGTCCCGCTTGGAACCAGTTCGGGCTCCTCCCCGTAGTGGAGATGCGCCCCAAAAAGCAGCGGCTCTTTCCCTGCACGGCAGAAACCCTTTTCTCCATTTGTTCTGTCAGCCCGCATCTCCTCACGCAGAGAACGCAGTTTTTCAGCATCCTGCGGGCTTTTCTTGTCTTCCCTTCAAGCGCACCGCTATCCGCGGCCTTCCTGAACCCCGGCTTCTCGTCTCCTGAGAGGATTCTCCGGTACCGGGGGAGGGCAGACATGTCCATGAAAGCCCTGCTCATTTGCTGCTCTTCTTTTTGGCAAGAATCTTTTCCTTGAGCTTGTCATCTATCTTTGATATGTGTTTTGTGAGCACGTATATGGCCAGAACAGCAATTATGGTGACCAGCACTGCTGTGCCGAACTGGTAGGCCAAACCCTGGCCTTCAGGAACAAGTTCGTTTATAAGTCCCTGTATCGCATCTCTCCAGAAAAGAGCAGCCACAAAGGAGAAGGCAGACACTATCAGGGATATGATAACCCCTTCAAAATTCAGCTGCTTGGCCTCTTCTTCCACTCCCATAAAATCACCCCCTGCTGTAAGCATCACTGTTTAACAGTTTAATATTATCTTGCCTTCCTGAAAAGTATCTCCCCCTTTTTGGGCCTTCCTGAGAAAGGCCTGAACTCCAGACCCTCAAGGCTCCCTGTTTTGACCCCAAGCTGACTGTTGATTTTCTCACTGGTCTCCGGAAGGAATGCTGAAATCAGGATTGAGATGATTCTCAGGGATTCCAGTACGTTGTATAGAACCTCACCAAGCCTCTCCCCCTCAAGCCTCCATGGCTCCTTCTCATTAATGTAGCGGTTCGCTGCCCTGATGAATCCCCAAATCTCATCAAGAGCGTGGTGAATCTCAAGCCTCTCAACCCTTTCCATTATTCTCTTCGGTTTCAGGCTCTTTACAAGCCCTGGGTCAGGCTCTCCCTTAATCTTCCCCCCGAATTTCTCTGCCATCGTGAGAGCCCTGCTCAGCAGGTTTCCAAGGTCGTTCGCAAGCTCGTTGTTCAGCCTCTGTTTCAGGGCCTCTTCCGAGAAGTCGCCGTCCTCCCCGAGGGGGATTTCCCTTAGAAGGAAATATCTTAGGGCATCTGTTCCGTATTTCCCTGCCATGTAAACCGGATCTATGGCATTCCCCAAGGACTTGCTTATCTTCTCGCCGTTTACAGTGAAAAACCCGTGCGCAAAAATCATTCTGGGAAGGGGATATTCAGCACTCATAAGCATTGCAGGCCATATTATGGCATGAAACCTCAATATGTCCTTTGCCATCACATGGATATCAGCAGGCCATCTGGAGGGGTTGGCTGATATGTAATTCACAAGCGCATCAAACCAGACCCAAAAAACATGCTCCCTGTCGTTTGGAAGAGGAATGCCCCAACCTCTGCCGGGTCTGGAAATGCTTATGTCCCTAAGACCGTCCCTGATCAGGTTCACAATCTCCCTTTTTCTTGTTTCAGGTCTTATAAAGTTCGGGTTCTCCTTTATATGCTCCAGCAGCCTGCTCTCATATTTTGAGAGGCGAAAGAAATAGTTCTCCTCTTCCAGCGCCTGGGGCAGGATTTTATGTACCGGGCATTTCCCGCCTTTCAGGTCCTTCTCTGTATAAAACGCCTCGCAGCTCTCGCAATAAAGGCCCCTGTAGCTGCCCTTGTATATGTCTCTGTTTTTAAACACCTTCATATAGAATTCCTCAACTGTTTTTCTGTGCCTTGATGATGTCGTGCGTATGAAGTCGTCATTGGACATTCCAAGTTTTTTCCATGTGTTTCTCCATTTCGAGGACATGAAGTCTGCATATTTTGCCACGTTTTTGTACCCGAACTTCCGGGCACCCTGCCTGGTCTTGCCGGAGTTCTCGTCAGTGCCGGTAAGAAAAAACACGTCCTTCCCAAGCAGCCTGTGCCACCTTGCCAGCGCGTCGCATACTATCATGGTGTAGGCGTGCCCTATGTGCGCTGTGTCGTTCAGATAGAATATCGGCGTGGTTATGAAGAACCTCTCCTTTCCCCTGCTGCTTTTTCCTGGCATGAAATAGTTTTCGCCTCAATGATTTAAATCTGAATCCCGGTGACATCCGAACCGTCCGCAGATGGGGCGGCAAGGATCTTAAGGTTCGTGCGGCTGAAGTCAGGAGTATTTCTGCGCGACTGATATAAAGTGTTGACCTTCTCGGCTGCAATAAGTTAAATCCGTAATTTACTGGATAAACATGTCCTGTCGCCATGCCTGCTGGTTTCGAGCAGAAAGCCCTGAAAACCGGAAAACCAACATCATGCACACATTTTTACGGAATTAAATTGGCAGAGCCCAGAACTTTCTAATATTTAATATTCGAGAATCAATAATAAAAAGAGTTGTATGAGAATCCAGATAAATCTCACAGGAAAGCACATAATAACCCTCTTTATCACAGCCCTGGCGGCCGCCGCAGTAAACCAGGCCGGCGCATTCTACTCCAATAACCCTACAGTTATGGGTCACACCATAAGCGAGATACAGTGCGGCGCAGACAAATGCGACGCTAACTCTGACGACATAATCGATATGGCAACAACAGCTGACTATGCAACCAACGCCGGCCACGCAACCTCAGCAGACTCGGCTATCAGCGCAAGCAATATCAACACAGGAACATACAACTGGAACAGCGACAATTCGAGAACAGTGAATGTGGACTATGCAACCAATGCAGGTGACGCTGACACACTGGATGGGCTGCATGCAAACGAAATAGGGGGTAAGTGGTCCGGGTCAGGAAATGATATTTACTATAATGACGGTAATGTAGGCATCGGGGTCACAGAACCAAAATACAGGTTTGAGGTTAACGGAAACGCCAGATTCAGCGGCAGTGTCAGATTAGCAAACGCTGCTGGTAATTACTTAAAACTGCCGCATCTTACCACTGCCCAGCGAGATGCTCTTTCACCGGAAACAGGCATGTTGATATATAACACAGACACCCGCCAGATTGAAGGGTATGTTCCGTCACAATGGGAAAAGATAATCGGCGGTAAGAGCGTGGGAGAATCGTGTAATGTCCCTGCAGATTGCGCAACAAACTTTTGTGTTGATGGTTTTTGCTGCGACAGCCCGTGTAATGATAAAACATGTCAAACATGTGGTCCACTATCATCAAACGGCGCTGGCTACTGCGGGTATGTGGTATCAGGAGATCCTGATAATGAGTGCACAGCAGGTTCGTCATCTTCAGATGGCTGCAGGAAAGATGAATGCAGCGGCACAGGCTATTCATGCGGTGTCTATACTTCAGGTGATCATGGCTGCCCTGTATGTCAGACATGCTCAGATTCTGATGCAGCATGTGAAAATTATCCTGAGTATGCAGAAGACACAGGATGCAACCAGATTTGCAGGGGGTGTTCAAATGGTTATTGCATAAACATACCTGTCGGGCAAAAGGATACCTATGGAACTAACCAATGCACCGCAACACATTATGCATGCAATGGTGCAGGTTCGTGCACTGCACCAAAAGGATATGTTTGTATAAATCATCCTTATGCGCAACCATGCAATCTTGTCTGTACCAGCAACGGGTTTGACTCCTGCGAAGGCACTTACTGTAACACGGGTGACTGCACAGGATATAAGTGGACATGTAATGATTATTGGCAGTGTTCTGGAACCTGCAAATGCTATGGGTATATCTACAATTGAAATTATACAGCGCCGCTCTGAACCGTCCGCAGATGGGGCGGCAGGTGGTTCGGCATTTGCGATTTTTCTTTTTGTTTTTCAGTTTACTGGGATTGTCAGCTTTTGTATTAGCAGTACTGAGAGGGGAAACACAGGGTACAAAAAAGATGACCCGCAGGCAGAGGCTATATAGGTACTGCTTTTTCATAAGGCCCGAACTCGTCTTTCTCTTTAATGAATCTTTTTGCGGCAATCTTGGCTCCTGCGTAAAAGAAGTATTCCGGGGCTGTGTTGATTTTTCTGGACATGCTGGCAGCATGCTTGTACGCCCTCAGGCCGCCGTATTGCTCCTCAATCGTTTTGATATCGGATTTTACAGCGTAATAGCTCCCCACATTAAACGCCGCGCCAACAATCCCTAACGCAATCGCAGCGGCTCTCGAAAAACGGTAAAAACGACTCGCACCGCAATTATCCTGCATGCCGCACGAACCGCAGATTGCTTCCATAGGATTAAAACAGTGCATAAATTTTATAAATTTTGATTGTTCCGGGGCTTTTTGCATCCTCCTGCACCATTTATATAATTTCTATTACAACAACATTCCATGAAAATCTCCATCATAGGAGCAGGGTATGCCGGGCTGGCCACAGGCGTTGGCTTTGCGCTGAAGGGGAATGACGTTGTATGTTATGATATTGACAAAAGCAAGCTCGATTCCATAAGCTCGGGGAAACCCCCTTTCTATGAACCGGGCATGGAGGACTCCCTGAAGAGCGTGCTGAACCTGAAGAAATTCAGGGTGACATCTGACCTGGGGGACGCGATACAGGATAGCGAGGCGAGCTTCATCTGCGTGGGCACGCCCATGAAAAGGGACGGCAGTCAGGACATGAGATATATTGAGAAGGCGTCTGAAGAGGCAGGGAAACAGCTCAAGCTCAAGAAGGAATACCATGTTGTTGTTGTGAAATCCACTGTTGTTCCGGGAACAACCAGGAGGGTGGTCCTTCCCAATCTGGAGGGTTATTCCGGCAAAAGAACTGGCCAGGACTTCGGGGTGTGCATGAACCCTGAATTCCTCAGGGAGGGCTCAGCGCTCCAGGATTTCCTTAAAGCTGACAGGGTAGTCATCGGGGAGTTTGACAAAAGGTCAGGAGACGTGCTTGAGAAGCTCTATGCCAATTTCAATGCTCCGGTTATAAGAACCAGTCTTGCAGTGGCCGAACTGATAAAATATGCAGCAAACGCGTTTCTTGCAACAAAGGTCTCATTCTCAAACGAGATTGGGAACATATGCAAGAAGCTGGGCGTGGATGTTTACGAGGTCATGAAGGGTGTTGGCCTTGACAAAAGGATTTCTCCGCATTTCCTGAGAGCGGGCACAGGATTCGGGGGAAGCTGTTTCCCAAAGGATGTGGCAGCGATCGCGAGCAAGGCCAGAATGCTGGGATACAACCCCTCACTCTTGGACGAGGTCCTGAAGCTGAATGACAGGCAACCAATGAGAATGATTGACCTGCTCAGGAGCAGGGCAGGCGGCCTGAAGGGGAAAAAGATAGCGGTTCTGGGCCTGGCTTTCAAGCCTGGAACAGACGACGTCAGGGAGTCGCCTGCCATAAGGATAGTAACAGAACTGCTCAGGAGCAGGGCCCATGTAAAGGCGTATGACCCGAAAGCCAGTGAAAACTTCAAGAAGATTTTCCCAAATATTGAATATGCCCAGACTCCCAGGCAGGCCCTTCACAAGGCAGACGCATGCATCGTGCTCACAGAATGGGATGAATTCAGGGGACTGACTGATGAGGACTTTGACATTATGAATGAAAGGGTGATTATCGAGGGCAGGAAGGCCCTGAATCCCTTTAAGGTAAAGAAGTATGAAGGCATATGCTGGTAAAGGTGCTTGGAGATGAAAGCCATAATCCTTGCTGCAGGACAGGGAACGAGGCTGAGGCCGCTTACGTATGGCATAGCCAAACCCCTTCTCCCCCTGAAGGGAAGGCCCATGCTTGACTGGGTGATAAGGAGCGTGCTTTCCGGCAACAGCGTGGAAGAGGTGTTTGTAGGCATATCAGGAACAACAGGCAAGGACCTGTCTGAAAGAATCCTGTCTCATACTCACGGGATCTGCATAGACAGCTATATCAAGAGCATTGATTACGGCGTTCCTGTCAGCACAGTAACCACGCCCCAGAAGGAAACAGCAGGGGATATTCTTCACATACTCCAGGAACATGAAATCCGCGACGGGCCCGTTCTGGTGGCTTACGGAGACAACCTCACGTCCTTTGACATCAGGGAGATGATAGAATATCACAAAAGGTGCAGAAACGCTCTCGGCGTGTCAGCCACTGTTCTTCTCTTTGAGGCGCCCCCAAGGGACGTGAGCAGATTTGGCATAGCTGATATTGAAAAAGTCTCGGGCTTCACCCTGATAAATTCATTTATTGAGAAACCCAAACCACAGGAGGCGCCGTCAAGGCTTGCGAACGGGGGTTATTACATTCTGGAGATAGGCGACATATTTCATTCCTTCCCCAGGGAGAAGATAAAGGTTGAGCAGTCCATATTCCCAGAACTCGCTGCCAGGGGCAAGCTGGCGGGTTTTGTGACAAAACTCCCTTTCTGGCTTGACATATCCACAGTGGAGGCGTATGAAGAAGCAAGCAAGATGGCGCATGAAGGACTGATACTGGCTCCGCCTGCGCCTGCAAAGGGGGAATGAAATGAAGAATATCGTGGTGGCAGGAGGAGCAGGATTCATCGGTTCATGGCTTTGCGAATCCCTTCTGGAGAAGGGCTACCGGGTGATATGCCTTGACAATCTTTCCACAGGAAGAAGGGAAAACGTTTCGCATCTTCTGAATAAAAAGGATTTTGTTTTTATCGAGCATGACATCACAGTGCCGTTTGAAAGAAGGGGAGAGGTGCATTACATATTTCACCTCGGCTCTCCTGCATCTCCTGTTGATTACATCTCCATGCCAATAGAGACCATGATGGCCAATTCGTTTGGAACGTACAATATGCTTTCTCTTGCAAGGGAAAAGGGGGCCAGATTCCTCTTGGCATCAACCTCAGAGGTCTATGGAGACCCTGGGGAGCACCCGCAGAAGGAAACCTACTGGGGGAGAGTGAATCCTGTGGGGCCAAGAAGCTGCTATGATGAGTCCAAGAGATTTGCCGAGGCCCTGACCATGTCCTTCCACAGGGTTCACGGGCTTGACGTGAGGATTGCAAGGATATTTAATACATACGGCCCCAGGATGAGGAAAAACGACGGAAGGGCTGTCCCAAACTTCATAACCCAGGCCCTTTCAGGAAAGGATATAACGGTTTACGGTGACGGGAGCCAGACCAGAAGCTTCTGCTACATAACAGACATGGTCAGCGCGCTTGAAGCCGCGATGTTTGCCAAGGGGATTTCAGGAGAGGTTCTTAATCTCGGGAATACGGAAGAATTCACCATGATTGAGGCAGCAAGAATGATAAAGGAACTTGCCGGCTCTGACTCGAAGATAGTTTTTCAGCCACTCCCGCAGGACGACCCTGCAAGAAGAAGGCCTGATATATCCAAGACCGGAAAACTTCTGGACTGGTTTCCCAGAGTGAGATTCAGGGAAGGGCTTAAGAAAACAATGGAATCCTTCAGATAATTATTAATCATTGTCCGGAAAAGATTACTATGCTGTCGCAAGCGCTTCCCCTGGCCGAGACTCTGGCCACTGCACTCACCTCGGTGTTTCTTGTGGTAATAATGTCCCATTATGCTGTTCTTCTCTCAAGAAAAGGAAAAAAGGAAGAGAATGGCTTCTCGCCCCCGCTGTCTGTCATAATCCCTGCCCACAATGAAGGAAAATACATAGCAGGAACAATCGAATCTGTCCTCAGGAATGGGTACAGGGGAAGGATTGAGATAACAGTAATCAACGACGGTTCAACAGACAACACAGAGGATGTGCTGAAAACATTCGGGAGAAAGATAAGGGTTATAAAAACAAGCCATGTAGGGAAGTCAGCCGCAATGAACAGGGCGCTAAGAACAGCAAAGCATGATATCGTAGTAACGGTTGATGGTGACACAAGGCTTGGGGACGGCGCATTGTCCAGACTTGTGGCGCCTCATAGGAACCCAGATGTTGCAGCCACATCAGGTTCTGTCAGGGTAGGGAATCCAAGGGGAATTCTGGGGATGTTCCAGAGGATTGAATACTTCCAGATATCCCTGTTCAGGTCTCTCTGCGGAAGGGTGGGAGGCATGATATATACAGCCGGAACGCTCAGCGCATTCAAGAAGAGTGTCCTCATGGAGTCGGGCGGGTTCAGCAGAAATGTGCTGCTCGAGGACATTGATCTGGCGTGCAGGCTGCTTGCAAAGGGAAAGAGAGTGGTGTTCGTTGACAACGCTGACTCGATAACAAATGTGCCGGAAACCCTGAAGTGGCTCGTGAGACAGAGAAAAAGGTGGTTTAAGGGCGGAATACAGATTCTGAAGAAGCACAGGGGGCTTGGAAGGAAAAACAGGGGGGCAGGCCTCTTCACGCTGCCCATAATGTCATACTGGTATGCCCATGCCAGTCTCATGGGGTTTGCAATAATTGCCCAGATACTGCTCGGTTACTACACATTCTTTTATTCAAGCGGCGTGGTTTTCTCAAATGACGTCCTGCTGTTCTTCCTGAGCTGGTTCTCCCTTTTCGGAATAATTAATCTTGCGTTCCAGATGCTCGCAGGCAACTTTCCCGTGACTTCGCTGTCCCTCCTTAACGTCGCGGCTGTGTCCATGGTATACGGCCTGATTGCTTATTCCATGTTTTGGTTCAGGGAAAGGGTAACGCTCAGGGATATCGTGGTCATGTTCTTCATGATGCCTTACTGGCTGTTCATCATGCTCATACAGGCGGGGAGCAATGTATACTGGCTTTTTTCAGAGCAGAGAAACTGGTGGGGGAAGCAGGGGAACAGACAACCGCAACCAGAAATGAAAGCATGATAGCGGGGGTTGGATTCTCCAGTGGAAACCGGCGACCGGTTTGTTCTGCCTTTTGAACCAACGACCTTTGGGTCTCTCAGGAGCAAATCCCTATGAGCCTTTCGCAATCCCATGCGGTTTTCACGCAGGGGTTACAACGAGCACTCCAGGCTGCTCCACCCCGCTATACGTAACTTGATAACAAGCCTTTATAAGTTTGATTAGGTAATATGTTTAAAATATTTGCCACAGGAGAAAAATTTTATATATCTTTTTTTCAAATCTTAACCGGTTGGGTATGTGGGACAGATGGGATCCAAAAGTATCAATCCCCGCACTCGGTGTGGAAGGTTACTCTCGCCTGAGAAGGTGCATAAGCGATAATCCGGAATCGCCTAATTTTGGCCAGTATGTTCCCATGATTGTTGACTCCAAACTCGGGCCGCTTTTCGAGAAACCAGTATATTGCAAATACTCCCCGAACGGGGAGAGCAATCATCCATGCTACAGCTGCAGACTGAAAGCACCTGAAAGGATATATGGTATCTGGAGGGAAAGATTCCTGGACATTTTGTACGGAAACAGAAAAGACCCTGCCCTTCTGCCCTTCCCGGAAGAGTGATATCTTCTTAACACTTCAGAAACAATAGAGTATTATGATAGCCGGGATTGACGAAGCTGGCAGAGGCGCTGTGATAGGCCCTATGATTATTGCGGGCGTATCCATTCCGCGGGAGAAGGAGAACGAACTCGTAAAGATGGGCGTGAAGGATTCCAAGCTTCTCACTCCAAAGGCAAGGGAGAAACTTGCCAGAAAGATAGAGAAAACAGCCAAAGACATAATTGTTATTGAAGTGGCTCCATGCAAGATAGACAATTACAGGAAACAGGGCATCAGCCTGAACAAAATGGAAGCCATGAAGTTTGCAGAGGCGCTGAACTTTCTCAGGCCCTCCACAGCATACATAGACGGGCCTGACATCAACCTGAGGAAATTTCAGGGTTTTGTTAGCAAGATGCTTGCAGAACCCGCTGAGCTCGTAGTGGAGCATTTTGCTGATTCAAAGTATCCTGTAGTGAGCGCGGCCTCCATAATAGCCAAGGTTGAGAGGGACCAGAGGATAGAGAAACTGGCTTCCCGGTATGGGGAAATAGGCTCGGGGTATTCAAGCGATCCTGTGACCCAGGTGTGGTTGAGCCAGTGGCTCGAGGGGGCAAACAAGTTCCCGGAGTGCGTCAGGAGAACGTGGATAACCGCAGAAGTCATGGAGAGGGACAAACTTCAGACGAGGCTGCTTGGTTTTCTTGGGATAAAAAAGGATGGTGCTGCATTATGAATGTTAGTTATAAATCTTTTTGCCACCAATTATAAAACGGGGCATATGATAAAAAGGGTCGGCGACATAGTTCTCATACAGCTTTCCAGCATTGATTCCAATATTTATCTTGTTGATGACACCATCATTGATACCGGGACGGGATTCAATTTCACCCGGCTGCATTCAATACTCAAGGTTCTCAAGAAAGGATTCAAGGACGTAAAGCACATAGTGAACACGCATGGGCATTTTGACCACATCGGTGGCAACGGGTATTTTCTGAATGCTGATGTTTCCATACACGAAGACGATGCTGATGTGATAGAGCAAGCCGATTCGGAGAAGAGCTGGGCCGACTACTTCGACGGCAAGCTCAAGCCCAGACAGGTTGACAGGAAGCTCAGGGAAGGCGATATCGTGAAAGCAGGAAGCCTAAATCTCAGGGTTTTGCACACACCCGGACACAGCCCGGGTTCAATCTGCCTGCTTGACGAGTCAAGGGGAATACTGTTCTCGGGCGACACTGTTTTTTCTGATGGCGTGGGCAGGACTGACGGCACGGGATGCGACGAAGATGAGATGGTAAAAAGCCTGGAGAAGATTAGCCGGCTGAGGTTCAACACGCTCCTTCCCGGACACGGCGATATAATCAACGGGAATGCTGACAGCGCTGTCAAAAAGATGCTTGAGCAGTAAGGGTCTCATATCAGGAAAGAGAATATCAGAACCAGAAGTATTGCTGATATTGTGGGGAGGACTCCTGCCTTTAGCATATCCCTGACGCTTACGTAACCTGTTCCATGGACTATTGCATTCGGGGCTGTTCCGGGAGGCATCAGAAACGTCATTGAAGTCGCTATTACAGGCACTATCATGAGTCCATGTGAGGAAATTCCCAGGTTTTGCGAGATTCCGGAGAGAAGTGGTATCAGCATTCCTGCTGTTGCGGTATTCTGTATGAACTGGGTTATGCCCATCCCGAGAACAGCGAATGAGAATGTTATGAGAGCAGGACTGGTAAGCCCTGTTGCCTCAAGCAGCCTCCCGGCAATCCAAGAGGCAGCTCCTGTGGAAATGAGCATATTGGAGATTGATATTGCCCCTCCCATGAGGATTATAACGCCCCAGTTCGTGTGGTTCTCAAAAAAATTCCACCCGGAAACAAGAAAGAGCATGGCGAATCCTCCCAAAAGCCCTATCACAACAGCCGAAACCCCATGGAAGGGTGTGGTGGCCCACAGCAAAAGGGTGGCAGCAAGGACAGCAGCGCACCTCTTCTCTTTCGGGTTCATGCCTCCGAGGTCCTCGAGCCCGCTGAGCACGCTGGAGTGTATGACCCCATGAGGCTTGAACTGAAAACAAAGGGAAAGATATAGAAGCGGGAGCATTGCTGCCACAAAAGGGAGCCCTGCCCCTGCCCACTCAAAGAAGCCAACCCCCGAGGCCTCTGCTGCCATGACATTTGGCGGGGTCCCTATGAGCAGCCCCACACCCCCGATATTGGCAGAATAGCATGTAGCAATCAGAAAGGCCTTCTTGTCCAGCCCTGCCCTTCTGGCCAGGGTAAGAACTATAGGCACCATCAGCAGAACAGTGGCCGTGTTGGATATTATCATCGAAAGCAACGCGGTCACTGCAATGATTCCCAGAAGCGCGGTGCCTGAATTTCTGGACAGCCTTATTGCCTTATATGCTATCCTCTTGTCAAGATGAGACCTTATCAGCCCAGAACCCAGCATAAACCCCGCAAGTATAAGGAAAACAGCGTTGCTGGCAAATCCTGACAGGGTAGAGGCCATGTCTGACACCCCAAGAAGCGGCTGGAGTATTATGGCGACCAGGGCCGCAAGTGGGAGGGATACAATCTCTGTGGCCCAGAGGCCGGCAACAAAAACAAATATTATTATGGACAGCCAGCCCCGGGGCGAAAGGCCTTCAGGAACAGGCTGCAGCCAAAGGAAGCATGCTATGAGAACAATAGCATATCCGAGCAGGGCATTGCTCCGCAAGGCTCGCCCGCCGGTGTGAAACATGTATTATAATTTGGGATTATGATGATAAAAAGACAAGAGCGCTACTCTTGCAAAAGACAGGGCACTACCACTCATATTCATCATCCAAATCCCCGTCATCCGGCTCAAAGTCCTCTTCAAAGTCCTCAAGGGCTCTGGACTTCATCATATCAGTTTGGTTTTTTGGCAAAAGATTTATATGTGTTTGGGATAGCTGCACTGCTGCCAGCCTGAGTGTCAGTGCCTGAGCGGGACAAAAATGCAGGGAAAATGCCTTGTGGTTCTGAGACCGCCTCTCTTCTTAATGCCGCTTATAAGGGTCTGCCTGTAATAAGGCCCCACAGGAGCCACTATTATGCCCCCTTCCTTCAGCTGCTCCAGCAGGGCGCCGGGTATGTCATCAACAGCGCAGGTGATGATTATCCTGTCAAACGGCGCCTTCCGGGGGAGGCCCCTGCTGCCGTCTCCTTGAACAACTTCCACGTTTTTGATGCCTGCTCTCTCCAGGTTGTTTCTTGCGAAATCGGCCAGTTCCTTCTCAAGCTCAACGGTATAAACATGTTTCACAAGCCTTGAAAGTATTGCGGCCTGGTACCCTGAACCCGCCCCGACCTCAAGAACCCTGTCTCCTTTTTCAGGATCAAGAAGTTCGGTCATCACAGCCACCATGTGCGGGGCTGATATGGTCTGGCCGCGGCCGATCGGGAGCGGCTGGTCAGCATAAGCATGCTTCCTGATATCTTTGGGAAGGAACATTTCCCTTGAAACAGACATGAAGGCATTGATAACCCTCCGGGTCTTCAGGAAGCCCTCCCTTCTCAGGGACGCTATCAGCTCGTCCTTTGGCGTCATGTTATTTATTTCAGGCAGAGAGAATAAAAGCATGGAAGTCTGGAATCTGGACACGAGAACAGCCGAGGCAGAAGAAGCGGCTGGGATGGCGAAAAGGCTGGGTTTTTCGGGGATTGGCATGGTTTCTGAGGGCCATGCAAAAACAATCCCGGAACAAACAGGGATAGATATTTCGCGCGGGATTCTGCTATCAGGAAGCCCTGGTGATATAAGGAAAAGAGCAAAGGCGATGAGAAGGAAGGTGGAGCTTATTGTGGCAAAGGGAGGTAACGAGGATGTCAACAGGGCCATTCTGGAAACGCCTGAAATAGACATACTTTCAGAGCATCTGGTGGGCGGCCGCTGCGGAATAAACCATGTGCTTGCAAGGCTGGCAGCAAAGAACAGCGTGTACATAGAGTTTGACTTCTCTCTTCTTCTGGACACATACAAGAGGCACAGGTCCGGCCTGGTTTCCGGCTTTTTGGAAACCGCAAAGTTTGTAAAAAAATACAGGGCACCGTTTGTTCTCACATCTGCGGCCGCAAGCCCATGGGAGCTCCGCTCGCCCTCTGAGCTGATTGCGTTCGGCCGTTTTCTGGGTTTCGCAGACCCACAGATAAAAAAGGCCCTTTCAGGGGGAATTGTAAAGGAGAACAGGAAGCGCCTGTCAGGGAAATGGGTGATGCCGGGTGTGGAAATTGAATAACCGGCAGATGCTGCATATGCTGAGCATAATGCGTTTTTATTTTTTGCCCCCACTATAACTCTCATGAAAACCAAAGGCGACACCACACTCTACCGCACGGCAGAGCAGGTTTTAAAGAGAAACGCCAGGCCGGAGAAATCCCCGGTCGGGGTTGTTGCAGGCGAAAGATACAGGGAAAGCATATGGGGGAGAGACGGACTGATATGCTGCCTTGCCATGAGCGGCTCTGATGATGAAGAGCTGGTTAATCTGGCAGAAAGAACAATAGATACTCTGGCAGGGAATCAGAAGCATACCGGGCAGATACCAAACAAGATCGCAGTTGATTTGAGCAGAACAAGTTTTGGAAAGGGCGGATGCGTGGATGCCAGTCTGTGGTATCCTGTCGCGGTATGGAATCATTACAAAAGCACAAACAAAAGCGAGTTTCTGGAAAGAAACAGGTACAGAATCGAGGAAGCTGTGAAATGGGCAAACTGCCTTGACCAGAACAATGATTACCTTATAGAAGCCAACCCCCGCTCTGAATGGTTTGACTTGTACGGAAGAATGGGAAGGGTTCTTTACACACAGGTTCTCAACTATGCTGCCCTGGAATGCCTTTACAGGACATTGGATGAAATGAACCAGCCGGGGGTCATAAACTGGGCACTGGACAGCGAGGAGCTTCCCCAAAGAATAGAAAAAGTGAAAAGGGGCATACAGGAATTCTTCTGGCCAACAGAAGAGTATACCGGATGCATAGAAAAGGAGCATGCCCATTCATGGATACACCAGGATTTCCGCGCAGCGCTAAAGAAAAAAGAGGAACTGAAGAGAACAGGGGCAGAATATTTCCTGTCATCTGTTGGTTTTGACAGCGCTGATGCAAGGTTTGACACAATTGCCAACTGCCTTGCGATATTGTTCGGGGTTGCAAAGAAGGAACAGGCAGAATCCATTATTGACTACATGATAAAAAAGAGAATTGGTAAACCATACCCTGCAAAGGTGCTGAGCCCTCCTGTAACCCCGCGTGATCCGGAGTTCAGACTGGTCTTCCCGGATCCGGAGTTCAGGCACTCTGATGAACCAGAACTGCACAAAACAAGAGCATCTCCTGGAAATTATCATAATGGCGGGATATGGCCCTGGGTAGGCGGGTTTTATGTTCTGGCGCTGGAAAAGACAGGTAAAAATGCAGGCGGGCCTTTTGATGACCTTAGCAAGGTGAACTCGCTTTTTGATTACGGGTTTATTGAATGGATTAATGCTGAAGGGAACATGGAAGGGGCGTATGGAACCAGCAACCAGTCATGGTCAGCTGCAAGCTATATGCTGGCGCACCAGAAGATTGCGGACAAAAAACATATCCTTTTTGATGATTTTCATGCTCCTGATAAATGAAACCGTGCACCGGCAAGCGGCCGCTTTCTGCTCGCATACTTAATAATTTAAATACATTCTCATACTATCTTCTTTATGCCAGCAGGAAGCATGTTAGTGGACAAAGCAGATTACCTGACAGCAGGTGTGCATATAGGGATGAAGTCCTGCACGCCGTCAATGGCGCCGTTCGTCTACAAGATTCGGGATGACGGCCTTGCTGTGTTCAACCTTAAGAGGGTGGATGAAAGGATAAAGATAGCCGCTGATTTTTTGTCAGGTTTCAAGAACATACTCGTGGTTTCCAGGAAGGATGCTGCTGCCCGCCCCTTGATGGAGTTCGCCGCTATTGTTGGCGGAAAGGGTGTGGCAGGGAGGTTCTCGCCCGGAACATTGACCAATCCCACATACAGGGGCTTTTACGAGCCTGATGTGGTCTTTGTGGTAGACCCGATAGTGGATGACCAGGCCGTGAGGGAAGCCAGAAAGAAAAGGGTTCCTGTGGTGGCCATGTGCGACACCTTTAACACAACCAAGGATATTGACCTGGCCATACCCATGAACAACAACGGGAAAAAATCAATTGCCCTGGTGTTCTGGATTCTTGCAAGGGAAATTCTGAAGTCCAGGGGAGAGATAAAAAAGGGTTCTGATTTCAAGCCAACGGTTTCGGATTTTGAGGGTGCAGGGAAATGAGTGTGAAGTCAGTGAAAAGGATGGCAGCGTCCATGATGAAGTCCGGGGTATCGAGAATAAGGGTGCAGTCCGCAAAGGATGCAGAGGAGGCCCTTACCAGAGAGGATGTCAGAAACCTCATAAAATCAGGCACTGTCATCAAAATCCAGAAGAAAGGCAGCTCCAAGAAATACTCCAGGAAACTGTTTGAGCAGAAGAAAAAGGGCAGGAGAAGGGGGCAGGGAAAGAGAAAGGGGACATTCAGGGCAAGGACCCCGAAAAAGGAGGAGTGGACAAAGAGCGTGAGAGCCATGAGAAAACTGCTCAAGGAACTCAAAACCAGCGGAAGGGTAGATAACAGGACATACACGGGCTTCTACAGAAGGGTGGGCGGCGGCGAGTTCAGAAACAAGAAGCACGTCCTTCTCTACCTCAAGGATCACGGCCTGCTGAAGCAGGCCATTATTGAAAAAACACCAAAAACCGCAAAGAAGACAAAGCGTGCTGCAAAAGCAAAGAAAAAGGGTGACAAAGAATGAGAATGAAGACGTTCGGGGTGGCGCACAGGAGAAGGAGAGAGGGCAGGACAGACTACAGGCAGAGGTTAAGACTCCTAAAAGCCAGAAAACCCAGACTGGTCATCAGAAGGTCGTCAGGGGGGGTCTCATGCCAGGTAGTGGAATACCGTTCCGAAGGCGACCGGGTTATTGCCTCGGCCGGACCGAATGACATCAAATCAAAGGGCTGGAAGGTAAGCACAGGCAATGTTCCTGCGGCCTACCTGGTTGGCCTTGCCTGCGGGGTTGAGGCCAGGAAAAAGAAGGTCAAGGAAGCTGTCCTTGATATCGGGCTTCATGTCTCAACAAAGGGTTCAAGAATATATGCCTGCCTCAAGGGATTTAGTGACGCAGGCATAACCGTACCGCATTCTGAAGAGGTCCTTCCCGACGAGGAAAGGGTAAGGGGCTCTCATATCGAGGCGTTTGCAGCCAAGCTGAAGGCAGAAAACGCCTCTATGTATTCAAAGCAGTTCTCAGGATACCTGAAGGCAAAGCTGCGGCCTGAGGCTGTCTCGAAACATTTTGAGGAAACCAGGAAGAAACTTGTTAAATCAAAGACCTTGTCATGAACAGTGCAATCCCTGTATCACTAAGAGGATAAGCAGATAATTCTGTGACAGGGAAGATCTGAGATGAGGTTTGCGGATTTTTAAGCCAGCTCATATAAAAATAAGTCATGAGGAATCTGGCTGGCTTTGGCTTGGTTTTCATAACAATGCTCCTCTTCTGGCTGCTCTTAACAGGGCCCAGTTTCGAGGAGCTTGTGGCAGGAACAATAGCATCGGGCTTTGTGGCTACGATGAGTTCCACGTTCTTCAGGCCCAGGAAGAAGAACTATTTCAGAAGCATGCTTTATCTGCTCTGCACAATACCTGTTTACGTAAAGTGCGAGATACTCTCCCATATAGAGGTTATGAAGCTCATACTCACAGGAAAGATAAAGCCCGGAATAATGGAATTCAAGCACTCCCACACCTCGGATTTTGGGGTGACCGCGCTTGCGAACACTATAACCATGACTCCGGGAACGCTCACCCTTGACGTCAGGAAGGGCTCCCTTTTCGTGCACTGGCTCAGGGTGAAGCCTGAAAGGGAGAAGATCTCAGGCATATACAAAAATCTGCTGAAGATATGGGATTGACATGATAGAAATAGTTATTTATCTGCTCATGGTGTCCGCTGCAATCTGCATGCTCAGGATAGGCCTCGGGCCCACCATGCCTGACAGGGTGATAGCCTTTGATGCCCTGGTGTCTATACTGATCTCATTCATAGTGGTGCTCTCCATATTCTACAGGAACAACATATTCCTTGATATCGCTCTTGTGTATGCTGTTTCAGGATTCATAGGCACGCTTGTCATATCAAAGTATCTTGTGGGGAAGAAACTGGGTGATAAATGATGCTTGAAGCAGTAGGGCTCTGGATAATGGCACTCGGCGGGGTTGTCTCGGTAATAGGCTCTGCCGGGCTCTTGAGGTTTCCTGATGTTTACACAAGGTCGCATGCCCAGACCGTGGTCAATGTAGGAGGGACCTGCCTTATACTTCTTGGCGCAGCGGTGTTTGGCTTCTGGTCCGTTCTAACCATAAAGTCGCTTTTCCTTGTATTCTTCATCTTCATGACAGCCCCTGTGGGGGTGCATGCCATAACAAGGAGCGCATACAGAACAGGCATAAAGCCGAAAAAACTCGTGGAGAACGAACTCAAGATAAGGTTCAGCATTCCTGATGAGAAGCAGGGAAGTTCTTAGGTGCCACAGCCGGTGGCAAGCATGGTTATAAAAAATTAACTTTCTTTATTATTTTATGCCACAAGAGATATTTGCAGCAATCAAGACAGACATGGCATTAATGAGGGAAAAGATTGACCACTTGTGCGAAAACGTGTTTAAGGATGACGTCCCAATTGAAGTTAACATATTAGCAAATTATCTGAACGCTGTTGAAGAACTTGCATACAGGCAAGCAAATCTGCAAGCGGTCAAGAAAACGTCTGTCGAGTATTGTTATTAATAGTTACCGCCGGTTATGCATAATATAATATTTGCGAATATGTGAGGTTCTTGCTCTTATTAATCTGCGAGCGGCCTTTACACATAGAAGCGGAGAGATGTCCCTGAACAATAGCCGGATGGAAAAAAGCGCCGGGGACAGGATCTTCGCGAAGCGGAGAGATGTCCCTGAACAATAGCCGGATGGAAAAAAGCGCCGGGGACAG
>CAZCSS010000002.1:0-44471 GCA_964501515.1 uncultured archaeon
GGCTCGAACGAGTCTTTCACTGCGTTTTCCACAGAGGCTATTCTGGTGTTCATGTCCTCTATGAAATTGTTGTATTTTCTTATCCTTTCCTCAACCTCCTCTGCCTTCAGGCTGCTCTGGTTTTTTATGTTCTGCACGGTCTGGTTAAGGGAGTCTATCTTTTTGCTGAGATTGTCGAAATGGGAGTTTATCTCATTGAGCCTGTCTGATACAGCATCCGGGACCGCTCTGGCGGCTTCGTCTTTTTTAAAGTGCCTAAAACCTTCTTTCTCAAGGACCTTAATTATGTCATCATCTGAGGGGATTTCCTTTTCAGCTGCATTAATATCCTCCTCCAGGGAGGCAATCCTGGACTTCATGTCGCCCAGCTGCTGTTCCACTATCTGCTTTAGTTTCTCCTCTGAAATCCCTGCAGCCTGCTGCTGGACAGATTTCATGTCATCCCGGAGCCGGGCCAGTTCTTTCTCAAGGGAATGAACCCTGTCCAGTTCCCTCTTTTCCAGCCCGGGCTTTCCTGTGGCCATGGATTCAAGCCCGGCAATCCTCTCAGACAATTCCCTGAGGCCTGAACTGGTTTCCTGAATCTGCGAAAGGAGTCCGCTTTTTTCTGCATCAGCGCTCCTCAGGGATTCCTCAAGGGACTCTATTCTCGAGAAAAGGTTGTTTATGCTTCCCTTTATGGAGCCTGTCTTCCTGTTCATGGCCTCGAGTATGCTCATCCTGAGATCGTCAGGTGCCTTCTCAAAGGATGCGAGCCTGGCCTCGAGTCTTTCCAGTCTGGCCTCAAGGGAGTCCAGCTTTGCAGGGTCTTCCTGCTTCTTCCTTATATCCTCGACAAGGAGATTCAGGTTCTTCAGTTTGTCTTCAAGGTCCTGCCTGAGCTCATTCACCATATCCTCGGGCGAATGTTCCCTGATGTTCTGAATCATAAGGTCAAGCCTCTGCTTCTCGGCTTTCAGCCTGTCCCTTATCATGCCCTCTATGTCAGGCTCCTGCCTGAACTCAATGTCGTCAATCCTCTTGGCAATCTTCTCTATTTCGGTGTGGAACCTTTCTTTGTCCACAAGCTCTCCTGCGAGGGAGTTCACGCTTTCCCTTATCTGGTCTATCTCCTTCTTCAGGACATTTCTCACCACATCCTCTATTGTCTGGTTGCCAAAGTCAAGCCCGTCTATCCTGGCATTGGTCTTTTCAATCATCTCCCTGAGCCTGCGAATCTCCATGGTGTCCTTTCTGACAGAGCCTATGTTTGCATACACATCAGCCAGCTCTCCCTTGAGGATTTCCTCCACTATCCTCTCTATGCCTGCATGCTTTTCAAAATCAAGTTCGTCAAGCTTTTCGTCAATTCTCTGGAATTTTCTGTGCACATCCTTGCTGAACCTGGCAAGCTCCTTTGACATGGATGAAACCTGCCTGTGATCAGGCAGGGACTCGAGCTTCTTCACCCTCTCGCTGACTCTGGCCTCTGCATTCCTAAGCGCAATCTCCAGGTTCTTTATGTTCTCTGCGTTTTTCTCCACAAGGGCCATCACATCCCTGGCCAGGAAGTCGTACCCCATTCTCCATTTCTCTTCATCTGTCTTGAGCCTCAGTATGGCCTCCTCTATCTTCTGGTACGTGCTCATATTCACTCCTTAAGGATCTTGTACAGCCTTTCCTGCTGTTTCTCATTCATCACGGCCATGTCCTTCATGAACCTTGCAAACTCCTTCCTCATCCTGGCAAGCTCGGCGTTCATTATCTCGTCATTGAGTTTCATCCTGGCCTCGATCTGTTCCCTGAGCTGCTTCAATGAGCCAGCATCGCCTGTTTTCTGGGACTCAAGCTTGTCCAGGATTTCAGAAAGTATGGTGTCTGTCCTTTTTCTCAATTCAGAGAGTTTGGACTCAAACTGCCTTACAAGACCCTCAGAACGCCTCACCCTGGCCTTTATTTCCTCAGGGTCATAGCTCTTCTTTGAAAGGATTTCCGCCTGCTTTGCAATGCCTGAAACAGTAGCATACAGGTTGCTCTTCTCATTCTCCAGGCGGGCAATCCTGTTCCCCAGCTCCCTTATCTGGGAATTGAGGCTCTCCTCAAGCACAGCCTCCTTTGCCCCCAACTGTGTCCTGGAACTTTCTATCTTCTGCTCAAGGGTTTTCTGGTCCAGCATCCTGCCGCTTATCTCCTTCCTGAGGGAACTGATCGCAGAGTTCATGCCGGATACCAGACCTTCGAATGATTCTATTCTCTTCTCAAGCTTCAGCCTCTCTGCCCTCATGCCTGCTATCTCGTCAAGCGCCTTTCTGGTGAAGCGGGAATCTGCTTCGCGGAATTTGGCTTCCAGCGCATCAGCCGCTGCCTTCACCCTGTTCTCCAGCCGGGGCTCTATCCTCTTTATCATTCCCTCGAGAACACTGTCCTCGATGCCTGCCTTTCCTATCTTGCTGGAAAGCGAGTTTATCTCATTTTGGAGTTCTCTCTTTATGCTCCCTGTTATCTGCTTGTGGGACTTCAGGGCGCTCTCAAGGCTGGAGATTCTTGAGGAGAGGTTCTCTTGGGCAGTGATTATCTTGTTGCTGAAATCTGCATCAATGCTGTCCATCCTGTTAGCCAGGGAGCTTATGGTGCTTTCGAGTTCAGAGTCCTTTATTCCGGATATCTGGGCATCCTTTTTCAGTTCTGATATCCTTGACAGCGCGTTCTTGGTGGCGCTTTCGAGCGCGTTAATTCTTGATGATATATCCTGCTGCGCACTGGTCACTTTGCTGAGTTCATTCTCCATCCTTATCTGAACATCTGCATCATGCTCCTTCAGCTGCTTCTCAAACAGGTTTTGCTCGGATGTAACAAGGGAATCCAGTCTGTCGGAAAGGGATTTTATAGAGTTCCTGTCCTTTGAGAGGCCCAGTCTCATGCCCTGAATGGTATTTTTCATTTCTTCAAGGGACTTTGCAAACTCCTTGTTCAGGCTTTTATAATCCAAAAGCTTCTGCCTGATGTCCTGCTGGGAGAGCGCTATTCTGGAATCAAGCTTCTTCTCATCCAGCCTGGATTTCTGCACCTCGTTTTTTATCTCTTCTATCTTGTCTGAAAGCATTCTTTCAGTGATTTCAGCAGTTTCTATTCTCTTCAGCAGGCTGCTGGTTTGCTGGCCGACGGCATCGGAAAATTCCTTTTGCTTTCTCTCAAACTCTCTTCTTAGGGACTCGATGATGTTTTTCAGGTTTTTCTCGTTGAGGCTCCCTGCACTGGCTTTTCTGCCCAGTTCGGAAAGCCTGGAGTTCACAGAAACCATGGCCTTCTCAAAACTGTCAAGTCTTTTCTCCATGTCCGTCTGCAGCCTGCCTACATTGAATGCAATCTCAGAGTCTTTCCTGCTGGCAAAGTCCCTGAGAGAGTCTAGCTTGTCCTGAATCTCCTTTCCTGTAAGCGTGCTTTCCCTTATTTGATTCTTGAAATTTTCAACATCCCTCTGGATGCCCTGAAAGAATGAGCGGGATTTCTGTATCTCATCTGCCATATCTTTCCTCAGAGCTTCCAGTTTGCTGTTAAAGAGTTTGTCGTCAAGCCGGTCAGACTGCATGGTTTTTTCAAGTTCGGACATTCTTTTCAGCAGGCCCTGCATGCCCGCATCCTGCTTTGCAACCCTGTCTTCAAGGGATTCAATTTCCTGCGCAAGCGCCCGGCTGCTGCCGGCAAGTTTGTTCTCAAAATCCTTCCCGAGCGAGTCTATCATTCCCTCGATATGTTTTTCAGTGAATCTCTCCTCCTGGAGGGCTTTCTCAAGACCCCCAAGTTTTTCAGACAGTTCCTTCAGGGCCTTCTGACCCTTCAGGAGTTCCATTTCCATCCCGCTCCTTGTCTGCTCTATCAGCATACGGTTCTCCTTCACAGACTTGTCTGTATCGTCCTTCAGTCTGGAGAGTCTTTCATCAAGGCGCCTGTCGGTTACTGAAAGCCTGTTATGCAGCGAGGTCTCGGCTGCCTTGATTCTGGTCTCAGATGATCTCAATGTGTCATTTATCTTCTTGTCCAGGCCGTCCCTGACAGACTTGAGCTGCATGTCAAGAAAACCCTTCATCTCAGAGAGTTCGGACTCTATTCTTTTCTCATCAATGCCTGCTTTTTCCATCTCTCTGGCAAGGCCGGAAAAATCAGACTGCATCCTGTCTGCTGTCTTCTCAAGGGCATCCAGCCTGGAGGCAAGCTTCTGCTGGGATGCTTTGAGGGAGCTGCTCATGTCGAGCATCTTCTTGTCAGCCATTCTCGAGAAATCATTCAGCTTGCTGTCAAAAACATTCCCCTCGGCCTTTATCAGCCCGTCCACCACATTCCTTACATCATCAATCCTCTGCCTGTTCTTGTCCTCTCTCTGCTTTGCAAAGGAGAGCTGCCTGCTGAATTCAGCAAGGTCGGAGCGGATTTTTGCTGCCATGTCAGCCAGGGTTTTCTCGAACCTCTTCATGTCCTCTTCGGCCTTGCCAATCCTTTCCTCCAGCTTGGAATCCCTTTTCCAGGATTCGTCCCTGATAGAGTCCACTGACTTTCTGATAGAGTCCTCTGCGGTCTTTATCATGGTCTCTGACGACAGTTTGAACTCATTCAGTTTTTCAGAGAGACGCTCCCCGTCTGCGCCTGCCTTCACTATCTTCTTGTCGAGGTTCTTGAGGCCGGAGGCAAACTCCTTTTTCACGTTCTCTAGCATCAGCCCGATTTTTGAGGCAAAATTCTCAGTATTGGCTATCCTGGTTTCAAGCTCCTTCCTGCTTTTCGAGAGCGCCTTCTCAGCATCTGAGCCTGCGCGGGCAGACTCCCTGAATGCATTTTCTATCTTTTTCTCAAGAATGTCCCTGGTGAGCTTCATGCTGTCTTCAAGGTGCTCCTTGATTTCCGAGAACCTGGACTCTATCCTCTTCTCATCAAGGCTGGCCTCTGCGAGTTTTTTGCTGAAATCCTTCATGGCAAACTCTGCCTGCTTTATGGCGTTCTCAGAGGCCGTCAGTCTCTTGTCAAGCCTGTTCAGGGATTCGCTCATCCTGGAGCAGGATTCCCTGTTCAGCTTCTCAGCATCCCTTGCGACTCTCTCTATGCCTTTCTCAAAAAACTCCTTATTCAGTTTGAGCTTGTCCTCAAGAAATGACCTGAACTCGGCAATGCTGCTCTCTGTGCGCTTCTCATCAACCCGGGTTTCTGCAAGAATCTTCCTGAACTCGGCAACAGCCTTTTCAAGTCTTTGGGAGAGGTTCTTTGAGTAGATTTCTGCGGATTCCAGCCTTGCCCTGAGGACTGTTTCTGACCTTTCCATGGATTTCTTCAGTTCCGTCAGGTCCTTCTCCAAGGCTGCTTTGTCCTCTTTCAGCCTCCTCTCTGCAGCGCTCCTGAACTCACTGAACTGCCTGCCGGCGGCGTCTTCAGCCCTTGCGAGTGCGGCCAGTTTTTTGTCCAGCTCTGCAACCCTTGCGCCCATTTCAGAAGCAATGCTTTTTGAGAGGGTTTCGTTGGCCGCTATCCTCTTGTTGACCTGCTCCAGCGTTGATTCGAGCCTCTGGAAGGAGACAGCATCTGACCTTTCCAGCCTCTTCACAATCTCTGAAATCCTTTCTTCAAGGCTGCTCTTCCACTCCCTGTTCGCTCTGGAAAATTTCTTCAGCTCTTCTGCAAGCTCCTGTATTCTTCCCTTCAGTGGGCCGGTTTCCTTTTCAGTGAAGTCCAGTATCCTCTTTCCGGCTTCCTCGTACACGGCGTATGCCTCGTTCAGCTTCTGGGCCAGGTATTTTGACCTCTCCAGAAGAAGGTCCCTCTCCTTCTGCAGGCTCCTGATGGCCCTTTTGTGGTTTTCGCTCTCCCTTTTCAGCCTCATTATGCCGCTTCTCAGAGAGGACATCTCGCTGCTCATTCCCTCAGCTCCTTAAGGAGTTCTGATATCCTTGACTTCTCCTTATTCAGCCTTTCCGTGAGCTCCTTTTTCTCCCTCTCATATTCCCTAGTGGCTGCCCTGTATTTCAGCCTGTCTGCCCTGATCTGCTCCTCAAGGGCCGACTGCTTTTCCTGCACGGCCTGCATCAGCTTCTCCAGACCGCTGACCTTCCCGGACAGCAGCTGGTTTTGCACAGTCTTTTCATGGAGCTCTTTCTCTCCTGCCTCGAGGTCTGAAACCCTTGTTTTGAGGGTCTCCATCTCTGATACGGATTTCTGCAGAAGGGACAGGTCCCTGTTAAGCCTGCTCATCTCTGACCTCTGGCTTGAGATGAAGGACTTGAGTTCCTCTTCTGTCTCGATTATTCTCCTTGAATCCTGCTCAAACCCTCTCAACTGGGATTTCAGTATATCAGACACCCTGGACTCCATGTCCTTCTTCAGGGCGTCGCTCTTTGCAGCCAGCGCCTGCAGCATCTTTCTCTCTATGTCTGTGAGTTTTTCTGTCTCGCCTGACAGCTGCTCCTTGAGGTTCTCCATCTCTGAGGCCAGTATGTCAGCCCTGGCGGCCAGGGCGTTCCTGTCCTCGATCAGGCCTGAAATCACCTTCTCCTGGGAATCCAGTTTTGCCGGAATGTTCTTCAGGGAACGGAAACTGTCAACAAGTCTGGAAAGGCCTGCCTCGCTCTTATCCTGCCTTCCCGCTAATTCCTTCAGAGAATTCTCTGCAGAAGCCGCGCTGCTCCTGAGGGAGGAAATCTCTGTGCGTGTTCCCTCAAGGGCCTTCTTCAGGGTTTTGACATCAGCAGAGAGCCTTGCATCAATGCTGTTCAGTTTGTCACTGAACAGGTTTTTGAGGCTCTCCTGTGCGGACTTCATGACCTTCTCGTCCCCAAGGGATTGCACTATCATTTCCCTCAAGCTGCCGCTCCTCTCCGACAGGTTCTTCAGAGCGTCTTCTGTTTTTTTCTCAACCCCCTCTATTCTGGCGGATATTGTCCTTATGGTCTGGATGAACTCATCATCTGAAACGTATTTTTCGCTGATTTTTGAGAAGTCTGTTTCCCTTCTTTCAATGGAATCAAGCCTCTTTCTTATTGAAGGAAGCTCGGATATTATCGAGCGCACGGAGTCAATTTCCTTCAGAACCTCCCTCAATTCAGCCTCCTTGGTCTTCAGGCTTTCTTCTATGACCGATATCCTTCCTATCTGGCCCTTCAGGTCTTTCATGCTGCTTTTGGAGACCTCTGCCAGCCTTGCATTGAACATCTTTCTCATGTCAGCCAGTTCGGCCGAGAAGTTCCTGGCAAGCGACTGTTCCGCACTGGATATCCTGTCAGACTCGCTGGTAAGCCTGTTATTAAGGTCTTTTATCTCCTTTCCAAGGTCTTCTGTTCTCTTGTCTAAGGTGTCGCCTGACTCCATGAGTTTTATCAAAAGGTTTGAGTGCGACTCCGTCTTTTTGGAAAGTGGCTCTGTAATGGATTTAAGAGCCTTTATCTCAGCGCCAGTGTCTGACTTCAGTTCCAGGAGTTTGGACTGCATGGCAGAGGTGCTGTTCCGGACAGAGAGCATGGCGGCGTCAATCTCCTTTCTTATATCATGAGTTATGCTCTTTGCAAGGCTGCTGATTGCTGAATCACCCTTCTCTGCTCTCTTCTCCAGCTCGGATATAAGGGATTCCGCCTTCCCTATTCTGGTATTATAATCCTTCAGTGCGGTTTGCAAAGAGGACTCTGCAGAAGACAGCCTCTCGGCTTCAGCGTAAACCTTTTCCTCAAGAACACCCATCCTTCCTGCAAGCTCGTCAGCCCTTTTGAAAAAGAGGTCCTTGGAATCAATCAGTTTGGAGAGGGCTGCAGTGTGCTCATCGATCCTTTTCGAGAACCTGTTAAGAGTCCTCTCGGCCAGTTTTAGGCCCTCCCTGAGGCTGTTCAGCCCGTCGGCCTGCCTTGCTATGTCCTTTTTTGCATTCTCTATGTCAGGAGTAATCTTCTTCTCTATTTCCTGCAGTCTGGTTTCTGCCCACCGCTTTATGCTCTCCGGGGCCTCCATCTCCTCTATCATTTTCCTGAGTCTGGTATCATGCTCCTCAAGGTCATTGGATTTCTGCTCAAAGAATGCCTGGTTTCTCTCAAGCTCCTGAAACCTTTTCTCGAAGAGGACAGTCACGATATCCTTCACATTGGACTCTATTGTGGCATAGTCAGACGCCTCTTTGAGGGACTGCATATCCCTGTTCATCTTTTCTGCCAGCTTGTCCATCTTCTTCTTTATGTTGTCCTTCAGAATCTGCAGCCCGTCCAGAAACTTGGCCTCCTCCTCGGCAAATCTCTTGTACAACCTGTCTTTCTCAAGCCTGAACTCATTAAGCGTGTCTCTCATCCTTGAGAGGTCTCTGATTTCTGACCTCAGGATGTTCACCTTTGAACTCAGTTCCTTCACAGCCCCACGGGTGTTCTTGAGGCTGGTCACCAGGGGGTCCAGCCTGTACCTGAACTTCTTGTTGATAATGTCAGGGATGACCTCGTCAGTGAGTTCATCTGCATTGAACACAAGCCTTTTCAGGCGCTGAACATTCTCAGAGCCCAGCTTTTCAACAAGCTCCTGATAGTTCTTCTCAAGCACAGGAAGTTTGTCCAGTTCTCTGACTCTGTCCTCAAGGTTCCCCAGACTGTAGTCCCATTTCTTTGAGAGTGTGTCTATGTTCTTTTTCAGAAAATCTATCTGCTTCTTCAGCTCAAGAAGTTCTTCGTGGAAATTGATTTCCTGGCCAAAGGAGGCCAGCCCGGTTGAGACAGATGAGCCCTCCATGCTTGGGTGGGGAAGAGACATCTGTGCCATGGCACCCAGAACAGAGGGCTCTTCATGGCCTGCAGGAACGGGCTTCGGGGAACCCGCGGCGGGAAGCGATGAGGGTCTCATGGTTTCGGCAAGCGCAGCTATCCTGTCCAGGCCCTTGAGCTTTTCGGATATCTCATCAAATCTCGAGTCCACCACCTTCTTTATCATGCTTGATATCTTCTTTGCATCGGCCCTGGGCTCTGATGCATCCTTCCCCTCCTTTGCCTCGGGGGATTCTGTTTTTTTCTCTTCGCCTGCCATACCTTCAACCTCCTTTTTGCCCCCTGCTCCGGCAGGGGCTGTCTTTTTTTCCAGCTTTTCTTCAAGTTTTTCTTCAAGCTCATCAAACTTCTGCTCAAATCTCGATACAAGCTTTTCATCAGCATCCCCGGATTCCCTGGAACCGGAAGGGGCGGGGGATTCCTCCTGCCTGGAGATTTGCTCTATTATTTTTGCAAGAGACTTTTTTTCATTCTCAAGACTTTCTATCAGGGACTTCTGCTCTTCGAGTTTTTTTCTCAGGTCTTCACTTTTTGCTGCAGATACCGGCCCGGGCTTTGAACCGGAAATGCGGGGCTTCTCATCCCCTTTCTTTTTTCCGGGCTTTGCGGACCCTTCTTGGGGGTGTCTTGTATCAGGTTTGGGCTTTTTGGTTGGTTCCTCTTTTTTCTCTTTCTCTTCGGAATCCGCGCCGGGTTTCTCTCCGGCATTTTCCTGCTTCTCAAGCTCTGTCACTTTTTTGTCAAAATCCTGGAATCCCAGACCCATTTCTTGATTTTTTTGTTCCTCGTAATCAAGCTCCTTGGAAATCTCCTCTCCCCTTTCCATCAGGTCTGCTTTCTGGCCCTCAAGCAGGGAAGCCCTGGCTCTTAGGTTCTCCGCCTCCTTTTCGATGTCTTCTGCATCAGTCCTTTTCTTCCTGCCCATCTTAACCACTCAACTCGTTTATAAGCTTTGACATCACCTTTTCCTGCTTCTCAAGCCTCCTCTCAAAATCAGAAACAAGACCCTCCAGACTATCGATCCTGACCTTAAGTTCTATGTCAGACATACCCGTGTACAAATTTTGAAATCCCTTGGGGTCAGGCAGCAGGCCTGCATGCCCCTGAGAGAGCCCAGAAGAGGGGGACCTAAGCCGCCAGAACTCGTAAAACATGAACGCAGCTGCTGCAACCACAACGCCCAAAAGCAGTACATCTAACATGGTTAAATAATAAATTAGGGGTTTATTAATTAAACTTATATATATGTAATAGTGAAGACATATTAATTTTTTGTCAAAAATTCTTTTTGAAAAAGTAACATTGTAAGCACGGTTTAAGGCAAAACCCCTCAAAAGGAAAGGGTTTTATATTATATTTATATAATATTTAACAGAAGGGGTATGAATGAAAAAGCTGACTGACTACAAAAACTTCTGGCTCATATGGCTGAGCGCCGCAGGAGACCAGAGAGGCATGTCGCTTTTTAGCATTCAGAATCTCTGGGGCATAAAAACTAACTATCTTTACCATGATGAGGCCGGATTGGGAAAACCGTTGTACCTGTCTATGATAAGACAGGGATATGTGGAAAAACAGGGGAAGCGCCTCAGGGCAAGATTCGAATGGGTTGTGCCGTTTATGAAAGAACGCTATGGAGCGCTTACACCGCCGGGGATGTGGACGCCAAACGGCATTATACTCTCAAAATGGCCTGTTGTGCAGGAGTTCATACAGAACAACCCCGAGAAGCTGTTCGGGGCAAGGGCACTGAAGATTCTGTACAGGAACAGCAGGGACGCGCTCGGGATTTCCGGGAGATACATATTTGCTGACATATTCCTTTATGTCATGTTTTCCAATCTCATAGTGTTTTGCAGGAAATACAATGCCAGCATAGTCCTGAGAATAATACTCACTGCCACCTCGATGTTCACCGACAGGAACCTTCTCGGGTATATGCAGCACCTGAACGCAGAGATGAAGGGGAGGTATCCTGTGATAATAGCCAATGAGGTTGAACTCAACAGAATGATGGCTCCATTCAACTGGTAAGGAAATGCCGGGTTTCACTAATGTGCTTGCACCTGTTCTATAAACTTATATAACAATCGGTAAATAAGTAAATAAAGGCGGTGTGCGTGACTAGAATACTCGGGGTTGTTTCTGGAAAGGGTGGTGTGGGAAAGACCACGCTTGTGGCCAATCTGGGAGCAATTCTTGCCAACCACTTCAGGAAAAGGGTCATTGCAGTTGACTGCAACATATCAACATCCCATCTCGGGCTTTATCTTGGAATGTATTACTATCCTGTTTCGCTGAACCAGGTGCTCAGTGGGGAGGCGCAGATAGAGGAAGCAGTATATAATTACAGCGTTCCGGGGATGCAGATTATTCCGGCCTCGCTGTCAATGGACGAGCTGAGGGGGGTTGATGTTTCCATGCTGAAGAATGTCATAAAGAAGCTTTTTGGGAAAGCAGACATAGTTCTTCTTGACGCTGCTCCGGGCCTTGGAAGGGAAGCCATGGCGGCCATAAGAGCGAGCGACGAGCTTGTGTTCGTAACAGTTCCGTTTGTTCCGCCCATAGTGGACATAATAAAGTGCGGGCAGGCGGCAAAAGAAATGGATGCGAGGCCGCTCGGGGTGGTCCTGAATATGACCGGGGAAGGCAGGCATGAACTCACTCCTGAAGAAGTGGAGCAACTTGTGGAGCTTCCTGTAATAGCCAGCATACCAAGGGACAGGGCTGTCTTGAGAAGTTTGTCTGCAAGAGTGCCTGTAATGGATATCAGTCCGAGGTCACCTGCCACAAGGGAGATAATGAAGCTGGCCGCATTCATTATAGGCGAAGACTACAGAGAGCCCGGGATGATGAGCAGGATAAAAGGGATTTTCAGGCGAAAAAGCCGGACCGAGAAGGTCCTGGAAGTCAGGATATAGTCATCCGAATTTTCTCAGCACATATTTATTGCCTGTTTTCTCAAGAACGCAGTTATAATAGGGTTTTTCCCTGGACCTTACCATCCTTTCTATTATCAGGAAATCGCTGGGTATTATTTGCTCTTTCATGCCTTCCAAGGCTTTCATACCAAGCCATCTCAAATCGCTTTCATGGCAGCTGCTGGTTTGTTTGGCCGGAAGAGCAAGCTCGCAAATATGCAGCAGAAAATGTCTGGATATTCTGTTGTTCTCTATGAGATGCTCGGAAACTGTGCCGAGCATACCCTTGAACTCAGCCCTGATTCCAGTCTCCTCCAGAACCTCCCTGACTGCGGCTTCCGAAATGTGCTCATTCTTCTCAATCTTTCCCCCCGGCAGGGCCCACAGCCCGGCGTAGTCCCCCCCTGCTCTTTTTATCAGAAGTGTCTTTCCGTTGCTTCTCAGCACAGAAACCGCCACCGGAACAGGAGTGTTATCCATGATTGTTTTGTGGGGGTTTGATATAAATATCAGCAAAGGAATAATATTATATTAGTTCTGATGCGCTGCGGCTTCCGCGGCCTGTCCCCTTTCAGATGTGGCCTCTGTGTGGAAAAAAGTGGTTTCGTCCAACCTAAGGGATTTTTCCCTAGCTCTCATTATCTGCTCCTATATAGTTTCGCTGCTAAGATCAGAACTGACAATAGCGGCAACGGGCATAATGATGGGTATCTATTTCGGGCTCAAGATAGAAAGCGACATGTCCCTGCCTAACTGAGCTTTCTGTTTATCTCAGCCAGCCTGGTTTCGGTTCTTTTCTTCAGGCTGTTATATGCCTCCTGTGATATTATGCCCTGCTTGCGCTGCTGCTCCAGAAGGTTGAGCATTCTCTCAAGGCGGTTCTTCTCCACCTTCAGTTTCTCGCTGTCATCCTCCCTCTTCACAGAGGAGGTAAGCTTGCCTATTTCCGTTGTCCTTCCCCTTATAAGCGTCTTCAAGCTCGTGCTTATTCTTCTTATGTAAATCACAAGCATTGCAACAACTATGCCGAACGCTATTATCAGTGCGAGCCACCATGGAAACACAAAGAGATTCGGCGCTGTTGAGAGAAGATATTCTGCCTTGTCAAGCAGGTTCCATCCGGCATATATGGCATCAAGCGCATCCTCGTACCTTTCATCAGAGAGGTATCTCTCGGCCTTTGATATCTGCTTCTCTATCTCATCAACAAGCAGGAGGACATCTGTAAGGTCTTTGATGTTTCTGGCATTGTCCACCTTTATCATAAACTCGTCCAGGGCATCCTTGAGCCTTTCAAGCTCATAATGCACCAGCTCCTTCATGGACGTGAATATCAGCAGGTCAAATGTTTTCTCGTCCCTTGAATCACCGGAAACAGCTGCTATTATCACCTTCCTTTTCCCTGCCTTTGTTCCTCCTGGAACAAGTATTCTGAACGTGAAGACTGTTGTTTCATTTGGGTTCAGCAATGCCACTGACTTGGGGCTGATGTCATACCACTCCGGCGGGATTCCAGACACTTCAAGCGTGACATTGGTCAGGTTTGTCCCTCCGGGATTTCTGACATGTATGTTGGGGAACCTGGCAAGACCAACCATAACCGCTACCTCGGTGGGGTATTTGGAGATTTCTATTTTGGGCGTGGGCGGCGCCCCCCCACCTCCGGCAGGTGCAGCCGGGCCAGTCGGTCCGGGTCCGGGAGGTCCGGGCGGGGCCCCGCCTGGAAGGACCTTGAATGTCACACTTGTTTCTGACCCTGCATCGGTGAGGGTGTCATTTATGGTTGCATGGAGCGTGTATATTCCAGGCGGCTGGTCAGAGAAGATAAACACCCTCGTCCCTGGAACAGTTATGTTCTGGCCTGCGGGGGTATAGGTGGGCTGGGCATCAGGAAGGGAATACCAGGTCTGGCCAGCACCCTCTACCCAGTATCTGAGGTCAACGTCTCTCCCGTATTCTCCCTTGTTGTCAATAATAAGATTGAAGTTAAACCACTGACCTTGCTGAACCTCGGCCGTGATGAGTTCTATCCTGAGGTCATAAGGCCCCCAGGCAGCTATGCTGAACGCCCTGCTGGCCACGGTATGCAGGCCGCCTTTTGTAGCCTTGAGAACAGCCCAGTAGTCTCCTGACTGGATTGTGGTTCCCATCACATAGCTGACCAGATAGCGTCCTGTGGAGTTCTTGTTCATTGCAGGGTTTCCGTTCGTGAGATTGGTCTCAAAAAGTACATTGCCCAGTATGGGGTTTCCGTAGTAAACAGTCATGTTCATTGTGTCAGGATCAATGGGCAGACCGGCAGCGTCCTTTACCAGAAGGTCAAACGTCATTGTGCTGTTCGGGAACCAGACGTCCCTGGTCACAATCTCGGCGTCCATGCCAATGCTGTCATACACATCAAAATAGTTTGTTGTGGTATCAGTCACATTCCAGGGAACAATATTATCATAAAAAAGCGAGTGCGTGGTTATGGCGTATCTGCCTTCAGGATAATCTGATTTTATGGTGAAAAGGTCGGGGTACGGCGAACTTGCAGGTGTTCCATTCTGGTTGGTTGTATAGGTATTGTTTACCAGAACATACCCCGCCGGGTCTGTTATGGTTACTGTTGCGTTCACGTTGCTGAGATTCTCATTGTTCATGTCCATTACATGGTATCTGAGCGTGACCGAATCGCCTGTTTTGTATACAGGCTTCCCTGTGGTAGACGTCACTGCGAGATCAGCATATATCCGTAAGGTCTCATTTTTTGTGGTGTTGACACTGCTGTTGTCCTGGATGAAGATGCTGACTGTGTAGTTGCCTCTTAGGATGGTATTGCCCCATACATCTCCGAGGTAGTCAGGGTATGCCGTCGTCCAGTAGGATGTCCCTGAAACCTGGCCGCCGTTGTATTGAAGTGTGTGATTGCTCACATTTCCATCAGGCCGATAGACATATGCCATAATGGTGCAGTTCACGGGCGGCGGACCCTCATCATCACATCTGATGGGATTCCCGGAGAGGCTGGTTACTGTGACATCTATATCCACATTGCTTATCTGCTGTGTGATGTTCGGGCTGAGAACTATGATAATATTGGCCTCTATTTGGGGGTTGAGGGCCACGAAAAGGAACCTCTCTCCAGGAACAGAGTAGTTATAAGTGGCATTGATGCTGTAGTTCGAGTATTGCCACTGCTTGGGTTCGCCCTGACCCGTTATGTCAAAATACACTGCAAATATGTGATAATCTTGCTTTGCAACACTGAAATTGGTGTCTGTTATGTAGGTGTAGTTTTCATACAGCGGGGTTATGTTAAAATTGAGCAGCATATTGCCCGTGTTGTTCACGCTCACATTGCACACTATTCCTGTATCCTCATTCTGGAAGCGCTCGCAATATTCAGGAATCATCACCCAGCTCCCGTTCTCCGGGACTGTTATGCTTAGGTTTATTATGTGATAACCATTGTTGCCAGTGGTTACATTGATGCTGCCGTTGTAGACCCCCGGATCATGGCCTGCAGAAGCGGTTAGATTGGCCGACACAATTATAACATCACCCGGGCTCATGTTGAAGGGAAAGTCAGGGGTGAAGTTGAAGGTAAAACCAGCCATGCCCGTTATGGTGTAACTCACGTTGATTATCTTGGAGTTGCCGGTGGAGTTCAGGGTTATGTTTCCGAGAAATGTTGTGGTGTTATGCTCCATGGTGTCTGTGAACTGATTCTCCGGAACCAGAAGTATCACGTTTGATGTGACCGTGACGTTGGTCCTGCTCTCATTTGTCCTTGCCGCTATCCCTATATCAGTCCAGTGGGCTGTGGAATTTATTGTATAATTTCCCGGGGCAGTGTTATTGACTATTGTTATAGTGAAATTATATGAGCACGAACTGCCTGCAGTGAGGTTGCCGCAATAGTAATAATCCTGCGGGGTGGTAAAGTTTCCGGGAAGACTCAGGGTGATGTTGGTGAAGAAGGATGTGATATTTCCTGTGTTGGTTACATTGACCTTGAGGTCAAATGACTGGCTCTGATAATAGGTCACCTGGCCGGCAGTGAATCCAGACGGCTCATTGGTGATTGTGAGGTTTGTTCCTGTTACGATTACCTCGAATGTTATGTTTTCGTGGTTGGTGTTGTTGGTTGTGACGTTAAGGATTCCCTGGTATATCCCCGGGTTCTGGTCAGGGCTTATGTTCACATTTGCCTGAACAACCTGGGAACTCCCGGCAGACAGGCTTGTTATGTTCCCGGGGACGAATGTCACTGTTATGTTGGGATCGAGCCCTGTGATGTGGTAGGTTACATTAAGGAGCTCGTCATTTCCATAGGAGAGGACAGTGAAGTTCACAGTGCTCTGATTTCCCGGCCCTTCAATAGCAGTCAGGGACTCTTCTATTACATCGAGTATGGGGTTGCTTTCCACTGTTATGTTGAACACAGTGTAGTTGAAACCAGTGGAGTTATCAAAGTTGGTCCAGTTCACGGTGAGATTGACAAAAAGGGTCTGCGGGGCGGTTGCGTTAAGGACTGTGATGTTAAAGCCCAGTGTGGCATTGGCTTCAGGTGGTATAGTTCCCAGACTCTCATGTGGCAGGGTCTGGTTGGACACAATCTCAGAGGGGAGAACAAGGGAGAAGTTGGCAGTGTACATGGAGGAGAATCCTGTGTTGTTTATGAACACCTCGAGATAGAAGGTTTCATTATCAAACCATGTCACATTGTAGGCTGTATAGTTTTCGGGTGTGGGGGTGATAGAGATTGTTGTATTTGCGGCCTCTACATAGTAAGGAGCGGTATCTGTCCCGAAGTTATTATCCCTCGTGGCATTGCAGACGAGATAGTATGTTCCCCTGTTCAGGGGAGCTGAAAACTGGACAAGATAAGTGCCGTCTCCATTATCGGTTATGTTGTTTTCTTCTACAGGAACCCCGTCGGCCTCGCATGTTACATTGCAGGATGGATATTCCGTATCCTGCCTGTAGTTCGTGATGTTTAGCGTGGCATTTACTATCCTTTCGCCGAGACCGTTTTGGTTCTCAAAGGTTATATTGGCAAAGAGCTCATCGGTAACAGTGAATGAGCCATTGCTTTCGTTGAGAAAGTATCCGCTGGGATCATAAACCCTGATCGTGAAGTTCCACTCCCCGAGGACAGAATTGTTTGTGAGGTTGTAATAGGAGGACCAGACGCTGTCAGCAGAAAGAGTGTCACCATGAGAGCCGTCGTCATAGAGAATGATTGTCATGTCATCCGAGGGGTTGGTGGTCCCGTTATCAAGTGTGGCATTCACATTGTTTGTCAGGTTCCAGCTGTCAGAGGTTATGTTGCCCATTATTATGGAGGATTCGTTGAGGTTGTAATAGAGATGGTCTGTAAGAGGTCTTATATCAACAATCCATCTCTCCGCGCTTCCCAGCGTCACATTTACAGGGTTCATTATCCTCTTCTGGAAGTCATTCATGTCAAGGATACCTGTGCTGGCGCCACTGACGTTTGTCACGATTATTGTCTCGTGGTAGAGTGATTCATTGGGCTGAATCTCAATCTCGTCCATCCAGATTCCTACAGGACCAGTACTGGTTGCACTGGTGTTTGCATAAAAGTTTGCATAGGATTCATTGAGGTTCAGGTAGGCTGCCCACGGCCTGCCGCCTGATTCCTGCGCAAGAACCCATGAACCCGGGTCAGTAGTGTTCTTGTCGGTTCGGTAGCCGCTCCCGAGGTTGAAGGCCTCGTAAGCATCAAGCGCCAGCGCGCTGCCATTGGCAGTTCTGTTCACTGGGTTTGTATCCTTGTTCGTGACATTCTGGCTGACTTTTAGCCATGCAGTGCTTTTGTAGAAGTAGTATCTCTTGTCAAGATAAAGCTGACCTGTCTTGTTGCCGGATTCATTCCAGTATATCTCATCTCCCTCCTGCTTCACTGTTATCCTCACAGGGCCATCTGTTATCGTGGCATTGCTTGCGAGGTCAAATCCAAACCTGTCGCTCTCGTTCCCAAACTCTGTCCATTCCCTGGTTCTGTCATTGTCACCGCAGACTACCTCGAAGACATAGGCATTTCCGGGTATGTCAAAGATGTCGTATATGCCGGATGTGTGTTCTCCTCTCACTGTATCGATGTTTACAACGAGTCTTGTGGTGTTTACCTCAATTTCCTCACCGTCCCAAGTCGCATTCATCCCGGTGTCGTAATTCTGCCTGTTGTGGGACTGCTTTTCTTTGATGTCAAAATACAAGGTGAAATACCTGAGCGTGTTCTGCGGATTGGTCCCGTTAAGAAGGAATACGAGGTCGCCTACAGCGTTGAAGGATGCATTAAAGTCGTCGGCAGGATCGAACTGGCTCGGGAAGTTTGAATCAATAATCCATCCGGAGGAATTGGTCTCAAAGAGGATGGTGGAATTCTCATCGAACGTGCCTGAAACATTCAGCTGCTGCAATATCTGGGTGAAATTGATGCGGTACTCCACAGGCCAGTCTGTTCTTGTATAGCCGGTTGTGTTGACCGTAAGGGATATCCTGTAATGCCATGTGTTGTTCCACCAGGGCACGTCGGGTTGTGAATGCGCGGGCTGGTAGCTGAGAAGCAGGGCGATTGCAAACGTTATAAATACAACTACCAAAATCCTCTTCTTCATAATAAATAATTAATCAAACCATGTAATAAAGCTTCGATATCAGGCACCAAACCCGAGCATTTTCCTTGTCTTTTCGTATGCCTCCCGGCTGATCAGGCCCTTTCTAAACGAGTTCTCAAGAGCCTGCAGCATTCCATGGTTCTGGGGGTGCCCTGCCGGCCGGGTCTTTGTGGCAACTGGTTCGGAACTCGCGGGCTTCTTCTCTGCTATAGCATTTTCTTTCGGCATATCCTTCTTCGCATCATCCGGTTTGCCTTTTTCCTCTGATGCTTCTGGTACGGGTTTTGGCCCGGGTTGCATTTTCCCTGGTTCGGGCTTTCCTGACACGGCCTGTCCGGGTTTTTCAGAAGGCTTTGTCTTGTCATTCTTCATGGCTTCGGGTTCTTCTGGCTTTTTTGTTTTTTCGTCCTCTGGCCCGGTCTCTGAAGCAGATGGGGATGCTTTGCCGGCAGCAGCTGTTTCCTCTGCCATTATCTGCTTCTCTATATCTTCAAGCCTCTTCGTGTTTATTTTCTTGGTCTTCTCATAATCTGCCTTGCTTATCTTCTTGGACGCAAGCTGTTCATCAAGCATTGCAAGCAGGCCCTCAATCTCTTCTCTCTGGGTTTCCAGTTGCCTGAGTTTTGGAGATTTTGAAGAAACAGCGTTACCTGCCCCCCCGGAGGATGCGACCTCAGCAATCCTCTGTTCAACTGTGTTTCTGAGCATTTCAAGGTCCTCCTTTGAGGCAAATCCCTCAATCTTTGTATTTATCTCCTCAAGAGACTTCATGGTCTCCTGGGAAAGTTCATCCAGGGTCTGCTGCTTTACCTTGTAAAACATGAATTCTTCAAGTCTCTTGTTAAGCTCTATGAAGATTGAATTCACCCTGTCAGCGAGTTTGGTTATCTTGGCCTCCCTGTCATCGATCTCCTTTATCTTGGCCGCCAGACCCTGACTGAACCTGGCCACGTTCTCCAGGCTCCCGAGATCCTTGAATGCGTCCTCTATTGTAGTTACCTTCTTTATCAGCATGGAAAGCATGTCATCGATCTTGTCCAATCTGGCCTCATGGGTCTTGATTTCGGTTTCCTTTCTCTGCAGGTCTCTGACAAACTGGTCAGTTTTGAGGTATTTCATGGTGGAGATTGCTTCCTCCATCTTTATCTCCTGCTCGCTCATCCTGCTTTCGAGACTGTTCACGCCCGAACGCAGCTCCCCTATCTCCTCCATAATTCTTCTTATGTTTTCCTCTGTGTCTGTTTTTTCATCCTTGATCGCATCAACAAATGTCCTGAGCTTTTCAAACTGTATAGCCAGCTTCTCGAGTTTTTCTCCAATGCCAGAGGTTTCGGGCCTCAGCTCCTTAACAAATTTCTGGAGGACATCCTGCAGGTCTTTTACAGAAAGGGTTTCAGAAGGCTTTCCTACAGGGAGGGTTTCAGAAGGCTTCTCCTCGAATTTCTCTTTTTTTTCCTTTCCTATTTCAATCCCTGCAATACTTTCCTCCTCAACAGGTTGGGAGACCGGAATTTCCATTTCAGCAGCAATCATTTCCCCCACAGTCTTGGGTTTCTTCTCCTCTTTCTTGGGCCTGCCGCCTTTCCTGGATGTCTCCCCTGCCTTGCTGCTCATCTCATTTATTTTTTTTTCAATCTCCTGGAGGGATTTCTCGTTTTTTTCCTTAACTTCCTTGTAATGCTCCTCTGTTATGCTGGCATCGTTATATGCTTCTTCAAGCGTCTTCAGGAGCGTTTTGATGTCCTCTCTCTTCTTCTCCAGTTCCTCAAGCGTTTCAGCCATGCTTTATTTTTAGCCTCCTGCCTTTTCAAGCCTCTTCTTCACAGAGTCTATGTAAGTCTTGGCCATGGTAAACATGGTCTGGCGGGTCTTGTCTTTCGCAAGCTTGAGCTCGAACTCGATGTCTGTGGTGTCAATCTTCCTGTCTTTGAGGGCTTTAGTCCTTCTCTCGAGCTCTGCTATTTCCTTATCGTATTTTATGTACTCTGCTATGTCCTTGTCAGAAAGCCTTCCTGTATCGTGCAGGAGCGGCCTGAACTCGATGAAGTAAGGCTTTCCGTCATTGTATTCCGCATTCTGGACCTGGCCTGTTCCTGTCTTTAGTTTAGTTATTGTTGCCGCGTAATTAAATCCGTACTTCTCCTTGACCCTCCTGATGTCGCCTGTATACTTGGTTCTGAGCTGTATCTCTGTCGAGATGTTGGCCCTGATGGCTCCCTTGAAGTCCATCAGAACCTGGGATATGAGCCAGAGCCCTATTCCCCATTTTCGGAACTCCCTGCAGCCCCTTTCAAGGGCGACATAGCCGCCCTTTCCGCCGTACTTGGGCAGCAGTCTGTGGACCTCGTCATAGAATATCATGCACTTCAGGCTTGTTGCCTCTGGCCAGGGTATCTTGAATATATCTGAAATGGTTTTCCTGACAAAGCCGTCCAGAACCGCGGGCTCAAACTTGTTTATCAGGAACACTGTTATCTCTCCCGGATTCATGTAGTTCCGGATGTCTATGTCCATGTTGGGGTCTTCAACCTGAACGATGCGCCCCTTGAATCTTCTGGCATCTGTTGGTTTCAGGCCGAACTTGGGATAGAGCTTGAGCATCTTGGGGTCCCTGCACGGCCTCAGGAAGCCGGTCCACTGGCATGTCGGGTCGAACACTATTACAGGTATCTTTCTCTTGAGCAGCTCCTCGGCACACACCATGGCCGAGACCGACTTGCCCGAACCTGTGGAGCCGGCTGATATGCCGTGCATTCTGAGCTGCTGCATATCCCAGTAAGCAACCACATCGGTCTCGGCTATCTTGCCCACAGGGAATGTGTTTGGTCCTGGCTGCGGGAGTTTCTTGAAGTCCATCGGGAAGATGTATCTGGCCTTCTTGGCGGTTTTCTCTTTGTAATACATGTATGCGCGCCTTCCTATATAGAAGCTCGGGAGTATGGCGAAGAGAATGAGATATGTTCCCCAGAACCAGAAAATGTTCCTCAGGGCCACAAGAACAGGGGGGAGTTCTATCACATCAAAGGTATCTACTGCGATGGCTGCCTTCCTGCCGTTCCAGTAGGTCACATTGGCCTCGAGGGTGTAGCGATCATAAGGTATGTCTTCTGGAAGGGATATCTGATGCTTCATGGTCTTGACCTGGTCCACAGCGAGTGTTTCCTTTGTCATGTACATCAGTTTTTCGTCCGAAAGCCGCTTGACTTTGAATTCTGCCACAATGTCATTGATTGATGCTGTTTCTCCCATGTTTATCAGTGTAAGTTCAAATGTGAGGTTGCCGCCGGGCTCAATGGCTTTTGTGAGGACTCTGACCTTGACGTCAAGAAGCGGCTCGGGTGTTCTCTCAATCCTGACGGTGACAGGCGTCCTGTGCGTGATGTTCCTGCTGACTATCTCTGTTATTATGTCTCCTGTGTATATGCCTGGTGGGGTTGTGGGAAGGGCGTAGAGTTTAACCTTGAGGATGCCCGTATCCTTTCCTGATATGTTCATCTCGGGCTTTTCTATCTGCACAAGTTCCCATACGTTTCCTTCAACCCGCGTCTTTGCCTGTATCATTGTATCCCTGTTGTTCAGAATCTCTACTGAGTGGATCTCGAACTCGCCCTGCTCAAGCGTGACGAATATCAGGGTGGATTTTATCTCAACCGGAACCGAAGGCATGCCGGGCGGGGCCACCATGGCTGCTCCGCCTCCTCCCCCGCCTGCTGACGGCGGTGGCGGCGGCTGGGGTGTAGGAAGCGGACAGTCAGAGGGGCAGGAAGTGGTAGACTCCCCGTAAGAGGCCTCGCAGGTCCCGTCGCCGCAGATGAACTGGGCCAGAACATAGACATCTCCCAGCGTAGTGTCAGATGCCGTTACTGTTTCATTTATAACATCAATTGTGCTGGCAAGCCTCGTCCACGTCCCGTTGCATCTTGTATACTGCTTCCAGCTGTCGCATTTGTACAGAGCAAGGTTGTCTATTGTGAACATGTCAGCGGACTGGGAGTAGTCCATTGTGATATTGAAACTGCTCGAGTTCATGGCGGTCCTGATGAGGACCCCATTCCTTATGGGGCCGTTTCCTATCTTCATCCTGTTAATGCTACCAAACGTGTAGGGGTTGTAAACGTCAGCCAGGAGCGGGGTGTTGTATGTTGTGAACGTGTCATTCCATATCCTGGTCACGATGTCATAGTTCCTTCCGTCTATTGTTGCGTTATAATATCCCGTGTCCGGGTCGCTTGTTACATTTATTATGAGTGTGCTTGATCCGTTTCCGTAAAAGTCAAAGGTCACATTCAGGGGAGCAACATAAGGCTTTTCAATATCCTCTGCGATTCCCTGGAAGTTCACCGAGGGATATATTTCAAAACTGGTGTTGGTGGTGTTGCAGTTACCTGACTTGTCGCATGCTGTTACATTCACTGCATATACGCCAAGCTGGGATGTGTCATTCAGGTAGAGTTTGTAGGTATGGACAATGCCTGAACTTGAAACATAGATAAAATCGTACGGGTATGTGGTTGTGTTCGGGAATGTTATCTCTCCTGCTACACTCTGAACGCCCCCGCCTTCTGTGATGTTGGCTGTTATCACAGCTGTGGTATTGGCAGGTATCAGGGGTGGGACATAAAGATCAATGTCTGGTGGATTGGGGTCAAAGTATACAATGGAATCGTGCTCAAAGTCAGACAAAACCAGAGATATGTTGGTGATGGAAGTGTTGGTGTAGTTTGCTGTCACATTAAGGCCGAATGCTCCTTCCTGGCTTACATTGGGAGCCTGGAAGGAAAGGACCCAGTAGCCGTTAGAGGGGGAATACGTGCTGCTGTTGAGGGTTATTGGTATGCTTGTGGAACTGTTTGACATGATAACAGCAAATTCTACACCACCGGTTACTGGTTCTGTTGTGTAATTCACATACGCTATGACATCTATCTGGTCGCTTGCATTAACGTTGATCTTGGGATTGCTGCTCGTCGGGCTGGTGACATTGACAAAATAGGGATGAACTGTCATGTTGACAAGGCTTATTCTCTCTGGTGGGTTGCCTGATGTGTTCTGAGTTTTTATGTATCCAGAATAGGTGTATTTGCTGTAAACCACGGGCGCACTGTAATTGACATAGAAATCATAATAATCATTCATCTCCACATCTACTGGTGTGTTATCATTGAACCAGGCATAGCCAAAACCGAATATATTGCCCCAGTACGTAACACCCAGCCTGACGGGAGCGTTGCCTGTGTTATGAATCTCTATTGTTCCCAATTCCCCTGTTGTCCCCTGTATAACCTCTTTTGTGAGATTCTCAGGCAGCTGGGTCCATGAAATGTTCTGCGGTATTGTTAGGAAGAGTTCAATCCATGCAGAGACGTTCTCGGAACTGTTTGCCCGTATGGTAGTGTTATACGTGCCTGCGGGATATGTACCAGGGACAGATATTGTTATATTCACCGAGGCGTTCTGACCTGATTCCAGAACCGGCACCCAGTCAGGGGTAAGATGCACAGAAAAGTTCTCACAGAAATATGGTGTGCTGTTACCAGAATCATCGCACCACAGGGTTATGTTTGTTACATTAACATTGCCTGTTGACAGCAGGATGGTGGTGGCATTGGCCGTGGCATTGGCAGCAATAATGGTTGTTATGTTTTCATCAAGGAACTCCATTGCGGGATTGGAAAAGACATTCACCAGTATGCCGGTCAGATTGTAAGCAGTTGTATTGTCCATATTGGTCCAGTTGGCTGTTACATTAACAGTGTAATTGCCCGGGGCTGTTCCGTTTGCCACTGTTATCCTGCTCTGGTTCTGGCCTGATGTGTATTTAAGCAGGTCGCCGAAAAAGAAATAATCCGGCGAGGCGCTCCAGTTCAGGGGAAGTGTGATGTTGGAGGATATGTTGAACGCCCTTGCCCAGGCCGGAGTAATGTTTATAGCGATGTCAAAGCTCTCGCCCCAGTATATGGTTATGTTGGTTATGTTCACCTGCGTCACGTTCAGGATTATATCTATTGGTGTGCTGCTCGCGGCTGTTATTTCATAATACTGGGTACAGGAAAGCAGGCCCATGGTGTCATTTGCGCATATCCTGAGCATATGGGTTCCGTTTATCTCTGAACTGTAGCTGGAAAGATATGTGGGCGCATATGTGTTGTTCATGTCAAAGGAAAGGTGGTTCTGGTCCTGGACAGAATAGCTCAGGTAGGTCAGGTAAGAGGCATTTGCGGGCGAACCGCTCTGATTCTGTATTGTAAGATTGATTGACTGATTGCCCGGGAGGATGAAACTTGTACCTGCCTGAACAGCGTCAATGGTGAAGTTCTGTCCGTCTGAAAGGGACTGGTTTTCAGCAAGTAGAAGACCATTTATTGTGAGGTTAAAGTACATCGCTGTCCCATTGATGTTCTGGACTGTGATGTTGAAGAAGAGCATAGTGGTTGTATAGTTGGTGCCAATCTGCTCAGTGTAATTGAACCCCTGGTCAGGGTCAGTGGCGTTGTGAATGAGCTTTGACTCGTTGATGTAAAACGTATCATTGGGCCGAACAGCTTCCACCCATGCATGGGACACTACAAAATTGTCTGTTATGTTGGCGCTTATGTTGACCTGCTCATAATACATCTCAAAAATCATGGGATTGAAAACCACGTCAGTTATGTTTGGTGGTATGTCAGTGACATTAAGCCAGAAGTCCACTACTCTCTCCTGCGGCGTGGCACTGCTGTTCCTGGTAAGCAGCTGGACGTAATACATTCCTTCGGGCTGGCTTCCGGGAACAAGATAAGTGACATTCACTGTTTTGGAGAGTTGTTTGCCAAGTTCAAAATACTCATCGCTCAGGAAGACCAGCCCTGAACCATTCTGGGTTTTGTATATCCTGAATGCTATCTTGATGTTCCCTGTGTTGTTTACCTGTATTTTGCCCACTGTTCCGTTTGTGTTTATGGGCGCGAGGAATGTGCCGAATGTCGCGGGAGACTGGGTCCAGGTGCTGTTCACCGGGACAGACATATTTATTACAGCCTCGTCATATTCAGCATTGTCAGAAGTTGCCCTCATAAGAGTCCAGTATGTTCCCGGGTCCTGGCCGAGAGAGATGTTTGCGGTCACATCAACCGTGAAGTTTGAACCGGCGTGCAGGTATCCCCAGTTTGTTGGAATGAGTATTATATTGCATGTCGGGCATTCAACACCGAAATTCCCCCCGACAAGGGAGAGTTGTACGTTCTCCACAGCGTCATTCCCTGTGGCCCCCACGGTGAAGCTGCCCACATAGGTCTCCTCTCCGTTCGGGGTGACATTGTATATCATTTCCTCTGTTATATTGAGTATTGGGTTCTCAGCCACAGGTAGATTGGTGACATTCTGGGTGGTGTTTACGGTTCTATCAGGGTTGGTCCATGTGGCATTTACATAGAGTTTAATCAGTATTGGAGGTGTTCCGGCCGGAACCTCCACATGCAGGTCCCAGATACAGCTTGTGTTTGCTGACATGTTCCCGCACTCCTCGAAGGTGTCATTGATAATCAGGGTGTTGTTTGGGTCGTCAAAAGAGGTCAGATTCACGTAATACATATGCGCTGGGCCGGTGCTGGTGAAGTTTATCTCCATATCGAATTCGAAGTTATCTGTCTGTGTTATTCCGTAAACAAGAATCTCTTCTGTCTGGTTTATCCAGCCGTAGGACTTGCCCCATACAGTGAAGTTGCCCGCAAACGTGGAGTTCATGTTGGATTCAGGCGGGCTGTCCCATGCATATATTGTGACATTATAGAGTCCTCCTATGGGCGGGAGATACTGGACCCTGTATGTGGTGTCGGTGAAATTGGCCATGGTCAGGTTCACGACCGACTGGTTGGGCATGGTTATGGATGCTGTTACAGTGTCCACCGCAGTGTCGTCGGTTACATCAGATGTTATATTGGTAGTGTTCAGCCAGGCCTCTATGCTGGTGTTGGGGACTATGGAAACGTTTGAGAATTCGGGCGGGTACACGTCACGGACAAATATGAGCGCTGTGGCATTGTTTATATTGGCGCTGAGCTCCATGCTCTCGTTGTCTGTTATGTTGCAGATGAATGTGACATTCCCTTTCTGCGAGGGGGTGAACTCCTGTGTCACATAACCTGTCTGGTTGGTGGGAAAGGTTCCCACATAGGTCCATTCCGTGTCATTGTACCAGACCTCCACTGGATAGTTCTCTATCGGAGTAAATGACTCGCCATCAAGCACGCGGCAGGTATAGTTGAAGGATAGCGGATATTCCATTATTGAGAGGTTCGGAGGAGATATCCAGTAGACATCAGCCAGTCCGCCCAGTTTCAGGGTGACGTAGTCGATTCCGTTGTCATAAAACTCCCTTGTGGCTTCGGCCTTGAATGTCCTGTTCCCTGTGCTCTGGTAGAGGAGATATATTTGCGTGTCGTTCCCGCTGGCCAGCCAGTCAGTCTCATTGTACCAGTTCACTGTTGTGGTGGTGTTTATTCCCATCTCGTCATAGACCCATGCTGAGAAATTCTGGATGCTGTTCTTGCTCACAAAGGTGTTGTTCTCAGGTTTCACTATCTCCGTTGTCAGGACGCCTTTCACGGTAATGTTGGTCTTCACTGTTTCGGAATCCTCCAGGCCCGGCTTGGTGGCGTTTATGTATATCGTGTAGTTGTTCGGGACAGCGTCATCAACCGGGTTGTAGGGGGTGTCTATCGTGCACCATCCTGTCCCGTTTGTGGTGCAGTTGCCTATCAGCCCTGTGGAATTGAAGAAGGACACATTTGCTCCTGAGGCATTCCCCACATTGGCATCGCGGACATGAACTGTGATATTGGTCTCATACGGGGTGTAACTGTCATTCCTGTGTATGCTCTGGTTGCCAACCAGGATATCATCTATTATCAGGGGTCTGCTGACTAATATCAGGCTGTATATTGCTGTAACAGAATCATTGTAGTAAAGCGTGGAGTTGTCTGTTATGTTGCATTTTATTTCATACCAGCCCGGGGTTTCCTGACCTGTTGCCCAGAGCCATGTGACATAGCCTGTCTGGTTGGTCTCGGTTGAGAGATTGAGCGTGTTGTTGTTGTACACATTAACCGTGTAATTCGCTATTGGCTGGTTGAGATTAAGGTCGCTGACATGGCAGGTTACGCTCACATTGGTGCCTGATATTACGTTGGTGTAGTTCTCCGGATAAATCAGGCCAAGCCCGCTCCAGCCATATATGTATATGCCTGTGGTGTTGTATCCGAAGTCATGATATGACAGCGTGGAGTTTATCTTTATGGTTTCAGGTCCGAGGGGATAATTATAGGATATATTCCATGTGGAATTGTAGAAGCTTGCACTGGTTCCGTTTGTGGTGCTGATTACATCCCATGTCTGATTGAACCAGGTAACATTGGATGTGTTTATGAAGTTTGTGCAGTCATCGAGCACTGATATGTTCAGGTTATATGTCATGTTTCTGTTGAGAACCTCACCACCATAGGGGTGATATGGCTCAGTATAAAGCTGACCGTACACATCAAGGCTGGCCGGGCTTGTATTTATCATCTGATAGCAGGAGTCTGTGGAGCCGCCTATCCACTTCTGGACACCTGTCAGGGAGGAGCAGCTTGCATTGTAATACACCCTGCAGTACCCGCTGCTGGAATCACAGTCAAGGGAAACAGTGTAGTTGTTGTGGTCCTCTGTCACCCATACAGTCCCGTTCACGCCATCAGGATAGGTATTCAGAAAGTCTGTATCCTGTATCCTGAACGTCAGGTTCGCATAATCATCTCCCAGCCTCCTGACCTCAGTGTCGCTTGTTTGCAGGGACACAGTCACATTGTCAGGCTGTATGTAAAGGATTCTCACGCCCGCTGTGTAGTTCAGGTAGACGTTATAAGCCGAGTAATCACCCCCTCCAGAACCATTACTGACCGAGAGTATTACGGTCTGGTTCTTGGGGATGGTGTCGTCATCACTCGGCATATTGAAAGAGGCGCCTGCCTGAACAGCGTCAATGGTGAAGTTCTGGCCGTCTGAAAGGGAATGGTTTTCAGCTACAAGATAGCCATTCACTGATATGTTGAAGTGCATGGCAGAGCCCTTTTTGTTTTGCACGGTTATGTTGAAGTAATCCATTATCCCGGACACTGATATGGTTTCTGTATGGACAAAACCATTGTCAAGCACAGCATATTCCAGATATGCTCTGTAGTTTGCGCCGAGCGGGGAACCTGAGTCCGTTCCTATCGAAAGGTTTATTGTCTGGTTTCCTGGCAGGGCAAAGGCCGCGCCTGCCTGAACAGCGTCAATGGTGAAGTTCTGGCCGTCTGAAAGGGATTGGTTTTCAGCAAGGAGAAGACTGTTCACTGTGAGGTTGAGGTACATGTCACCCCCGTTCAGATTCTCTATTGTGACATTGAAGAACTCCAGATAGCCGGATTCATTTATGTCCTCTGTGTAATTGAATCCTGTGTCCGGTGTGGCGGACGAATCGTGAATGAGTTCTGAGATGTTGAGAATCGTGTAGTTACCCCCTCCGGAAGAATGGATTATTTTGTTGTTCACTACTGTTGTGTTTACAAATGGTTCTTCCTGCTGACTGGCTGTGGGGTCATAGTTACTGTCATCCCAGTAGTTGAGATCGTCAGTGCTTCTGAGCTTGAAGTATCTCTTGCCTATGTCCGGGCAGGAGAATCTCTGCCAGAAAACCGGATTGTATATGGTCTTTCCTGAATCATATGTATAGTTTATCAGGGTCCAGTTCTCCCTGTTCTCACTCATCCAGAGTGTTATGTTGTTGCTGTCGCCGTCGGGATCTATCACCCTTGCGGTGAACTTATAGTATTCGCCCCAGCCCGCTGCCATGTCCCAGTAGGCAAACGGCAGGGACGGCTGCACCTGCTCTATCTTGAACTTGTCAATGTAGGGCTCATAACCAACATGGAACGCATCAATCTTCATGGTGGTGTTTTCCCCGTAATACTGCTTCGCTGACTTCATTGTGGCATTGTACCACCCGGTGTAGTCTGCCCTCCATGTGCAGTTGTAATACCCCCCTCCCAGCTCGGTCTGGTTGGTGCATGTATATTGATTCCTCCCGCTTATTACCTTCCATGTTATGGTGGCATTCTCCACGGGCCTGCAGTCGTCCTCCAGATAGCCATGCAGGGTTATATACTGGTTCAGCAGGTAACCTGTGCTGTTCGGAAGGAGTATAACAGGATTGAGATTGGACTTGAGAAGGACAAAATAGTCGCTTGAGTTCTGGTCCTTCCAGCACGAGTCTCCACGGGTTCCTCCCTTCCAGCGGAGTGTCCCCACGGTATAATTGCAGTTTTGCCTGGGGGCGTCTGCTATGAAGTTGTATGTTATATGCCCTGTCCCGTTAGTAAAGGCGTCTGTTCCCTCGTCCCATGAATCCGGGTCAGAGGCGTTTGTGGTGGACCAGAAATGGGCATTCCTTCCGCCTGCAAGGGTGTCATTGCTGTCGTTATCAATAAGACGGAGTACAAGGGGGATAGAACCTGTTCCGTTCCTCCACACCTCGCTCATGTTGCCGAAAGAGTATTCCACCCTGATGTCGTCTTTCTCAAGCGTGAAATTGTGCGGATTTGTTTCATCGATGTTGCTCCTTTTGTCTATGGCCTCAAAGTAGTATGACCAGTTGCCCAGTTCGCAGAACAGCTGGTTTCTCCACTCCAGGGCAATCTGCGTGTTGTTGGGCCCTGCCACCTCGGTTGTGTTCTGCAGGCTCCAGCTGGGCGCCTCGGGCTCCATGTCCTTCACATAAAGGTTAATTGTAACGTTGTCAAGGTCCTCGTCAGTGATATTCACGTAAAAAATCTGGGTCTCGTTCCATCCGACCGGGTCTTTCTGGGCGTATTCCCCGGAAAGCACGGGATTTGTGTATACGAAGAAATGATAGTATGTGGCGTTTGTGGCATTGAAGTAGTACGTTCTTGATGTATTGACCTCGGTGTGATACCATCTTGCCAGCATGCCTGTAGTGTTCCTTGTGCATTCGTACAGCCCTGCACCAAGGGGATCAACATAGCATTCATACTCTGTCTCGTTATTCTCATTAATAAGGTATGCGGTGGCAAGGTCGGCGTCTATTCCCACGCCGCAGTCTGATTTCAGATTGAACTGTATTGTTGCGTTCTCCTCTCCCCTGGAATAGTTGTGGCCGATCTCAGGGGAGGTTATGAGAATCTCAAGGTTTCCGTATATGTTTAATTCGAGCTGCTCTGTCAGGTTGGCATTCTGATAGCACTGATCACTTATTCCGGCCTTCCATCTCTGTGGGCCTGTCCTGTAATAGGGATTTACATCGCATGAGGGATCAAAATAGTAGTTGGCATACCCCGAGCTGTTGGTCTGGGTGATGTTGCCGGCCTGCCAGGAATCCGGGTCACTGGAGTTCCATGTAACCCAGAATGTTATGTTATGGCCTGCTGGTACGGGTGCCCCAAGGTCATCATCCGTGGCGTTCACTATGAGAAGGGTTGTGTTGTATCCTGTTCTGGTCACGTTGCTCTCGTTCCCGAAGATATAGTATATTGATGCGTTCTGCGGCTCAATGGTATAGCCGGATTGCGCGGTGGTGTTGAAGTCATTCCCCAGGGTTCCGTCATCCAGCCAGAACTTATATTGATTGTCGCTTCCTATATCAGTGCAGTCAAATGTGGCCAGAAGAGAGCAGTTGCCCTGACCACCGTAGACAATGGTTTCATTCTTGTATACCCAGGTGGACCCCCCGTCGGTTGATGTGTAGAGGATGCAGGTTACGTTGTCCTGCTGCTGGTCCCGGACCGATGTATTGAAAGTGAATGTCATGGCCCACCCTTCTGCCGGCGGGTCAACACTGAAATTCCCAACTTCAGGGGGGGTGTTGTTCAGGAAGAACCTGTCCTCCCATAAGGTGGAGTTGGAGGAGTGATAAATCCTGCTCGTGTTTATCATTATATCCCACCACCCGCCTTCATGGAGGGATGTATCCAGGGTGTAATTATACCATCCGTTCCCCAGATCAAAGGGTGTGTATGATTCGGGTGAGCCCGTGGGGGATATGTAGGTTATGGTGGATGTGGTCTGGTTTACCATTGTCCCGCAGTCATCCGTCACATTGAATGTGGTGTTGACAGGATTCCCTACCGCGGTTTCATTCCCCTGTTCAGGAAGCTCGAGATAAACCCTGAGGGAGCCGTTTATGGTAAGGTTTATGGGGGTGCTGTTTGCATTTGCATAATAGCATTCATCGCCTGTGACACCTGCCTTCCACTCCTGGATGCCCGGCTTGTACTCGGGCGTGCAGTTTGGGTCAAAGTGCACAATCAGGTCACCGCTTGGATTAGTGGAGTTGAAGTGGCCGCTGTCCCAGCTTCCTGTCCCGCTTCCATTGACGGTTATCCATACTGTTCCGTTCACCCCGGAACCTACGGTGGTGTAACCATAATCCAGGTCAACAAAGTATGCGGTTATCTGCAGAGAATCCCCGCCCTCTCTGATTACAACCCTGTCAGGGGCGCAGGACCCTGATCCCGGATTGCAGTATGCCGCTGTTCTGTCCTTGAGCAGGTCAAAATTGTTGACAGTGGTTTCGTTGTAATCCCCCCACTTGTCAGTGACATCGATCATAAAGTAGTTGGTTCCTATATCAGGGCATGAGAAGTTGTGGGAAAAGGTTTCAAGAATCTCGTTGTCGCCATTGTATGTGGTGAAATTCCTGTTTTCCACGAGAACCCAGTTGTAGGGTGAGGTTGTATTGCTCCTCCAGAGGGTCAGGTTCAGAACATCATCAGTGGAGGTTTCATAATCCCTGACTCTGAGGCGGAAGGTATGGGTGGCTCCCCAGCCCTCTGAGGGTGAGGATGTCTTCCATACAGGAGAATCCCAGCGTATTTCAGGAGGAGTGGAGAAGTAAAAAGAATCGTTATCCACTGTGAGGCTGGAATCGTTGTAGTATGCCTTCTGGGCAATAGCAGTTGTGTTGTACCAGCCAATGCAGGAGGGAACAGGCCAGTTCTGTGTATCATAATCTGCAAATGTGCAGTTGTACCACCCTGCAGGACCCCCCTGATTGCCCTCATCAATATAGTTGGAGCATGTGTAACTGCACGGCCCCTCGGCCTTCAGGGTCATGGTAGCGTTTGTGACCGCGCCCGTGCCCTCGCTCTCGCAGTCATCGCTCACGTACATCCTCATTGTTATGTTGTCTATCCCTCTTCTGTAGTGCTCCCCGTCCGGGATTGTCATGTTAACATCCAGGGGGTCTGTCCATATCGTAAGATTCCATGTGTCAGACTGGTTGTCCAGATAGCACTGGGAACCCACGGTCTCGGCCCTCCATGTCTGCGGCCCGACCGAGTATTTGGGACTGCACCCGGGATCAAATGTGTAATTGGCAAAGCCGCTTCCATCGGAATACCTGTATCCGCTGCTTATCTCTGAACTCCCCGGTCCGTTCTGGGTAACAAAGAACTCTGTCTGCTGCCCGGGGGTTTTGACATATTCATTCCTTCCAACATCAAAGAGCCTGACCACAAGTGTCTCGGAGCCGCTCGGCCTGTATATATAGGTATCGTTCCCATAGAAATGGTCTATCCGGACCTCTCCTTTTGTGAGCGTGAAGTTCTCTGTCGGGGTTTCGTCTGTGTCGCTCGGGCCTGGCGGGTCATCTGTAGCATTGAACTTGAACTCCCTGAGCGAGGTGTCATTGTTGCTGAGGTCATTGCAGCTGAAATCCCCTTTTGTGAATGTTATGGTGTTGGTAGTGTTGCAGTTGTAGCATTCGGCGTAGTAGTTCCCTCCAGGACCCAAAAGCGGAGAGCCCCAGCTGGTTTCACCGTATTCTCTCTGGTAGGCGTAAACCCTTACATCATCGCCGTCCTCATCGCTCACATTAACGCTGAAGTTGAAGTAGGATCCCCAGCCGCTGACGGTCGGGGTGACGCCCACCATTGTAAGGACCGGAACGGTTTCGAGCCAGAAGGAATTGTCCACATATGTGGTGTTGGCATTATAGTAGGTTTTATTGGCTTTTACATAGAGGTCAAGCCAGCCTGCCCTGAGTTCGCTGCTGTTGAATGTGCAGTTGTATTTTCCGTTGCCCTCGTAATAGACATTCTGGCAGTAGAATGTCTCACCTGTCTGATCGCTTACAGCGCTTATATTAAGATTAACGCCGGATATGTTATTTCCGCAGTTGTCTGTTATGGTTATGTTTATGGTGACATTGTCGCCTTTATAATAACTAGTGTCTCCTACAGGACCTGTTACATTAATGTTGAGGTCGTCCATGATTATTATGGTGAGGTTTTCAGGTGTGTTTTCAGGGTCATAGTAGTTGTCGGTTGTTCCTGCAAACCAGAGCTGGGGACCGACTGAATAAGAGCAGTTGGGGTCAAAGAACACATTGGCATAGCCGGTTGCATTGGTTGCTGTGAGGTTGCCCTGGTCATGGCCGGATTCGTTGAAATAAACCCAGAATGTGACATTCACTCCGGAGGGAAACCAGTTGCCCTGGGAGGCGTTGTCAGTGTCGTTCACTCTTACTGCAAGAAGTTCCGAGTCTCCTGATATGTTGACCTTGGTGTTGTTCTGTGTTATGAACTCCAGGGTTACGTTTGAGGGTTCAAGGTGGGGGCCGGAGACGTTGGAGGTGTTGTAGTAATTGGAGGGTTCTCCGTTCTGGATGAAGAATTTGAATACATTGTCTCCTATGTCTTCTCCTGTGAAGTCGTGGATAGTAACAGAGCATTGCTGGTTGTTTATTCCGTTGGGGTCGTAAAGCGTTTGCATTCCCTTGTAGGTCCAGCCCTGACCGTTGTATTTGTCTATGTAGAGGGAGCAGTTTATTCTGTCAGAGTCAGGGTCTGTTATGTTCACGGTGTAGGTGTATTCTCTTGTCCAGCCGTCGCTTGCCGGGGTGACTGACATGTCAGAGTAGGTGGCGTTGAGATTTTCCAGCCAGAACCACTGGGAAAAGAAGGTGTTGTTGTCATTAAGGTAGGTTTTTGAGGCATTGATCTGGATTCCCCAGTAGCCTTCCCTCTGGTCAGAGGAGTCCCAGGTGCAGTTGTACCAGCCCTCTCTGGAGCCGGTCTCGTTTATCACCGGCTCGCAGGTGAGCCAGGATGTGTTCGGGGAGAGGAGCTGTATGGTTATGTAGGTCTGGTTCTGGAGGCCCTCCTGGGCGGGGCAGTCTGTTGTGATGTTGAGGGAGATGTTGATCTGGTCTGTTACGTTGTATGTGTCCCCCTGGACAGGGGAGTAGAGGTTTAGCTTGAGCTGACCGATTACATGGATGGGGGATTCCGAAGAGTTTCTCGGGCTGTAGCATTTGTCATTGTATATTCCTGCCAGCCATTTCTGGTTTCCGTATCTGTGGTCGCACCCCGGGTTGAAAGAGTATCGGAGCATGCCCGAGAAGTCGGTCTGGTTGGTGTACGAAGTGTTGTATTCACTTCCGTTGGTGGTGACATAGAAGGTCCCGTTCACGCCGCTGCTTACATTAACATCAGCACCCCTGTCAGTGTCATTCACCTGAACAGAAAGTATCTGGATGATATTGCCCTCCCTGTTGATATCAGTATCATACCCGTCCACAACGGTCAGAGAGACATTGTCACTGACTATGGTGAAGTTGAAGGGATAGGTTTCATCGGTGAAGTTCCACTGGTCTGATGCATTGAACTTGAACGAACTGTTCTCTCCCGTGGGGGTGATGTCACTGCAGCCAAAATCATTTATTGTGAATGTCTTTGTTATGTAACCCGGCCAGGAAGAGCATGACTGTATATCAAGAAGCTCCCAGTCAGATGCGGGGGTTTTCCTCTTCCACAGGGAGATGTTGAATCCTGCTGTGTCGTCCCTGTCCCTGCACCTGACCTTGAATGTCCATGTCTCTCCCCATCCGCCATCGCCTGTGGAGGAATAGACATTGCTGAGCGGCGGGTAGGCGTCGTAGGTTATGTCAGGCCTGTAGCCAAGAACGAATGAATTGTTTCTGGTCTTGTTTATTCCAGCATAATAGTCGCTCAGGGCCTCTATTGTTATGTTATACCAGCCGCTTGCCTTTTCAGGAGACATGGTGCTCCAGTTGTGGGAATAGGTTCCGTCCCCGTTGTCCGCGACGCTGCCGTTTTCCACGTAGTAGGTTGACGTCCCTGCGAGGGTTATCCTAGTGTAGTTTATGGCTGCTGTTCCATCGCCGCATTCATCAAACACCGTGTAATTTATTGGAACATTGCTTCCTGTCTCAATCGGATAGGCTTCTCCGTCCGGTGTGTTTATGGTCATGTTCAGGTAGGACCATATCTCAACCGTGTATTCGCTTGAGTTAAGGTCCTTGAATTCTGTGTTGTTATGTATCCCGATAATCCATTTCTGGATTCCGACACTGTATTCGCATCCGCTGTCGGGATCAAATGACTTGTTGATGAACCCGCCCGGGGAGTTGGTGAATGTTCCGAATGTTGTTATGTTCCCGTATATGGCATGGTCTTTGGTTACCCAGACTGTAGCATTGGCTTCCCCTGCTGAAAGGAGCCTGTTATTCTGGTCTACGGAGCGCACCTGGACAGAAAGCGTGTAGGAGTCAGAGCCGTTCCTCCATATGAAGGCCCCGTCTCCGTCATAAAGCGTTATGTTCATATCGTCCTTTTCCACAGTATAGTTGTAGCCCAGAATTTCATAGCTGTATGAGGTGCCCCCTGGCTTCGGGCTGTCAGCATTGTCTGTGGCGTTCATCTTGAACTGCCATGTTCCCAGGTCAGTGGACGGATCGTATTCAGTAGGGTCGTTTGGGTATCCCTGCTCCCAGGCGAAAACAATGGACTGGTCGCAGTCGCCGCCGCATGAGTTGGGGTATATTTCCTCCCAGGAACCCCAGCCGCTTCCGGGGTTCCATTTTCTCTTGTAGAAAGTGACAGTGACTGAATCCCCGTCCTCATCTGTAACCCGGACCGAATGGTTCCAGCTTTCTGACCACGAGCCGGAGTTTGCCCCGTCATACGAGGAGTTTATCATGGGCATTGTGAGGACCGGGGTGGTTTCTATGAAGAATGAGTTGTTCTGGGTGTCTGAATAGTAGAGCGTCAGGTTGCCGGGGTTGTAGTATGTCTTGTTGACAGTTATCATCAGGTCATAACCCCTTGCCGCCATGCCTGATGTATTGAGCGTGCAGTTGTACCAGCCGTTTCCTTCTTCAATGGTGCCACCGCAATAGTAGTAACTCCCGTTCAGCTGGCTTATCATCGTGATGTTGATGTCAGGGATTCCGGTTATGTTGTTCCCGCAGGAGTCATTCACGTAGAATCTGAATGTGACATTGGTTCCCCTGAGGTACTCCTCTCCGAGGGGGGAGTCCATGTTAATGTTGAGGTCGTCCATGATTATTATGGTGAGGTTTTCAGGTGTGTTTTCAGGGTCATAGTAGTTGTCGGTTGTTCCTGCAAACCAGAGCTGGGGACCGACTGAATAAGAGCAGTTGGGGTCAAAGAACACATTGGCATAGCCGGTTGCATTGGTTGCTGTGAGGTTGCCCTGGTCATGGCCGGATTCGTTGAAATAAACCCAGAATGTGACATTCACTCCGGAGGGAAACCAGTTGCCCTGGGAGGCGTTGTCAGTGTCGTTCACTCTTACTGCAAGAAGTTCCGAGTCTCCTGATATGTTGACCTTGGTGTTGTTCTGTGTTATGAACTCCAGGGTTACGTTTGAGGGTTCAAGGTGGGGGCCGGAGACGTTGGAGGTGTTGTAGTAATTGGAGGGTTCTCCGTTCTGGATGAAGAATTTGAATACATTGTCTCCTATGTCTTCTCCTGTGAAGTCGTGGATAGTAACAGAGCATTGCTGGTTGTTTATTCCGTTGGGGTCGTAAAGCGTTTGCATTCCCTTGTAGGTCCAGCCCTGACCGTTGTATTTGTCTATGTAGAGGGAGCAGTTTATTCTGTCAGAGTCAGGGTCTGTTATGTTCACGGTGTAGGTGTATTCTCTTGTCCAGCCGTCGCTTGCCGGGGTGACTGACATGTCAGAGTAGGTGGCGTTGAGATTTTCCAGCCAGAACCACTGGGAAAAGAAGGTGTTGTTGTCATTAAGGTAGGTTTTTGAGGCATTGATCTGGATTCCCCAGTAGCCTTCCCTCTGGTCAGAGGAGTCCCAGGTGCAGTTGTACCAGCCCTCTCTGGAGCCGGTCTCGTTTATCACCGGCTCGCAGGTGAGCCAGGATGTGTTCGGGGAGAGGAGCTGTATGGTTATGTAGGTCTGGTTCTGGAGGCCCTCCTGGGCGGGGCAGTCTGTTGTGATGTTGAGGGAGATGTTGATCTGGTCTGTTACGTTGTATGTGTCCCCCTGGACAGGGGAGTAGAGGTTTAGCTTGAGCTGGCCGATTACATGGAAGGTCTCGTTGCTGGTCATTGAACCAACAGGATTGTAGCATTTGTCGTATTTTATCCCTGCGGACCATTTCTGCGCCCCGTAAGTGTATTCGCATGTGGCATTAAAGTCCAGGTTGAGGTAGCCTGTTCCGTTTGTGGTGGTATTTATCTCAGATCCCCACGAGTTTCCGTCTGTGGTCACAAGGAATGTGCCGTTATAGCCTGCCTTGAGGTCTTCATAGTTTCTGTCAAAATCCTGAACAAGGACGCTGAAGTATGCGGTGTCATCCCCCTCCCTGTTGAGTGACGGGTCCCCTGCTCCTGATTGTATTGTATACCACACAGTGTCTGCTGTCACATCAAACTGCTGGGATGGCTCTGATTCTGAAGAGTAATTGAACGGGTGATCGGTTGCATTAAACTTTATTTCGTTTGTTCCCACATCAGAGCAGGAGAAGTTCACGAAATCAAAATTCATGGTCTTCGGATTGGCCTGGTCATCAGAGCAGGGGTCGCATTCCTTCTGGTCAAGAAGCTCCCAGTCATCCCATACACCAGGGGAGAGCTCAACCCTTTTCCAGAGATAGACCGTGACTGTGTTATTGTCCAGGTCATAGACATCAATGCTGAAGTTGAAGTTCTTGCCCCACGGGCCTGAAGGGAACTGCTGAACCTGGGCATTCTGGAGCACTGGCCGCGAGGCTAGATAGAAGGTCTCAGGGAAGGTCACGCTCGCATTCGGATAGAATTCCTTTGAGGTGTTTATGGTTATGTTGTACCACTTTCCGTATTCAAATCCCGGAAGTGTGGTGTCACCCACCGTGGCATTGTACCAGCCTGAACCATTGCCAGTGCCGTAATATATGTACTCTGATGTATAGGGCATCCCGTCTATATGGGCTACGGTATCTGCTCCCGGAACCAGGCCGCAGTTCTGAGCCAGGTCTGTGACATTGAATGTGATATTGAATGTGCTTCCCCTCAGTATGCTCTGGTTAACAGGATACCATAATTCAGGCTCGAATTCAGAGGTTATATTCAGGTAGTAGATGGCCGTGTCGTTTGTCGGTTTGTAATAGTTCTGTCCGGGATCTTCCACAAGTCCGACCCTCCATCTCTGCACGCCCACGCCATACGTGCAGCTTCCATCGGGGTTGAAATCCAGCTGCAGTCTTCCGAGAGAATCAGTGGTGTCCGGGGTTCCGGCATCCCAGGAATTCTGGTCAGAGGCGTTGGTGGTTATCCAGAACATCCCGGGCGCGTTTGTGGCATTCGGATTTGATGGATTGTCTGAATCATAAACCCTGATGATCAGGGTAGTGGAATCCGATCCCACCCTGTTCACAACAGAATTGTTGCCCTGAACATAATCAAATCCCACATCGTCTCTCTCCACAGTAATGTTCACTACAGGTGTCTCGGAGTATCCGAAATCGTCCATGGTGGTGTTGAATTTTATGGAGATGTTGTCTCCTATCCTGCTGACACCCCAGACCTTGGACAGATTTATAACAACATCTGTCCCGCTTGTCTGGTTCTGGGCCTCGAATGTCCAGTCGCCCGAAGGGAGGATTTTCCAGTAAAGTCTGGTTGTTATGGTATCAAGGTCCTCGTCTGTGGCATTCACAGTGAAGTAAAAGGTCTCGCTCCATCCGCCGACCTTGGGAGTGGCGTTCGCATCCTCCAGAATCGGGTTGGTCTCAACCCAGAAGGAAGTCTCGTCAAGGACGAATATTTTTGTGACAGAATCATTGTTGTAGTTTGGCCTGGTGCTGTTCATGGTGAAGTTGTATGCCCTGGTTTCCCAGCCTGTTGTGTTCAGGGAGCAGTTGTAGTACCCGTTGCTCTCATTTGTAACATTGTCCCCGGTGCAGTAATACTTCCCTCCGCTCTCGCTCGTGAATGTGAAACTCACAACAGAGTCATTTATCGAATATCCGCACCAGGAAGAAACATTCGCCCTTATGGTGAGGTTCTTCTCCCTGAGGATTTTGGTCCCGTTCGGGATCTCAATCTGATTTACCAAATCGCCTTGGATGAAGATGGTGTAGTTTTCCAGCGTCCTGTTGATTTCATACCGGTCGTCAGTGGTCTCTGCATACCAGAGCTGTTCTGCCACAGAGTAATCGCAGTCCGGATTGAAGAAGAAATTCGAATGCCCCGAGCCGTTCGTGTAGACAAGTGTTCCGTTATCAAAGTTGGAGTCATTGTATGTGACGTAAAATGTCACATTCATGCCGCTCGGATATTCGTTTTTGTCTGTGTCATATATTCTCACCACAAGCGTAGTGTTCTGGTCATAACTTCTGTTGACATGCGCCTCCTGGCCTCCTGTGTAGTTCCCGTAATTGAATGTTATGGAGACATTGTCCTCCTCAAGATAAGGTCCGGTGAAGTTGCTCGTCCAGTATGTATTGAAGGTGTCATTTATCCTGAACGTGTAGTTAGTATAACCCATCTCACCTGGCGTGAAATCTGAAACCTGAACTGAGCAGTTTCCCCCGCCGTCATATACAACATCATATCCTCTTTCCACAAAACCCAGGGACGTGTTGGTGTAAAGCGTGCATGTGACATTGTCCCAGTCAGGATCATCTATTGTTATGTTGTATGTGTACGTGGCACCCCAGCCGTCCCTTGAAGGGGTGACGTTCTCATTTGATGAGAGGGGATCTCTGTTCTCAAGCCAGAACCTGTAAGGCCAGGATGTGGTGTTCCCGTTGTAGAAGACCTTTGTGGCTGTTATATTTATTGACCAGTTGCCTTCGGGCTGCCATGAAGAATTCCATGTGCAGTTGTAATCACCGTCGCCCTCGTCGTGCGGTCCCCCGTAGGAGCATCCTGAGGTGTTTCCACCCAAGTAAAGGACGAGGTTGTTGTTCACTCCTGATATGTTGCCCTCCTCAGCATAGCAGTCGCTGTAAACCGTCCAGTTGATGAGCACATCATCCGTGACGTTGAAGCTTGACTGATCAGGGGGCTGGTCAAGGGAAAGCTTGAGCTGGCCGATTACACTAAAGCCCTGTGTGGTGGAGTTCTCATCATCATAACACTGGTCATCAATCACACCTGCCTTCCAGTAGAGGTTGTCCGCAGAATAGTTGCAGTCGGGGTTGAAGGTATAGTTCAGATACCCGCTGGAGTTAGTGACCCTTCTCGTGCCGTTGTCCTCATCACCAATGGTGTTGAGACTGATCCATACTGACCCGTTCACGCCCCCTGGAACAGGCTCGCCTTTGTCAATATCATTAACCTGCACCACAAACAAATCAGTATCTCCGCCCTCTCTGTTGACCTCTGTGCTTTGGGTGTAAAAGTTCGTGAAGGATACGTTGTCCTTCTGCAGAGTGAATGTAACTTCCTGGGTATCGTTTGTGTATCCGAAACTGTCATTGGCAGTGAAGTAGAAATAACCCACACCATTGAGATAATCCTGGCATGTGAATATATGATAGAATGTTGTGTTCTCCCATGAGCATCCGCTAACATAATTGGAATCTATGTATGTCCAAGGCCCTCCTGACTGATTGGATACCCAGAGGGAAATGTTGACAGTGTCTGCCCCCATGTCTTGGTCGCAGTACTCAACCTTGAAAGTGAAATTATACCCCCAGCCCTCAAGATTCGTATCTATAGTGGGTTCTCTTAGCTGCGGCTTCACAACCAGCCTGAGCGCGTCATCTTCCTGGTCAAAGCCCGGGGAGTAGGAGTAGTTGCTTGAGTTCACAGTGATGTAGTGGAGCCCTATGCTGCCCTCCCCGCTGGCCCATGTGGCATTGTAGGTTCCGTTCTTCCAGTCATAGACGCTTCCAGGATTCCATGTACCTGATATGCGGAAGGCAACCGAGATGTTTGCAACAGGGCCGCAGTCATCCTCAACCTCACCCCATATTGGGACATTGGTTCCGCGCAGGAAAGGCACTGTCCCTGTGGGATAGGTTATGTTGTTTGCAAGACTGCCATTGATTGTAAGGTTATATTCTGTTGAATTTACATTGTAATAACATATCGGGTTGTCACTGCTGAAATCGAGCCCCACCTTCCATAACTGATCGCCCACATAATATTTTGGTGAAGAACACCCGGGGTTGAAGTCGTAGGTAAATGCAGAGGAGGAGTTTGTGGTATTGAAATATCCGTCACTCCATTTGCTCCCGTCAGTAGTCACGTACAAATAGCCGTTCTTTCCTCCAAGACCCACTGTTCCTCCGGTATAGTTGTCATAGGCCTGAACCGTCAAACTCGTGGCATTGCTTCCGATCCTGCTCACATTCACATTGTTCCCTGTGAGAACAGAGAACGTAACATTTCTTCTCAGGACTTCTATCTGATCATCCCCGCCAGTGGTGTCATTTCCTCCGTAGTTATCAGAGATGTTTATCAGATAATACCATGTTCCGTTGGGGTTGGTGTCTTGGCAGGAGGTGTGGATTGTGGTAAGAAGAACCTGCTGGTTTATGCAGTCTGTGCAGGTATCCTGATCAGAAAGAATCCAGCTCCCCGGCGAGCCCTTGGATTCCCAGAGATAGATTGTTACGGTGTCATCATCGTCCGTTATATTAACCGTGAAATTGAATCTGGACTTTTCAGGATTATCCCCCCACGGCAGGGATGTGGGACTTACTCCGTAATAGTCTATTACAGGCGCAATTTCGTGGAAGAACATGTCAGGATAGATTACGCTGTGAGGGTTGTAGTAAACCCTTGAGGCGTTCATGTAAACCGAGTAGTTTCCGCCCGGGTTGCCTGTGACATCCCATGAGCAGTTGTAATATCCACTGCTCTCATTATTCACAGGGACGCACTGCTCTGTAAAGGAGTCGTGCTGAACAGTATAGTTCACATTGGTATCATTTATGAGAACACTGCACTCATCGCTCACATTCCCCCTTATGGAGACATTCTCATTGTCATAGCACACCCAGCCGGCCGGGCAGCTCACGTTGGAGATATTCAGGACCATGTCTCCGTATATGGTCATTGTAAAACTGGATGTTGTGTTTTTGTCTTCATAGCAGAGGTTGTCATATGTTCCTGCTTTCCAGCTTCTTTCGCCCGGGGAATACATACAATCAGGATTCACTATGAAGAGGCCGTATCCTGAAGCATTGGTCACATTGCTCCATCCATTGTCGTAATTTGTTCCGTTATAAGTCAGCCAGAGCGTGACATTGTTGTCCTGGCTGATATAGGTCAGGTTGTCGTCATCATACACCCTGATTATCATGTACGGGGAACTCCACTGGTCTCCTGACCTGTTCACTGTTACGCCTGAACCTCCCTGAATGACAGAGATTGTGACATTGTCCTTCTCCACAAGGAAGGACTTAGCTGTTGTGGTTGCTGAACCCCCTGCACCATCAGAGGCATTGAACCTAAACCATCTTGTCTTATTGGCATCAGCGCATGTATGATAAACAGAAACATTAATGAAGAGCGGGTTGGCGCAATACTTGCATTCGCTTGTGTTCAGAAGAGTCCAGGGTCCTGAAGAAGAATTGCCTTCCCAAAGCCAGACAGTGACGTTGTCGTTGTCGACATCCTCCACTTTTACAGTGAAATTGGTAAGGGCGCCCCACCCTTCAGGGAAGACCTGGTCATGGGAGAGGAGAGGATTGTTGTTCTCATATGACTTGAGGAAGAACACATCCTCTCTTAAGGTGGAATTGGGGTTATAATACGGAGGGTTCTCTGCATAAACCTTGATGTCATAATAACCAGTCGGGTCCTGTTTGGTGGTGTTCCATTGACATGTATAGTTCCCGGGGTTCTGCTCTTCCAGAGGAGACGGTCCGCAGGTGTAATTCACGCTTTCATTGAATATCAGGGTTACATTAACATCTGCCCCGCTTATCATATTTCCGCACTCATCCGTGAGGTTCACATAGACGGTTATGTTTTCCTCCTGATGGTAGGAGGTGTTGTCTGTCCAGGGATAAGGCTCCAAGAACCCGATAATCGTGACATTATACACTCCTGATTGGCCGAACTTGTAACAGGCCTCGCTCTCATCTGTGTATCCTGTCCAGTTCTGCAGGCCGACCTCATATTCACAGCCCGGTGAGAACTCATAAGTTGCATAACCGCTGCTGTTTGTGAGATTGTAGCCGTCTTTTGTATAGTTTGAGCCCGAACCGTTTATGGTGATGTTGAAGGCCACCTTCATGGCCGGGTTGTAGGCCTCCTGCTGCCTGTCAGTGTCATTTACAAACAGCGTGAGAATCGCGGTTCCGGATGTCCTGTTGACCTGGGAGCCGTTGCCTGCTGCATAATGAATTTCTATGTCCTGCTTTTCCATAATAAAGGTGTTGTCATTGTCCGCATAATCCCCGTTCACAACAGAGGTTTCATAGCTGTTCTGGGGATTGGCATCGTCAGTGGCATTGAACTTGAAGTAAAAGGTGACCTGGTCCTGACCGTTCAGGTCACTGCAGGAATAACTCTCATTCCAAGCCAATGTTGTGTTGTCGCAGTTGGTGCACTGCTTGTTTCCGTCAACCTGTGTCCACTGGCTCTGGCCTGAACGCCTCCTCCAGAGCTGCGCCGTTACCGTGTCGCTCTCCTCCTCGCTCACATTCACGGTGAAGTTTCTCTGGAAAGACCATCCATCCTGTCTCGGTGTGACATTGGCCTCCTTGAGTCTGGGAGCTATTTCCAGATAGAATGCATGTATAGGGGATGTGACATTCGGGTAGACGTAGCTCTTCTCATCGCTGTAGTAGGTGTTTTCCGTTGATTCTGTCGCATTCATCGTGATATTGTACCATCCGCCGGGCTTTCCTCCTGTTGTAGGCCAGTAGTGGCGATAGAATC
>CAZCSS010000002.1:44481-45289 GCA_964501515.1 uncultured archaeon
GGCAGTGAGGGTCTCGTTTAACTCGCCATTCGAGGGTATGAACCTTACAGGGAAGCCGGATTTCAGGTCAGAGCAGTCATCCTGGAGTTTCCCAAGAAACATGACAGTATCCCCCTCGGTGAAATTCGAGTTGGTCGGGTCCTCAAGCGTGACGTTCAATTCTCCTTTCACGGTCAGGTTGTAGGTCAGGAACAGGTCATAATAGGAATCCAGGTCCTTGTAGCAGGCGTTGCCTGTTGTCTTGAATCTCCAGAACTGTTCCCCTACCTGATGTTGCTCCCCTTCGGATGCGCAGGTAGCATTGAAGTTCAGGTTCCAGTACCCTGAGTGGTTTGTGCTCACATTGTGCCCGGAGTCCCAGTTGGTTCCTCCTGTAAGGGTTATCCATATGGTTCCGTTTATGTTTTCAGAAACGTTCTGATTGTTTCTGTCATGGTCAAGCACCCTGATTATTATGGGAAGTGTCTGGTCACCTGTCCTGTTGGCAATTCCCTCAGGACCCGATATAACTGAATAATTAATGTCATCCTGCTCTATTTCAAAGCCATGCGATGACGTAAGATTGGTGTTTGACCTGTTGTCTGTTATATTGAAATAATAATGGGCACCTGAAGATATGTTGTCACAGGTGAAATTCACAGAGAAATTTACCCAATTCCAGGAGCCGCACGCAGAGCAGTCCTTTGTCTCCGCCTCCTCAAAGCCGCTACCGGTGTCCAGATAGAGTGTTATGTTGAGGTCATCGGCTTCTGTGTCCTTGACTTCTATGGAGAAGTTCCAGCCTTCGCCCCATCCGGCTGAGACGCCG
>CAZCSS010000003.1:0-40029 GCA_964501515.1 uncultured archaeon
CGGAATCCTTCCGGGCGAGACGGTCCTGGAGATAGGGGCAGGCACAGGTCTTATCACCCGAGAGCTCGCAAAAAAGGCAAGCGTGATTGCGGTTGAAAAGGACAGCAGATTCCTGAAGCATCTGGAAAGAATCCCAGGTGATGTGAAGGTCCTGCGCGCCAATGCTCTGGATGTGATTGGCTCCCTGAGATTCGACAGGATTATTTCAAACATACCGTACGCAATATCAGAGCCCCTGATAAGAAAACTTCCCTCGCTGAATTTCAGGAAGGCTGTCCTGACGGTTCCCAAGAGGTTTGCCATGAGACTGGCTGCAAAAAAGCCGGATGCCCTGTATTCTGAACTCTCTTTTTTCACCCAGACATTTTTCCTCCCTGAGATGTGTTTTGAAGTCCCCAGAAGCTCCTTCTTTCCAAGACCAGGAACAGCATCTGTTGTGATTGCCTTGACACCAAGGAAAAGGTCCCTGGCTGGAGACATCTTCATGAGAAGAAAATCAAAACTCAGGAATGCAATCCTGCAGGCGCTTACAGGGGGAAGGGGCAGGAAAAAAATGACAAAAAGAGAAGCAAGGAAACTTATAAATATGCTCCCCATTAATAAAATACTGGACAAAAGGGTCAGGGAACTGAACCTTGATGAGCTGGAGAGTGTTGGTTGTGAGATGAAAAAGCACACGAGAACCGACAACATCAGGACATCCTAAAAAGCGGTTGTCTTTCTGCTCTGCTAAGGCAGCCAGCCCAAAGGATGCGAGGAGAAAGAAATGACGCAAAAACCCGGTATTGCAGATACCCTTTCAAGGGGCCAGAGGGAAATCTCCATTTCGGAGTTTTTCCAGAAGAACCGCCACCTCCTGGGATATGACAACAAGATCAAGGCCCTTCTTACCATAGTGAAAGAAGCGGTGGACAACTCCCTTGATGCCACTGAAGAGGCCAGGATACTGCCTGAGATATACGTGAAGATAGAAGAACTCAAGAAGGACAAATACAAGGTGGTTATAAGAGACAACGGCCCCGGCGTGGTAAAAAGGCAGATATCCAAGATATTCGGAAAGCTCCTTTACGGAAGCAAATTCCACCGGCTACGCCAGTCAAGAGGCCAGCAGGGCATCGGCATATCTCGCTGCGTTCTTTACGCACAGATAACCACAGGAGAGCCTACCACAATTATAACCTCAACAGGAGACGGCAAGACCCATAAATACAAGCTCAAGATTGATGTCAAAAAGAATGAGCCCCGGATAATCGAAGGCAGTACAACAGAAGGGGACAAATGGCACGGGGTGCAGGTGACCTTCATTGCAGAAGGCGTCTACAGGGAGCACAAACAATCCGTAGTTGAGTATCTCAAGCAAACCGCCATCTCCAACCCCCATGCACACATTGTGTTTGACTCTCCCCACGGAAGGATGGAGTTCCACAGAGGCATTGAAACCCTTCCAAAGGAGCCTTCTGAAATAAAGCCCCACCTCCACGGAACAGAGGTGGGCGTGATGACGAGGATGCTTCACGAGACCAAGGCCCGCTCATTTGCAGGGTTCCTTACCATGGAATTCAGCAGGGTAGGCAAGACCACTGCGCTTGAGGTCGCCAGGAAGGCCGAAATTGACCCCATGATATCGCCAAGGAAGATAGAACACAAGCAGGTGGTGGGCATTATAGACGCCATAAAAGAGGTCAAGCTGACAAGGCCCCCCACAGACTGCCTTTCACCGCTCGGAAACAGCATGATTAAGAGCGGGCTCGAGAAAGAACTCAATCCCGAGTTTGTGGCATCCATATCAAGGTCGCCCACTGTCTACCGCGGATGGCCCTTCCAGATAGAGGTGGGCATTGCCTATGGAGGGTCGATAACAGAGCCCAAGCTTATGAGATTTGCCAACCGCGTTCCCCTGCTTTACCAGGCAGGAGACTGCGCAATAACCAAAGCCGTCATGGGGATTGACTGGAGGAGATACGGGCTTCCTTCCAACATAACCCAGGACGCTCCCGTGGCAGTGTTTGTTCACATGGCCTCTGTATGGGTTCCCTTCACATCAGAGTCAAAAGAGGCAATAGCCAATTATTCAGCCATAATCAAGGAGATAAAGCTTGCCCTGCAGGAATGTGCCAGAAAGCTGGGCCTCTATCTCTCTGGTGTGAGAAAAGCGCAGATGATTGCAGAGAAGAAATCCATTTACGAGAGGTATGCAGACGAAACTGCGCTCGCGCTTCATTATATAACAGGGCATCCAAAGGGCGAAGTAAGGGACATGATAATAAAGATGGTGGAAGCCAGATGGGGCGAGGTGAACGGCCCGGAAGGCATGCCCGGCAACGGCGAGGAAGAGGAGAGCATATCCGCAGAGGGTTCATCAGAAGGAGGGGATGATAATGGCGAAGGAGAGCCAGAAGATCAGAAAGAGTGACGGGCACCCTGATCCCATAGAGGGGATAAGGGCGCTTGGCCTTGAGATAATTGCGCAGCTTCAGCAGGCCAAAAACCCTGATATAAAGCTTCCCGTCAGGACTCTTTCGAACATCTACTTTGATGAGAAAAAGAAGCTTATTCAGCTGGGAAGCAAGGTCAGCCACAGGACATACATGAATGTGGCTCACACCAAGAAGTTCATGCAGACCCTGCTGGTGGCGTCGGAGTGCAAGAAGATAATTGACCAGAATGTTACCACATCCATCAGGGACTTGTATTATGCGATAAAGCATACAATACCGGGAACCAAGGAGAACACAGTTGAGGAACAGGGCGAATCTGATCAGGTGCTGGAAGACATGGAAGCCAAGCTGAACACCCTGAGGGAGCGCCTCCATCTGCAGGCAGACAGAAAGGGATATGTAGCAGGCCAGCTGATAATACATGACTCAGGAGACGAGATTGATGCCAGCAAAATGGGTAGTTCAGGCTGGGCCATTCCGTCCAATGTGGAGCCTGAAACCATAGAATTCAGGAAGTGCGATGCCGAGTATATACTAATGATAGAGAAAGACGCTGTATGGCAGAGGCTCAATGAGGACAAATTCTGGAAGAAGCAGAACTGCCTTATCGTTACAGGAAAGGGCCAGCCTGCCAGAGGGGCAAGAAGACTGATAAACCGGCTCCACAGGGAGTTCAACCTTCCTGTTTATGTCCTGACCGATGCTGATCCATGGGGCTATTATATCTATTCGGTCATCAAGCAGGGTTCAATAAACCTCTCCTTCATATCAGACAGATTGGGCGTGCCTGAAGCCAAGTTCGTGGGCCTTACAACCAGGGATGTTGAGAAGTTCAGCATACCCAGCAACGTGACAATAAAGCTCAATGACGGGGATGTCAAGAGAACGAACGACATGCTTAAATATATCTGGTTCAGGCCCAAGGAGTGGCAGGATGAAATGAGGCATATGCTCGAAATCAGGCGCAAGCTTGAGCTCGAGTCACTGTCTTCAAAGGGGATAAAGTTCATCTCCGAGAAATACCTGCCGGAGAAGATAGCAAAGAGGGACTTTTTGCCCTAACACCTTTTTGGCCAAGTAAACGTCCAAAAAGCTGTACCAAATAACCCTTTTACTGCTACCTGTATCGCCAGATAACCACATGGCAGGTAACAGGAACGAATTCTGAATTGATTATAAAAGCGTTAACGGAAAATACGCTCCCGCGACACCTTTTTGGCCAAGTAAAGTCCAGAAAACATACCAAAACGCGCCTTGAAATATGAAGCAGACTATTTCTTTTTCCTTGTTTTTGCTGTTTTCTTTGCTGCTTTGGGCCTGCTTCCCTTACTTTCAGCCGGTTTCTTGCTTTCTCGCTTTTTCTTTTCCTTTCTCCTGCCTTCTTTCCTTTCCGGAACCTTTGCTTTTTCAGCCTTTCCTTTCCTTTCCGGCTCGGCTTTCGTCAGATGTTTTTCTATATTAAGTTTTGCAAACACGCTCTCCTTTTCCATTGCCCTGGTCACTTCCTCGTCAGGCGCATCGCTCTTTATCTTTATCACATCTGCAAGAGGCTCAAGATGGTTTATGTTGCATCTTCTCCTCTTGACCCGCGTGACATCTCTGGGGCCCGTGACCATAACAAACTTCTCATCTATCTTCTTGATTATTACGCAGTATTTGCCCGCCTCCCTTCCAGCAGTCTTCAGGCAAACCCTTCCAATATCATACATAACAATCACATGGATAATTAATCGCTTCTATAATTTAAGTTTTTCTCTTATCCTCTTTCTTGTGCATCTGGAGCAGAGGTTTCCGCCGTAAGGCCGCTGCGGTCTTTTCTTGGTTTTCGGTGTTTTCTTCATCTTTGCCGGCCTTGCCTTTGCCACTCCGTGAAGGGGCTTCCCACATTCAGCGCATGATGCGGCAGACGGGTTTCTCCTGAAATAATGCGTTATCCACGCTCCCCCAGGAAGCTTGACCTTTATCTTCCTCAGGCTTCTTGACCTCAAAGCTCTTGTCGGCATTCGTTCACCTTTGCCCCTTTTGATTTATTAAAGATGGTATTAAGGTTATTTAAAACCATATTACTGGAAATCAGGCAGGCTCTTTTGCGAGAGTATCCTGCTTCTCTTCTTGTAATCCCCCATGTTCAGTTTCAACCTGGAATCAATATGCTTCAGCGCTTCCTCAAGCGTGCTGAACCTCATTGGCTTTTTTCTGAACGCATTCCTCACAGTTTCCCTGACCACCCAGACGCCGAGAGGGACTACATATCCCTCATAAATCTCCCTGAAAACCACAACCCTGGCCTGCCTTCCCATTGACCTGAGGCCCTCTATGACACCCAGCCTGGCAGCATAGTATCCTCCCCCCTGAAGCTCAGCATATCTCGTTCTTCCTCTGTAGGGCTCGTACTCCCCTATTATCTCGGCCTTCTTGAGGCTGGCCGTCCAGATCGATCCCGGAGCCCAGGCCTCGAAGTTTTCATATTCCCAGCTTCCGGGCATCAGGAGTATCTGGAAATGATTGTCCAGATAAGTTGAGCCAAAGACATGAAATTCATTCACTGAAGGGAATTTTCTGACCTCATCTGCGAGGTGATTGAATATTATGTCATCAACAGCTGTTATCCCCCATCTTGTGGGAACAATCTTTCTGCTGTCCTCAAGGCCGAGCACCCCTGATGTAAGGATTGTGGTTATCTTGTATACATCCTGCCCGGCCCTCTGGTATAGCAGCCCGCTGGCGTGTGCGGCCCTGATGTCATCTGATATTATCCTGTCTACCTTTCTGGGTATTCTTACATTCTCTGTTATTCTCATCTTTTCCAAGTATGCGCTTGGGCCCATGGGCTGGGTGATGTCCGAGAATGAAGGCTCATATACAGGTATCTTGCGGAATCTCATCTCAGTATCAGCCGGTCTTGACGAGAGAGCAAGGAGTTGTATGTCCTGTACGAACCTGTCCCTTGATGATATGCTTTCCCTTTGCTTTGATCTTATTATGAGGGATCTCATCTCTATTATGCTCCGGTAATCTGCACCGAACCATTCTCCGGGGGAATCAATTCCCTCCCTTTCCTCAACCGCTGCCAGGGGGCCGGCAGCCACATTTGGGTATCCGGCTCTTCCGACAAATATGTTCGTTGAGGGGCCGAAGAATTCCTGCGAAAGCCTCTCTATCCTTGGCCTTATCGTTATTCTTCCTATCAGGGGGCAGGGGTTCCGGCCGCACAGCGCACGGCCTCCCTTGCAAAGAAGGCAAAGATTCGGCGCTTTCATATCACTAATATCTCTTGTTCTGGCAGAATTTAAGCATATGGATAGCGGTGTTCCGTTTGTTCCGCCACCCAGAGTTAAATATATTAAGACCTATAATTAATTGGTTGCTCATGAGATGCCCCAGATGCGGAACAGATGTGGAGAAGGGGTGGGCATTCTGCCCCAGATGCGGCTACAGGCTCCACAGGGCAGACGACTTCTTCAGCGGCACGTCTGGTTTTGATGACATACTCCAGAGGCTTGTTAAGCAGATAAGCGATGAAATGAACAGAATGCTGGAGAGGAACGTGGAAGTGTTTGACCTGTCCCCTCTTTTCAGCAGCAAGAATTTCAGGGGCAGGAGCAGGGGATTCAGGATAAAGATAACAAGAAGCGGTAACGAGAAGCCCAGGATTGACGTGAAAACATTTGGTAATGTTGACAGAGACGCCATAAGGGATGAGATAGAGGATGTATATGAAAAGGCAGGTGTGAAGAAGGGCATGGAGAGCAGGCTTCCAATAGGAGCCAGGCCAGTGGCAGAGGCGCGTTCCAGAGCAGCAAAAGAACCTGCTGTCACCGAAGAGCCGGAAACAACTATCCGAAGGGACAACTCCTCTGTTATAGTAGAAGTGCGTGTTCCCGGGGTGAAATCGATTAATGACATAGATGTGACAGAGCTTGACAAATCCGTGGAAGTCAAGGCAATTGTGGGCAGCAAGGCCTATTTCAAGATACTGACCAAGCCGCCGAGCTATTCCCTTAAGGCCAGGGAATTCAGGGACGGTGTTCTGAAGCTTGTTTTCTCCTGAACATTACCGAAAGTTTTATAAATGGATTATATTACTATTTAATAGTTACAAAATGGTGATTATATGAAGAACAAGAAAAGGGAGATAACGCCTTATATGGCCCTTGAAAAGATTAGGCAAGAGATGAACTTTCATAGCCGTATCCCTGAGAACTGGGCCAGTGAGAGACGCAACCGCCTTTCAGAGTCTCTTGAAACAATGGAAAAACTGCCTCATGGTCTTCAGGAAGAAATGGCGACTGAGATTTATTTTGGCTGCACGTACAGCACAAACCGCATTGCTGAGATAAACAGCAAATATATTAAAAGATACCAGGAATCTGACAGATCTGCCAAATACGGACATGAAATCACGCAAAGATGGTTTTCAGGATAAATCAGCATATCTCACCCTCGAGGCATATCCTGCACCCATCCAGAAGAGGATTCTTTTCCCTATGAATCTCGCATATCAGGCCGTTCTTTCTTATGTATAAGCAAATCCTGCAGAATTCCAGCGTGACCTGATCAGGGGACAATTCTCCGGAAGCCGCTGATTTTGTGAGGGAATTCATCATTTCCAAAATCTTGGGGTGCTTCTTAAATATGGCGGTCTTGTAACCCCTCATGGAGCGCTTGTACTGGGATATTGCTGGCTGCGTTGTTCCAAGTCTGAGTGCGGCCTGCTCCTGTGAAAGACCATACTGTTTTGTGAGCTGCATGGCCACCATTGCTCTCATGGCGGGGAGTATCTCCTGCACTATGATTTCGCACGCTGGTTTCATATTAAATGGGATGGCAGAGGATATATAAATATAACGGTGTTATGCCAGTTTTTATTCAATCCAACAATTATAAATGATAACATGAAAATAATCTACTCCCCCGAGTGCCTCTCTTACAGCTCCCCGGGTCATCCTGAATCCCCAGAAAGAGTGAGAAGGACTCACGCCCGTCTGAAGAAAAATTACACATTCATCAAACCTTCCCCATGCTCTGAAAAGGAACTCCTGCTCGTCCACACAAGAAGGCTCATCGAGAGTGTAAAGAACTCCGCATTCTCTGATCCTGACACGCCCCCCGTTCCCAACATATACAAACACGCCTCACTCTCTGCCGGTGGCGCGCTTGATGCCATGAGATTCGCGCTAAAGGGAGAAAAGGCATTCTCCCTGATGCGGCCGCCCGGACACCATGCAGGCCGCGATTTCCTGAGCGGCTTTTGCTACTTCAACAATATTGCTGTTGCATCAGCAAAGTCTCTTCTGAAATCAGGAAGGGTCGCCATTCTCGACATTGACTGCCACCACGGAAACGGGACCCAGGACATATTTCTGCGAAACCCCGATGTCCTTTACATATCAATTCACCAAAGCCCGCTCTACCCCGGAACCGGACTCAAATCCCAGGACAACTGCATTAATTTCCCTCTCCCCCCCGGGACAGGGGAAAAGCGTTACCTCTCTGTCCTCAGGAAGGCGCTGTCCCTCATAAATAATTTCAGGCCCGGTATTGTGGCTGTTTCAGCAGGTTTTGACACCTACAGGGGCGATTTCATTTCGAACATGGGTCTGGAAACACAAAGCTATCTTAGAATAGGAGAGATGATTTCCGGGCTCGATCTCCCCGGATTTGCTGTTCTTGAAGGAGGTTACAGTGCGCAGCTGCCTGAATGCGTTCAGAATTTCCTGTCAGGATACGAAAAAACATGATTCCTGTTAAAAACCTAAAATTATTTATTTCTCAATATAAAAACCTAAAATTCTTTTTGAAACAGTTATATTTGATATATCAGCTTTTAAAAACAATAAAAACCATATGATATGGTCAAATTCTCCCGGATGAAACAGTTTCATGCAAATTATATATAGAGCGGGATTCAATACCTTTTCAACACCCTGATTAGTGCCATGTAGTCAGGGATTATAAAATGGAGGAAAACAAATGAACATCCGAAAGGCTTTAACAGGCGGTTTGGTTGCAATAACTGCTGGAGCTACATTGGCCTTGGGTGCCATGGCTGCAGGACTGGGTGATTATGTTGCCACAAGCGACAACAGTATGACATCACCCATAATCGTTGTTGGGACTCCTGACACTGCTGCTAACGCAGGATACGCAAAGGACGTTGTCGGAGCAGCGGACATAGCAGCCGCAGTCGCAGGTTATGCCACAACAGATGTCACAGTGGGAGGCGGAACATCAGTGTCGGTTTCGGGCGGCGCAGATATCACCACAACAAACACGAAACTCTACCTTGGTGATAATCTGGGCAAGGACGGCCTGAGATCAACCCTTACAAGCCAGAACCTGCCTACCCTGCTGGCCTCCGGAACATTTACCGATGATTCAGGTACTGAATATCAGTACGACCAGTACATAAACCTGGCCGGAGGTTCTGCCTACAATGTAATAACCTTTGACGACAGCAACGGGGACGGCCTTGTTCCAGGAGGCGACATCAGCGATCCGGCTCTACACATAAATCTCTCAACAAGCTCTTCACAGCCGCTTTACAATCTGACAGTCGTCTTCAACAAGGTGCTTAACATCAGCGACACCGATGTCCGGGGTAATACAATAACAATATTCGGAAAGACCTACACAATAGGAGCCCAGAGCAGCACTTACTCAAGCCCGATGAAGCTCGAACTTTTCGGAGGTGCTGACACCCAGACCCTGAACGAGGGTGATTCGGCTGAGGTTACAGTAGAAGGAACCACACACACTGTAAGCCTTGTCGGTGTGTCTGACACAACAACAGCTGTCATCACTGTGGACGGACAGACAAAGGAGGTCCATGAAGGGGTTTCCTACAAGATTGCCGGTGTTGACGTCTATATAGACTCCATCTACTACTTCCAGAAGGAAGGATCAGTCAGCTCTATCAAGCTAAGCTTGGGCTCTTCCAAGATAGTGCTTGAGAGCGGAGCACCTGTCAAGGTAGGACAGAGCGGAGACACGATAGACGGAACACTGGTTGCGCTTACAGGAACCGCTGCCCAGGGACTCTCCAAGATTGAGATAGCTGTAGGAGCCACAGCCACGGACAAGGACTGGATAACACCTGAGGTTCCCTTTGAGGATCCGGTTTTCGGCGGCTTCAAGGTAGCATTCGGTGGTCTCACCAGGGGGACACTTGACACCATTACCATTGACAACTCTGGTACCACAGGAGCTTCCCTGAAATTCACTGATTCCAGGAACAATGAGAAGACGCTCAACTGGATCTACAGCACAACTACCAGCTGGAACCCGCAGCTGAATATCACCAGCACGCAGACCTATGTGGTCAAGGAAGGAGACACAGTGAAGAAGAACGACTATGTCCTTCTCGCACCTACACAGGAATCCGAGTTCGGCCACATAATGCAATATAAGACTGCAAGCAGCATTGGAAGCAACAACGCATACATCGAGCTCCAGGACGTCATGTCAGGCCAGACCAGCAGGATATACCTGACTGACACCGGGCACGCTTCTGCCACGTTCTATCTCGACGGCAATGCATACTTTGTCAATAACGTAAGCAGCAGCGCCCAGACATTCCAGTTCACTTGGGGTAGTGGAGCATCTGCCGGTGTCACAGGCAATGTGATGGTATTCCCGCTCATACAGACAAAGAACGGTGCATGGATAACCTTCCTCAAGCCAGTGACATTAGGAAGCACAAGCGGCATAACATATGAGCTTCCAGGGAACACAAGCGCCAAGATATACAACACAACTACAAGCGTATCAGCAGGAAGGCTTACCTACACCCTTTCACCAGGCGCAACAGATGCCACGCTGAACGCAACAAGCGGGGTCAACCTGACAGCTGCTCCTGCAGTGCTTATATACGAAGAAAAGGGCAAGAACCCGGCAGGAACAGAGGTGCAGGATGCTGTCCTGGTGACCGTGACCAACGGCGGAACAGCAACAAGCGCAAAGGTAGCAATATCAGCACCTACACTGACTTCAGCAGTGCAGTTATCAGACAGCCAGGGAACAGACACCAGCGTAACCGAATACTATGACAGGTATGGAACATACCTGAAGTACGACAGCGACAATGACGGATATCTGGAGGTACAATACCCGGACGACCAGTCAATCGCAATGGTGGGTGTTGGATCCGACCCGTCCTTCGGTACAGCCGCTGGCGGCCAGACAGTGAAATCAGCAGTAATGATAAAGAACCCGGTCGCAAAACTTGACACTGAAGTGCAATCATTAGTCGATGCAGGAACACTGAATGCTGACGTCATACTGGTCGGAGGACCCTGCGCCAACAAGATAACAGCTACAGTGATGGGCATACCGAACACAAAGCCTGACTGTTACGAGCAGTTCACATGGAAGAAGATAATCAAGGAATACGATGACGCTCTTGTAACAGGCAAGAAGGCCCTGGTAGTGGCAGGCGCTACAGCTGACGACACAAGAGCAGCTGCAGCAGAGGTCATGAAGGGGACCACATCACTGGAAGAAGCAGCAGCTTAGGTCAGTGTGCAAAAACCAAAGGGGGCAACCCCTCCCTTTTTCTTTGTTTTTCACTTCCCAGCTGCAGCTTTTGTCAGCATCGGGCACCATTTCACAATCAGTTCAGATAATACCTTAAAAGCAGAATCCCAAAATAATCAGTTATGGAGGAAAATGTCTATGACAAAACAGCTGATATTTATGACGTCCGCCACAATACCCCGACGAGCCACAGGGTGAGAACCATTGAGAACCGTTTTATCAGAAGATACGCAAAAGGCAGAGTTCTTGACATTGGTTGCGGAACAGGTTACCACCTAGACTCCTCCCTTGACATAACAGGCCTTGACATCAGCAGGCAGATGATATCCTTTTCCATGAGGACAGGGAAGCCTGTCCTGATAGGCGACGGTCTCGCGCTGCCTTTTAGAAGCAGCTCTTTTGACACGGTTCTATGCATGTTTTCTGTTCTCAACATGACTGACCACAGAGCGATGATATCCGAGATTTCCAGGGTCCTGAAGAAAAACTCATTCGCTCTTGTCTCGGTCACCAGCATATACGACAAGAACTACTCCTACACCGAGAAGAAATCAGTCTTTCCAGACCCGCACACGAGGTTCAAGGGGTTTTGCATAGACGGCAACAAGAGCAGAATGTATCTGTTCACGAAAGAAGAGATAACTGCCGCATTCAGGGAAAACGGCCTCGAACTCGCTGACTTCGATTCTGCTTTCATCCTTCAGAAACCGAAGTGGTGCTCCTTTGAGGGCTTTACACCGGCTGAAAAAGCAAAACTCATTCTTGAGAGATTCCTTGACAAGGATCTTGGATGCATGTACATAATGGCTTTCACGAAGGCTTCCCAAAAACAGCATCCATGACAACATGATATATCCCCGGCGCATACTCCTTGACCTTGCTCTTGTACGTCATTTTCTTCAGCTCAAACCCCCTTTTGAACCCCTCGACCTCCAGTATGTCCAGCGGCCTCTCCCATATTTCGCTCTCATGAAAGGTGTCATGATAATGTATCACTCCTCCCTCCGGCTTCAGCGATTTCAGCGCACAGGAGAGATAAGAACGCGTTCTCGGAAGATACCCCATCACGACCCTGTCGGCCACTTCCCCGAGATTAACCTCCCTGCAGTCCCCGAGTATGGGAACGACCCTTTTTTCAACCCTGTTCAGCCTTATGTTCTCCCTGAGCAGAGCCATTGATTCAGGGTTCTTCTCTATGGAATACACCCTGGCTGCCTGGCTGTGCCTGGCCACAGGTATGCTGAAATATCCTATCCCGGCAAACATATCCACCACGGTTTCCCCCTTTTTTACGAGAGGGGGCACCCTTGCTCTCTCTTTCACGTTTCCCTTTGAGAACATGACCCTGCTGATATCTATCCTGTACCTGCATGCATTCTCTGTATGGACAGTCACAGATCTGTTAAACCCCCCTATATGCTCCACAGAGGGCTTCCTGAGTTCGCCGTCAACCGGTCCGGCCTTTCTCCATACAGACTTCACATAAGCATAATTCCTCATTATAGCATCTGCAATCTTTCCGGAATAGTCTGCAATCTCAGGCCTTATATTCACCACTACTATGTCCCCTATTCTCTGAAATCCGGAAGGAAGGAACACCCTCTTCTCCTCGGGGATTGCAAACGAATCCTCCAGAAGCTTTCTGAAATTCCTTGCCATGATGAGAATTAGGGCAATGATTTAAATCAGAACTACTTCTTTGTTTCCGCTCTGGCCGGCTTCCTTTCATGTCCGGGCTTGCCTTTCCTCTCAGCCGTTTCCTTTTCTGCTTTAACTTCTCCTTTCTCCAGTCCAGGCTTCTGCCCAGATTCTTCTTTCCCTGATTTTTCAGAAGATTCTCCTTTCTTCCCCAGCCTTTCCATGATTTTGCTTTTCTTCTCTTCCTTTGGAGTTTCGATCTCCTCAGGAAGCATGGCCTTCACAACACCATCAGAATCCTTTCTGGCCTTGACCTTTATTTTTGGAGGAGGTTTATGCGCCCCTCTTTCCCATATCTTCTCATGAATCTTCTGCGAAATCCTGACATTGCTCTCCTCCGCCTTCATATGCCTTGCCAGAAAAGCCCTTATGATTCTCATGGCCCTGTTTGCCCTCTTGACCCTCGGGGATTTGAGAAACTCCTTTCTAAGCGGAATGATTATTATCCTCTCATCTGAACCGGACTTCTCGGCCATGCTAACCCATCTTCAGCCTGCCCCTTCTCCAGTGCTTAACAGAAACCCTTATCCTTCTGGTTCTTGCTCTTTTCAGGCCGAACTTCTTTATGTCAGCCCACCTGGGTGCAGACCGCCTCTTGCCTGCTGCGGAAAGCCTGAGCTTCCTTCCCAGCGGCTTGTTTCTTGACATGAACCCACCTGTTCAATCTTGTAGATAGCACATTTATATAATAATCACTTCCGCTTTATGCTGAAATCCTTCCTCCCGTCCGAAAGCGCCTTCAGAACCCCCTTCATCTGCTCATCAGTGACTTTGTTTCCTATCTTCCCTGCCTGATATATCTGCACAAGATAGAGTTCTGCCTGACCTGCGAGTTCGGGGTTCACCATCCTGACCCTTGAGAGTCTCTCAAATGCCTCCTTGGACAGTATCCTCAGCATTATCTGCCTCTTCATATCCTCAACCTGCCTGATTCTTTCGATTTCCTGCGGGTCCATCTACGTTCCCTCCTTCCAGCTTGAAATGTATCTTTTCTGCTCTTTTGTGAGCCTGTCTATTTTCACGCCTGCACATTCAAGCGCTATGGATGCAATCTGCATGTCTATCTCTTTTGGGACAGGGCAAACTCCAGGCCTCATTCCATTTCCCCCTTTCGCTATATACTCTGCACAGAGCGCCTGGTTCCCAAAAGACATCTGCATGACCTCTGAGGGATGTCCCTCAGCAGCGGCCAGATTCACCAGCCTGCCCTGCGCCAGGATATAAACCCTGTTCCTGTTCCTCAGAACATACTCTTCCACACCAGGCCTGACCTGCTTTTTTCTCTTTGCGATTCTCTCTATTCCGGGTATGTCTATCTCAACGTTGAAATGCCCGGAGTTTGCCAGTATTGCCCCGTCTTTCATCTTCTTGACATGCTCTGCGGTTAAAACGTTCCTGTTGCCCGTAACTGTTACGAACACATCTCCGACAGCCGCGGCCTCTGCCATGGGCATGACCCTGAATCCGTCCATAAGAGCTTCCAGTGCTTTTATTGGGTCAACCTCTGTCACTATGACATTCGAGCCCATGCCCCTTGCCCTCATTGCCACCCCCCTGCCGCACCAGCCGTACCCTCCGACAACAAAATTCTTTCCTGTCAGGAGGATTGAGGTTGACCTCATTACGCCGTCTATTGTGGACTGCCCTGTGCCGTATCGATTGTCAAACAGGTGCTTGGTATAAGCGTCATTCACTGCAATCACAGGGTATTTCAGTGCCCTGTTCTTCTCCATTGCCCTGAACCTTATAACCCCCGTGGTCGTTTCCTCTGTGCCGCCGAGGACGTTTCCCAGAATCTCGCTCCTATTCGAATGGATTGCTGCAACCAAGTCCCCGCCGTCATCCATTGTGATGTTCGGTTTCATGTCCAGAGCCCTGTCAATGCACCAGTAGTATTCCTCGTTCGAGACCCCTCTCCAGGCAAACACATGGATGCCTTCTTTTAGCAGTGCAGCGGCCACATCATCCTGCGTGCTCAGCGGATTTGATCCGCAAAGAACAACCTCTGCTCCTCCTGCCCTGAGTGTTCTCATGAGAACGCCGGTCTCTTTTGTCACGTGAAGGCAGCATGCCACTGTCAGGCCGTTCAGCGGTTTTTCCTTCTCAAACCTTTTTCTTATCCTGACCAGAACAGGCATCCTGTTCTCTGCCCAGTCAATTCTGTCTCTTCCCTGTTTGGCAAGTCCAATATTCTTGACTTTTGACAAACCAACCACCAGAGTACCTAATATTCTTGGTCCAATCCTTTTATATGTAAGCGCCTGCAAACACCGCGCAGATTATCCTTTCTTCATTTCCCTTGCAACGCTGTCAAGAAACGACTGCCCCTTTGGGGTTATAAACCTCCCTTTCCTGGCTTCTGCCTTGAGAAAACCAGCAACCTCGAGCTGCTGGAGAATTTTCCTTATGACAGCTCCTGATGCCCTTTCCTTCCTTTCCGGCTTGTGGCCCCTGTTTTTCCTGCCCCCGTAAACCTTCCTGAGGCTGTTAACACCTACCCTGTTCTTCACATAGGCCTTCCTCAGAATAGAGGCTGATCTCAGCCACCACCATTCCCTCTGGGAGGGCGGCCTTTCTTTATGAACCCCTGTTTTTATTATGGAAGCCCATGCAGGCGGCTTCACCTCTTCCATCTTCTCCAGTTTCCGGGCCACTCTTTCTATGAGCCCCCGGCTGTCAATCTCAAGCACTGATGCCATACCATTCCCTTGTTAACAGCTATTTAAATATTTATCTAAGAATCCTGGTTTTCCTGAGCGGCCAGCGAGGCATAGGGGTCTGTGTACACACTCTTCAGTATTATGTACACCACAAGCGCGTCTATTGCAATGAAAAACGCTATCACAGCAAAACCAAAAATAACAACCCCCCCTGTCACGCTCCCGCTGCAGCTCTCTCCGGCAGAAAAAACGCATTTTATCCCTTCTCTTATGACAGTGTTAAAAACAAAAAACGAGAAAAAGGCTGATATGAACACTATCACCATGCCTATAAGTATCAGCACCTTCATGTAATCACTTTTTCCGGCGTTTTTCCTTCCCGTAAGGATATCTCATGACATGACCGCACTCAAGGCAGGTCACAACAACAGCCCCCTGAGTGCTCCTTGTCCTTACCCTGCTGTTAATATTTGCTTTCAGATACTTATAACATTTCTTGCAGAACATGGTTCTCATCTCCCTCGGGATTCTCACATTGTAGCGCATTCCTATCTTCCTGGCCAGCTGGACATATCTGTGCGAGCGATCAGGGTCTTTCCTGAAACTCTTGTCCGCCATTTCAAAAAGCCTTTTTATTCTTTCTTTGGCCAGTGCTTTCTGCCACTCCGGCTTGGTCCCCCTGCCTGATTTTTTTGCCATGAATAGAATTTGTCTAATCAGATATTTACCCTTTCTCCAGCCTCAGGATTATCCTGTTTTCCCTTCCGGAGACAGGCTCTATCTTCACCATTCCCCTTTCCTGAAGACTCTTGACAAGCCTTGATACCTTTGCCTTTGAAAAATCCGACTCCCTGACAAGAACCTTTTGTATTGCATTCCCCCCGTGCCTGTTCAGTATCTCCACTATGGTCCTCTCGTTCCTGTTCAGAACAGATTTCACAACATCCTCATCAGAGCCAGTGATATGCGTTCTTCTGAAATAAAAGCCAACGCCGAACAGGGACACAAGAACAATGAACACAAGCCCGCCAACGAGAAAGTTAAAGAAGGGGTCGTTGAATGAGGGAAGGTTATATGAAACAGAAAATCCGAACTCGTCCTCTGCGGTGAGATTCTCCCTGTCCCAGTAAACCATTATTATTCTTCCGTCTGTAAGGATTTTGCCATCAGCGGGTGAGTATGACTGGTTGGCCACCTGACGGGAGAGTATCCCATTCTCAGGCAGTCTCACAATGGCAAAAAGCGTCTGCACAGGAAGGGATATTCCGTAATTTGCAGCATATGTGTAATTCTCATCAGTCTTCGTTATCCCGCCCCTGCTTCTGAATCTGAATGTAACAAAGCTTCTGTTCTCTGTCATGCCCCGGAAGGAGCATGATATCAGACTCCCGAAATTTGTGTTCTTTGCAATGCAGTTTGAAATGCCGAAGTTGTTCTCTGTTTTCAGCCCCTCTGTGTTGAAGTCAAGCCTGTATTCCAGATTGCTGATGGGCCTGTCAAATTCCATTTTTAACGTGTGCTCCACAATCATGTCACTTCTTATATTGTCCTCAATCCCGTAATATTTCAGCCCCACGGCCTGCGCAGCAGCAGGCATGCAGATGACAGCAACCAGCATCACGAGCAGGGCGAGAAATAATTGTTTCATTGTTATAACATATAGGTGCATGTTTTTAAGTGTATGCAGCACCTTCCTGCCTGGAATGAAACTGTTTCATTATAGGAATCCAGGACTGGTTTATAGCCAGTGGGATTAGGATTTAAACCCTTAATTGATATTTCTCCCATGGAAAGAATTGCTGTCAGGATAAGGGAGATAGCAGGCAAGATAACCGCGATGGAAAGGCAGAGGAAAAAGCTTGCGGAATTCCTCACCGATATCGGGCCTGTGCTCGAATTTGTCCTGAAACCAGAGCCCGCCAACCTCGGGGGCATCAGAATAGCCGGGATTGACGGGGGTCTTGCAAAGCGCTCATTTCACGGCTTTGACTGCGTTCTGACCAGGTCGGTTGCGGCCTGCTTCTATTATAAAAACAACAGGGTCCAGAAGGTGGATTACCTTCCCTCAAAGATACCCGCAATACAGCCTGATGTTATAGAGGCACTGACAGACATTGACTGGGCGTACCATTCCTCAATATTCAGGATGAAGTCCGAGGTTTCCAGGGCACTGGACTCCATTGACAAGTTCCATCCGGACCTTCTTCTCATGGACGGCTCTATTGTTCCCCACCATTCTGACAAGCCTTCAGGGTCTTCTCCAGTCTATTCGGAGTTCATGGAGATGCTCAGGCTGTATGAGAAACTATATTCAAAATGCTCTGAAGAGGGAATCCTCCTGTCAGGAGTAATCGAGGACTCCAGGGGGGCCATGTTCTGCAAGATGATTGCAGAGAAGATTCTTTCCTCCCTGAAACATCCTGCTGCAAGGGAGATGCAGGCCCTTCTTTCAGTAACCAGGGACACAAATCTCCTTTACTATGTTCTGAAGAAGGGTGACATGACCCGCGTCTTTCCTTACTCTCAAAAACCGTCAGAGCATCCTGTAATCAGGGAGATGCAAGGGAATTTTGCCGGAAAACTCCACAGCTTCTACCTGAAGACAGCAGAAAAGGACAGGCCTGTCAGGGTTGACTTCCTCTCAGGCACGCCGGAGGAAACAGGGAGGAAAATAGCCTCCATACTCATCCCGATATCAGGTCATCACTCTGGTTACGGCCTTCCCGCGCCCCTGATAGAGGCTGACAACGTGGCCAAAATCCCTGAAACGGAGATGGAAAATTTTTACATGAGCGTGCTCGGGCTTACGGGAAACATCTCCAGCATGATGCGGCTGAGAAGAGACCAGCGGCCCTTCTGATGCGAAGATGTTCGCGTGAAGCAATTAACAAGCATCTGAATACCACAACATGCTATTCCTTCAGCGTTTTCTTGTGTTTTGCAATAACAACAGCCCCACAGAGAACATGCCCGCTGAAAAGATTCCGATTGAAAACACGCCTATAGCAAAGGTCCCAGCTGCGAATACCCCCAGTGAGAAATCGCCTGCTGCAAAATAATTTGATGCGAACTGCCCTGCTGACAACGTATTTCCATAAACAGAATTTGAAGCAAGGCCAAGAATTATTAAGATTGCCGCCAGAGCCAGAATCCAGTACTTTTTCAGGCCTGCCATTTATTCACCCCATTGCTTCAGCAGCATTTAGCAATAATTATAATAATCAGACCTTGGTTAATAAATGCCTGCTTCGATCATCATAACAGGCATCCTGAACTGATTAACATTCACAACAATCTCTTTGTTTTTTGTGTATCCAAAGCAGGCCATGCTCCCCCAGACAACCGGAACTGCACCGGCCTCTGTGCATATATCAAGAATCTTTTTGGCAAAAGATTTCAGTCTGATAAAATGCTTCTCATTGGCTGGGTATGCTTTTACTGAAATCATAATGAATCCATTCAATGCCGCTTAAGCTTATTCAGTGCTTTCACTATCCTGTCCCTCAGCGGACTTCCCAGCTCCAGGGCCTTTTCATAATATTCCACAGCTTCATGCTTTCTTCCCAGTGCCAGAAAAAGCTCACCCAGATTGTAATATGCCGCGCTCTCTGAAGGCCATTTTTTTGCTATTGCCCTGTTCACCTTAACGGCCTCTGAAAGCCTCCCCATCCTGCCAAGAACCTCCGAGAGGCCGAACCAGGCCTCCCTGTAATTGTTATTCAGAGAAACAGCCTTCCTGTAACATGATTCAGCAGCCTGAAAATCCCCTTTCCTGAACAGGGCGAACCCAAGAGAGAAAAGCGCTTTCGGGTCATTGCCAGCAGAAGCAACCCTTTTCCTGCTCATCTCCAGATATTTCCTGTCCTTCTCACCCGACCTTTCCCCGAAGTGATGAATCGGGATGTCCACTTCCATTATTTTCCCTCCCTTTCTCCTTATTGAATGCTCCACTACCTCGTGTATTTCCCCTTCAAAAAACACGCCCGCCTGCCTCCGGAACATTCTGACCACCCTGCTCCTGTCATACCCCTTCCACCCCCTTGATTCAGGATAATCATCTCCTTTAAGGGGAATGAAATTCACAAGGCCCTGGTTGTTTGTGTAGTTTCTTATCACAAATGAGAAGCCGTCAAAATGCCTGTTCCTTGCAAGCTGCTTTATTGCCGGGATGTCCCTTTCCGAAACAGTCTCATCCGCATCCAGGAAAAACACCCACTCTCCAACGGCCTTGGACAGCGAGAAGTTTCTTGCCCTGCTGAAGTCATTCACCCATTTAAAGTCAAACACATTGTTTGTATACCTTCTTGCTATATCCTTTGTTCTATCCCCGGAACCCGTGTCCACTATGACAATCTCATCAGCAATGTCTTTCACGCTCTCCAGACACCTTTCCAGATTCTCTTCTTCATCCTTCACAACCATGCACACGCTTATTGAAACCATATTCAGAATTGGGACAGAAACTTAAAATAAAGGGGCGCTGCTTTTGCAGCGCCCTGTATTGATGCTCCCGGCGGGATTTCCACACTTCCCCCCTTCATGTTTTTGGGCAACCACAGGCCTTTGATGACGTGAGAGTTCCTGCAAAAGGGAGCGGGTTTGAACCCGCGTCACGAGCTTTCCCTGTCAAGGAGCCAGAAGGCTCCCCTGGCCCGGTTGAAGCCTACCCGAGAGGCTCGTATCCTTGGCCGGACTAGACGACGGGAGCACGATACGGAAAGGCGCTCTTCTGGGCGCCATTCCCTTATCTGGAAGGACATTCCGGGGGAACACCAATCACTACTCGAAAGACATCCTTCCCAGACCTCTTCACCGTCCTGTTACAGTTAAGGTTTGTTATGTGCTCTTTAAATAACAATCTTATTTAAATCGTTACGCAGATAATGTGTTAGATTAGTGGGCCGGTGGCCTAGTTGGTTAGGGCACCCGACTGATATGGGCCAGAAACCAGGGCGTCTGAACCCAGCAGATATCGGGAGGTCGGGGGTTCAAAGCGGACCCCTTTCTTTTGCAAAAAGAAAGGCATCTCACATGTTATCGGTGACATGAAAATCCCCCCCGGCCCATAACCTCTTTTCAAGAAAGCCATCATCCGAGCCTTGCGATGGATGGCGAGAGAGGGTCAAGACCAGGGAATCCTTTTTAAATTTCCTTCCAATATAACACCATGTTTTCTGTAGACGACATTGTGAAGAAAATCTCTGAGAAGGCAAAGATATCAGAATCCGATGCAAGAAACCTTGTCAAAGAAAAACAGAACGAACTTTCAGGGCTGGTCTCAGAAGAGGGCGCTGCCTACATAGTGGCTAGGGAGAATGGCATAAATCTTCTTAAGGAGAGCAAGAAGCAGCTGAAGATTGGGAACCTGGTTGATGGTCTCAGGTCAGTTGACATTGTGGGCAAGATAATCAGGATAACAGACATCAGGGAGTTCGAGAGAAACGGGGAAAAGGGGAGGGTGGCGAACCTCATACTTGGCGATGAAACAGGCCTTGCAAGGCTCTCCCTCTGGAATGAAGAAGTGGAATATCTGGAAAAGCTTGGCCTGTCCGAAGGCGATGTCATAAAGCTGTCCCGGGGCTATGTCAAGGTAGACAATCAGGGCCAGTTTGAGCTAAGGATAGGAAGGGGTTTGCTTTCCAAAATCCAGGAAGAGGTCAATCTGCCTGATGTCAGGAAGATGAAGCAGGACTTCACAGTGGCGAGAAGAAAGCCCATAAAGGATTTCAGGGAGGGCGGATTTGAAGAGACAAGAGCCGCTATTGTTCAGATTTTCAGAAAGAACCCCTTCTTTGAGGTGTGCCCCAAATGCGGCACCAGGATCAACTCTGATGACAGCAACAACTGGATTTGCAGGGAACACGGAAAGGTGGAGCCGGACTACGGGATGGTCATATCAGGCGTGATTGATGACGGCACTGGAAACATAAGAGCGGTCTTTTTCCGCGAACTCGCTGAGAAGCTTGTTGGAAAAACCACAAAGGAACTCATGGAATCCCACAAAGACCCCCTGGAGATAGTTGAAAACTTCCAGAACCTTGGCAAGGACTTCATATTCAGGGGCAGGGTGAAGCTCAATACCCTGACAGAAAACAAGGAACTCGTGGTTAATGACATCCTTGAGGTGGATGTTGCAAAAGAGGCCGATGACATTCTGAAAAGCATGCAGAGAAACATGAGCACTCCGCAGCAGCCTTAGCGGCCCTAACGGAACCCCGCTATCCTCAGCCTTAAATAATCATACTCTAAAATATTCAAATATGTGGAGGGAAGAGCTGTAGCCCCACCCTCCAGACCAGCTGGTGCTAACATGGCAGACGACCTCTCAAACCTCCCCGGAGTAGGAGAAAAAACCCTTGAAAAACTAAGGGAATCAGGTTATGACACCCTTATGGTCATTGCGGCTTCCTCTCCAGGCCAGCTCTCCACTGATGTAGGCCTGGGCGAAGAAACAGCCTCCAGAATAATAAGCGCTGCCAGAGACAAGCTGGACATGGGATTTGAAACAGCATCTTCTGTTCTCAAGAGAAGAGACGCAGTGGGCAAGATCACCACAGGCTCCAAGGCCCTGGACGAACTCCTTGGGGGCGGTGTGGAAACCCAGGCCATAACAGAGATGCATGGAGCATTCGGATCAGGAAAGTCCCAACTGGGCCTGCAGCTTGCTGTAACAGTCCAGCTCCCAAAGGAGAAGGGGGGTTTGGGAAAGAAGTCCCTCTTCATTGACACAGAGGGAACCTTCCGGCCCGAGAGGGTAATGGATATGGCAAAGGGGCTGGGTCTTGACCCCAAAAAAACCCTGGAAAACGTTCTGATTGCCCGCGCCTACAACAGCGACCATCAGGTTCTGCTGGCTGAAAAAGCAGAGGATATTCTCAAGAAGGAGAACATAGGAATAATAATAGTGGATTCCCTTACATCAGCATTCAGAAGCGATTATACGGGAAGGGGAACCCTGGCAAACAGGCAGCAGAAACTCAACCGCCACCTTCACACCCTGCAAAGGCTTGCGGATGTGTACAATATTGCAGTATACGTGACCAACCAGGTCATGTCCAGGCCGGACATCCTCTTCGGAGACCCCACTGCTCCGATAGGGGGCCATGTTCTCGGGCATCAGGCCACATTCCGGGTATACCTCAGGAAGAGCAAGGCGGACAAGAGGATTGCCAAACTGATTGACTCCCCCTGCCTCCCTGAAGGAGAAACAGTGTTTCGCGTGACCACAGAAGGCATAAGGGACGGCTGACTACTGGTCAGCGTTTATTATTATACCCCCTATTCCGGCAGCAGCAAAATTATGTATCATCTCGGCCAGGGAGTTAACTATGCTCTGCGCTTCTCCAAAATCAATCCTTATATTTTCCGGTTCATGAATCTCCACACTTGAGGGACCGTACCTCATAACAACATAAACAAGCTTTTCAAAGTTCTCGGTCAGTACCTCGAGCTCCACCACGTTTGAATACCCCTTCTCTACATTTGGATGGGGATGCTTGGCCTCCTTCACGCCGCTGAAATTTATATTGAACACAATGCAGCCACCCTCTTTTTTCATCTTATCCACATGCTGCTCCAGGCCAACCCTTGCGGCCCTCTCGGTGGTTCCAAGAGCCTCTATCATCATCGAGCTCCTGATCCACCCTTCCTTGAGCTTCTTCTTCACCCTTTCCATGACTTTGGAATCCATACTCCTAATTCTCCTGCTTCATTTAAATCCTTAACCTACTTGTTTATCCACTTCTCGCCTGCGACAGGAATCCTGTTTCCGCACTTCTGGCAAACCGTGCTGAAGGAGAAGACCTGATAGCTGGTCCTTTCCGCGGTTTTTTCTCCGCATCTCGGGCAATAGGTGTTCTCCTTCTCATGCCCGGGAAAGTTCCCTATATACACATAATTCATCCCTGCTTCAGAAGCGATTTCTGCTGCCCTTTCCAGGGTTCTGAGCGGGGTGGGTTCCGTATTCCTGAGCCTGAACATTGGATAGAATCTGGAGAAGTGCAACGGGGTTTCAGGGCCAAGATTATCTCTGACCCATTCCGCAAGGGATCTGAACTGCTCTGGCTTGTCATTATATCCGGGAATCACGAGATTTGTCACTTCCACCCACACACCATTCTCCTTGTAAACCTTGAGCGCTTCCTGAACAGGAATCTCGTCAGGAATCCCGCAGAGCTTCTGATAAAACCTGACATCCCCCTTCATGTCGACATTTATTGCGTCCAGAAACCTGGAAACCCTTTTCGCAGGTTCAGGGTTGATGTACCCGTTTGAAACCCACACATTGTAAAGCCCCTCCTTTCTGGCAAGCCTCATTATATCATATGCATACTCGAAGAATATTGTGGGTTCTGTATATGTGTATGCTATCCCCGGAACAGCATATCTCCTTGCAAGCTCTATTATGTCCTCAGGAGAGTATTCATTCCCAAAAACGCTTTTCGGGTGCGATATCTCATAGTTCTGGCAGAATGAGCAGTCCAGGTTGCACCCCACGGTGGCGATGGAGAGGCAGGAGGTCCCTGGTGCAAAATGGAACAGTGGCTTTTTCTCGATCGGGTCAACATTAACAGAGCAGGGTCTCCCATACACTATTGAGAAGAGCTTCCCGTCAATATTCTTTCTGGCCGAGCAGAATCCGGTCTCTCCCTTCCCAATCAGGCATTCCCTGGGACACAGCAGGCAGCGCACCTTTCCGGATTCCTTTTTCCAGAAACCAGCTTCCTTCATATTTTTAATTGGGCAAAGCCATTTAAAACCCCTTTCCTTCTATAAATGACTGCCATGATTATCCCTGATCACGAGATTAAGAAGCTCCTCGGGGAGGGGAAGATCGGTATTGACCCCCTGGACGACCCTGAAAACCAGATTCAGCCAGCATGCATAGACCTTAGGCTGGGACCGGAGTTCAGCGAGTTCAAGCATACACGCGAACCCTACATAGATTCTATGAACCCGAAGGAATATACAAAACGCGTCAGCACAAAGGGAAGGCCTTTCATCCTGCATCCCGGAGAATTCATACTTGGAATCACCAAGGAGAAAATCACCCTGCCGGATGACATTGCAGCCTACATTGACGGCCGCTCTTCGCTGGGGAGGCTTGGTGTAACAGCGCACATCACTTCAGGCTGGGTGGACCCCGGATGGTCAGGAAAGCTTGTCCTGGAGATATCCAACCTTGGAAAGATGCCTGTCACCCTTTATCCGGACATGAAGATATGCAAGCTCCTTCTCTTTCGCCTGACCTCGCCTTCGGAAACGCCTTACAACCTCCGTAAGACCGCCAAATACCAGAACCAAGACAGGGTCTGCCAGAGCAAAATCCATGAAGAGCGCAGATGAAACATTTAAAAACACCCCTCCTCATATATACTTATCCCCGGATAAGTGATTGATATGGCATCATTAAGACCCGCCAAGTGCTATCGAAAGAAGGAAAGGCCTTACACCAGGTTCAGCAAGAAGAAGCCCAGAAGAAGCTATGTCAAAAGTATGCCCCACAAGAAGATCGTGAAGTATGAGATGGGCAACCCAAAAGCAGCATTCTCCCTGAAGGGCTGCTTGATTTCCGAGAGAGGGGTTCAGATCCGGCATAATGCCCTTGAGGCAGCCAGGGTAGCTGCAAACAAGGCTCTTGACAAGGGAATAGGAAAGGGAAACTTCTTCCTGAAGATTCTGGTTTATCCTCACCATGTTCTGAGAGAAAACCCCACAGCAACAGGAGCAGGAGCCGACAGGTTTCAGACAGGAATGAGAAAAGCGTTCGGGAGGCCTATCGGAACCGCAGCCCAGGTCAGGCCCGGCCAGAAACTCATTGAAATAAGGGCAGACAAGTCAAAGCAGGCCGCTGTCAAGGAGGCCTTTAGAAGAGCTTCTGCGAAATTCCCAACGCCCTGCAGAGTAGAATTCAGCAACTGAGGTATTCTTTTCCTGTTTTCCCGTCAGCCAAAACTCGGTATAAAAGCAGCCACATAACTGGTCAGCGTTGGCAGGATTATTATTGTCACCACATAGAGCAAAATCCCTATTATTGTAGCATGCGCAAAGCTGAGCTCCCCGAAAAAACCCTTTATCAGAGCTATCCACACCAAAACAGGGAGTATAAGCGATATCATTCCAATGGCGGGAACAATGGATACCAGTATGCCCATAATTCCGAAGAGATTTATTATGTTGGTAATCAGCACCACCAGAAACGCGTTTGCAGGCTTTACGCCCTCCCCGAATTTGTGGCTGAAAACTTCTAGAATAACCATCAGGATTATGCCCCCGATAATCGTGGAGATTATAAGAGTAATTCCAAGCCCTATCCAGTGTTCAAACCCATGTGAGGTTGCAGTGCTGTAAAGTAGCGAAGGGTCGAGAAAGTTCGGAATTTCCATAACTATAATTAATTACAGATTTTAAAAAGCTTGCAAAAAACAGAAACCAAACCTTTAAAAACATTTTCCGCAATTATCTTTATGGAGGAAATATATTTCAGATACTCATTTTTCAAGCACTCAGATGGAAATATATACCGGGTTATTGTTCCCTCCTGCACCATTGACTGCTACCGGCCTGTTGACCCGCTTATATCATCAGGCCTTGTTACCCCTGCCATCAAGCACAAGACCGTGGCTGATGAATTTGGGGTGGACAGGGGAGTGATTCGCAAACACGGACCCGGCTTAATAACAGAGGATTCACTTCTCAGATTCCTGGGGCTGTGACTGGTTCTGTTCACATCTTGTCCTTTTTCACAATCTCCCCCGGCAATGTGGTCTGCCCGGGCCAGAGTTTTCTTCCGGGATAGAATGAGGTATTTATACCCGTATGCACCCTGTCCCCAATAACCGCACCAAACTTTCTTCTGCCCGTGTCCACCATAACGCCCTTAACCATCGTGCTTATGTTTTTGTTGTCATGCCTCAGGTTCGCTGTTATGTTCCCTGCGCCTATGTTCACGTCATCCCCTGCCACACAATCACCCAGATATGTCAGATGCCCCACATTCGTCCTGTCCCCTATCACGCAGTTTTTTATCTCTACAGCATTCCCTACCCTGCAATTGTCTCCGATTGAGGTCTTCCCTCTTATGAAGCAGTTTGGGCCTATAACGCAGTTCTCCCCTATAACAACAGGCCCCTCAATATACGAGCCGTTCCTTATGATGCTTCCCCTGCCTATTCTCACCCTGCCTTTTATTGTTGCATTGGGCTCTACCACACCTTTGATTTCGGATTCGATGCTGTCCAGAATTGCTTCATTCGCTCCCAGTATGTCCCAGGGGTAACCCACAGAGACCCACTCATTTCCAGAGTCCACAACCCTGACTTCCTTTTCCTTTGCCAGTGCATTCACGGCCTCGTTCAGTTCATATTCCCCTCTTTTGCTTTTTTCCAGCTTCCTTATACAATCAAACACCCCTGTATCCAGTTTGTACATACCGCAATTCACCAGGTTGGAAACAGCCCCCGCAGGCTTCTCTGCAAACCCGTTCACCCTTCCATTTCTCGCAATCCAGACCCCGAATCTGGAAGGATTCTCAATCCTCTGGGCAAGAACAGCATATCCTTCTCTGCACATCTTCCCCGTTGCTCCCTTCCCGTAAATATCATCCCCCATCAGGACCAGGAAATCTCCGTCCAGCTGGGGCTCGGCTGCGAGAAGCGCGTGCGCTGTCCCGAGCTGCTCCTTCTGCTCCACATAACTCAGCTTCATCCCCCTGAAACCAGACCCAAACCTCTGCTTTATCATCTCCTTCATGAACCCCACAACCAAAACAACCTCATCCACTTTTCCGTCAAGCGACTCCAGATTGTACTGCAGCAGCGGCTTGTTGCCTATCTTCACCAGGGCCTTGGGCCTGGTCACCGTGACAGGATGCGTCCTGGTCGACTTCCCTGCTGCCAGAATGACCGCTTTCACCCTTTCCACCTCAATCCTACTTTACCGTGACTGACTTTGCCAGGTTTCTGCAGTAATCAGGATCGCACCCCTTCAGGACCCCTAAATGATAGGCCAGAATCTGTATTGGTATGATGTTTACTATGGGAGATGCATCCCCAACATCCGGTGTCCTGAGCCAGTAATCAAACACGTCATTCCTTTCCGGCCCAACTCCTATTATAAATGCACCCCTTGTTTTTGCTTCCATTGCATTGCCTATCACATCGCCCCTGACCTCGTCATTCCCGGTAAGGACAATCACAGGAACACCCTCTTCAATCAGTGCCAGAGGGCCGTGTTTGAGCTCTCCCCCGGCAAACCCCTGTGCATGTATGTTGCTGACTTCCATAATCTTGATTGCAGCCTCCAGGGCCATTGGGTAGTTCAGCGACCTTCCTATTATATAAACATTCGGCTGGTCTTTGAGATTCTCTGCCAGGTCCCTGATACGGTCTTCATACCTGGGATTAAGCATGTCATTGACCTTTGACGCCGCCTCCATAAGAAGGCTTTTGCCCTCCTGAAGCCTTCCCGCGCATGCGTATGCAAGCAGGGTTACCAGGGCAAGCTGGGCTGTGGTCGCTTTTGTAGACGCCACTGCCTTTTCAGGGCCTGCATTTATCAGGAACGTGTGATCAGACATCCTGTCAAGCGTGGAGCCCATTACATTCACAAGAGAGATGACTTTCACGTTCTTCCTTTTCGCTGCATCTATGGCCTCCAGCACATCAGCGGTCTCCCCGCTCTGGGAAACAGCAATCAGAAGGCCTCCTTCCTTCAGGAAATGCTGATAGTTCGGGAACTCAGAGGAAACAATAAAATTAATGTGCTTGTTCGCTATCCTGGAGAAGAGGTACTCAGCCGCAAGGCACACCTTGCCTGCTGTTCCGCAACCTGTCACAAACGTTCCAAACGCCCTGTTAATCTCGTCTGCTATCCTTGTTATGTCCTCATCCCTCTGGTTGATAGCTCTCATGATTGTATTCTTCTGTTCCATTATCTCCTTTATCAGGTAATGCCCGTACTCGCCCTTTTCGGCCTGCTTTGCGTCCCACTGGATTTCCACCACCCTTTTGCTTATCCTCTTCCCTGTCTCAAGGTCAAAGAACTCAGGCCTCTCGTTCAGGACAACCATCTGATTATCATCCAGATACATGACATTCCTCGTATGCTCCAGAAAGGCCGGTATGTCCGAGGCCACGTAGAAGTCATTGTTTTCTCCCACCCCTATTATAAGGGGCGATCCCCTTCTCACAGCCACCACCCTGTCAGAATCTTTTTGTATCGCCACTACTGCGTATCTCCCCCTTATCTTCTCCACCGCCCTTTTAACCGCCTCCTCAAACCCCATCGCGAGAAACTCCTCTATGAGATGAGGAATTATCTCGGTGTCAGTCTCTGAAGCGAATCTGTGCCCCCTGGAGAGAAGCTCGTTCTTGAGTGACTGAAAGTTCTCAATAATCCCGTTATGCACCACAGCCACTGAGCCTCTGCAGTCGGTGTGCGGGTGAGCATTATACTCGGTCACCCCTCCGTGAGTGGCCCATCTCGTGTGGCCTATGCCTATGTTTCCGGGAAGCGCATGCTTCTCATTGTTGTCGCTTATCCTGCCCACGCTCTTCCTGGTTATGAGCCTGCCCTCAGAAACCGTGGCAAAACCGTAAGAATCATACCCCCGGTATTCCAGCCGCTTCAGGGAGTCTATAAGTATTGGCCCTGCCTCCCTGCTTCCCTTGTAGCCAATTATCCCGCACACTGTTTCACAGAATTATATTCTGCAAACCCTTATAAACGCTTTATTGAGAAAACTTTCCCAAACATGAGCAAGGGATATGAAAACTTTATAAGTATTATTAAAAATTTATTTATAATATTATAAAATCAGTGATGAAGATGGCCAGATATTACATGATAACCTCTGATTCAGGGGGCATTGCCATACCCATGAAGGTATTCGACAACCCCTCTGCACTCCGGGCGTTTTCAAGTTTCCTTGGATGGAGAATCTTCCGGCTCCTTTCAGAACCCTCATGCCCCATGGACATAGCCAGAAAACTCAGGGTGCATGAGCAAAGGGTCTACTACCATATCAGCAAATTCAAGAAGGCCGGGCTCATTGCCGAGGTCAGGAGAGAGTCCCGGAAAGGGACTACAGCCAGGTTCTACCAGCTCAGGGACTACGCCTTTGGGATAATGCTTCCTGATGTTCCGAAGGAAAGAAAACTCAGGATGCCCGCACCCATGAATTCCAGACTTCTTGAACCCTTTGTTTCCAGGGGGGCTCTAAACTCCAGGATAATTGTGGGAAGCCCTGACCCCCACGGTCCCTGGAAGGCCAGAGCCTCTGACTCCTGCTGCGCCATAGACCTCGCCCTGTTCCTGGGCGCTTTCACAAGCGGGCTTGAAAAACCCAACTACAAACTCGACACCGAAATCCGCGATTCTGACCTGAAAGGAAACATTATACTCATAGGAGGCCCCGCAGCAAACATGATTACCAGCAGGGTGAACGATTCCCTTCCCGTGAGATTTGAGCTTCAGGGCAGGGTGAGAATCCGCTCCAAACTTTCAGGTAAAGATTATCCCGAGGAAGAGCACGGGCTTGTGGCTGTTGTTCAGAACCCGTGGAACAGCAAATCCAGAATCCTTGTGCTTGCCGGCAACCGTTTCCAGGGAACCAGAGCCGCAGTAATATCCTGCATAAGGAACATGGAAAGAATAATACAGGGCAACCGCTTTCAGAGGGGTGTCAAAGCCAGGGTGGTCAAGGGCTTTGACCTTGACGGCGACGGAGTAATAGACAGTGCGGACATTTTGGAATAGTTTCTATTCAAGCCCAAGAAAATTCCTCAGATCATACAACGATTTGACCTCCAGGCTGGCACTGACCTTTGCCGGTATGTAATCTTCCCTAATGACAAGAACATCAAGAATCCCTGCGGCTCTTGCGGCAATGACATCTTCATCGCCATTGCCCACACAAAATGTTTTCTCCTTTCCCATTCCCATGAGTTTCAAGCATTCCATGATTCCCCGGGGGCTGGGCTTTGGTTCTATGCCGCTTGAGCGTTGCGCCCTCACAACCACGTCAATGTTTTCACTGCCCAGCATTTCTTTTCCGATCTCTATCATATGAAAAGGCGCCCCTGTGACAATCCCGATTTTGTATCCGTTCTGTTTCAGTTCTTCTATCACCTTTGCGTCACCATAGAGGCTTGCATGCCTTTTTCTCAGTTCAGGGGTGTCATACTTCCTGAATACCTCCCAGAAGGATCCCGGATCTATGCCCCTTTCGTCCAGCATTTTCTCCCTTTTGTATGAATACCAGAACATATCCTTCTCCATATCAGAAAGACATACCCCGAACACCCTGAAGGATTCCCCGACCATGAACCGTATGCATTCTATAGACGTGTGCAGTAATGTTCCGTCCATGTCAAAAATGCCTGCTCTGTATTTCATAAATCCCTGTTACCCACCAAATTAATGCTGTTGCTAACCCGGCATCTTCACCGCCCTGAGTTCCAGCCTGTCGCCCGCCTCGAGAGGCTCATCCTCAAGAGCAACCTCACCGTTCCTGACCGCCACTATGGTCTCAGGGCTTATCTTGAGCATCTCAAGCACATCGAATATCCTCATATCCTTCTCATGCCTTATTTTCTTCTTCACATTCCCTCTTTCTACCCATACGTCAATATTCATCCATTTCACCCATTAGATGTTCTGTGCTGTTTATGCACTCGGCTTTAATCTTTCCGTCAATCTTTATAATGCTTATCGAGGCATTGTCCAGTTTCCTTTTCCCTGTTCTCTCCGGGCTTTCTCCCAGCACAAGACCGATAAGATTGAGGATGAACTCCCCGTGCGACACGACCAACACGGTTTTTTTCCTGTAATTGTCCGTCAGCATCATATAGAACCTTCCTGCCCTCTTCCTGACATCCTCATAGTTCTCTCCACCATCCGGCCTAAATTCATGCCTTTCAAACCCAAGGGATTCCCTTTTCCTTATGAACTCATCGGCAGGCCATCCCTCAAGATTCCCGTAATCCCTTTCCCTTATTTCCTTGCTCTTTATGAAAGGAACGTTCTTGTGGAATATGGCTATAGCCCTGGCGGTCTGCACAGCCCTCCTCAGGTCGCTTGAAAATATAACATCAATCCTTTCCCTTCTCAATCTCTCCGCTGTCTTTCTGGCCTGCTTCACTCCGAGCGGGGACAGCCTCCCATGCGTCCTGTAGCCGCACACTACCCCCTTCTCATTCTCTTCTGACAGGGCATGCCTGACCATTATGAGTTTCATGGGTAAATAATTCGGTCCCTGCCTTATATTTCTGCCAAACAACTTATTTATATCCTGCCCTGAAAAGAATAGGCTATGAAACAGGGCGACTTTGTAGAGATAGAGTTTGTGGGAAGGATTGCTGCCACGGGGGAAATTTTTGACCTCACATCAGAGGAAACCGCGAAAAAGGAAGGCATTTACGATCCCAAGCAGAAATACGGGCCCGCGCTTGTAATAATAGGATCCCGTATGACGATCCCCGGCATGGAAAAAGAGCTTCTCAGGATGAAGCCCGGAGAGCAGAGGGAGTTCACAGTCACCCCTCAGGAAGGGTTTGGTTTCAGGAACCCCGGGCTCGTGAAGATTATTTCAATCGCAAACTTTGCCAGGCAGAAGATCAATCCTGTTCCCGGCATGTTCGTAACCATTGACAACCGCCAGGCCAGAGTGCAGTCTGTCTCCGGCGGCAGGGTGAGAGTGGACTTCAACAACCCCCTGGCCGGAAAGGAGCTTGTGTACAGTGTAAAGATAGTGAGGCAGATAACCGCGGCAAAGGAAAAGGTCACCTCCCTTTTGAAATATTACGGCCTTGATTTTCAGGCCGAGATGGAAAAAGACAAGCTCATCCTGACCTCTGAGAAGCCCCTTCCTGAGCCGCTCCAGAAGATGCTGCGGGAAAACATCACAAAATGGATAAAGGAAATCAAGGCAGTGGAGTTCGTTTCCAGGGAGAAACCGGAAAAAACCGCCCAGGCAACACCGCTTTCCCAGAAACATGTGCCTAAATCAGGCAAGCCCAGCTCGGGCCAGACTTCGACAAGCGGCTAAAGGTTTAAAAAACTTACTTCTATAGATACATTAACATTCCCTGAAAAGGGATGCGGCACACGATCCTAACCGTTACCAAGCGGCAGTTTTGTCGCACAGGAGGCATGTGAATGGAAAATGCAATTCAATCTGTGCAGGAAATGACCCATGACCAAAAAACCGGTTTCCACAGGAACACCGAAACTGACGAGGAACTGAGACGGATTCTCGAGTCAAGGAAAGCGGAAATCAAGGTCGTCGGTGTGGGCGGCGCAGGCGGGAACACGATTTCAAGGCTGATGCAGGTAGGGATTGTGGGCGCTGAGACTGTTGCGATCAATACTGATGCGCAGGATTTGCTTTATACTGATGCTGATCAAAAGGTCCTCATAGGCAGAGAGCTTACAGGAGGTCTTGGAGCAGGGGCTGACCCCAAAGTGGGAGGCGAGGCCGCAAAGGAGTCCAAGGAAGAAATAAAGAAGTCCCTGGAAGGGGCGGACATGGTCTTTATAAACTGCGGCCTTGGCGGAGGAACAGGCACCGGAGGGAGCCCGATTGTGGCTGACATTGCCAAGAAGCTTGGCGCTCTTACTGTTGGCATTGTGACCCTGCCCTTTGGAATGGAGGGCAAGCAGAGGGGGAGCAACGCAACGCATGGCCTGGAGAGCCTCGAGGGCGTTGTGGACACGCTGATTGTCATCCCAAACGACAAGCTTCTGGAGATTGTGCCCGACGTGTCCATAACAACAGCCTTCAAGGTGGCGGATGAGATTCTCGTCAACGCTGTTAAGGGCATTGCAGAGCTGATAACCAAGCCCGGACTGGTGAATCTGGACTTTGCCGACATAAGAGCAGTAATGGGTTCCGGCGGCCTGGCAATGATCGGGATGGGCGAGTCCGATTCCGAGAACCGCGCGGTTGAGTCAGTGGAGAAGTCCCTGAACAACCCGCTGCTGGATGTGGACATTGAGAATGCCACAGGGGCCCTTGTCAACGTGTCCGGAGGGGCCGACATCACAATAAAGGAATGCCAGCAGATTGTTGAGGGCGTCTCGGCCAAGATAAACCCTGACGCCAAGATAATCTGGGGCGCCCAGATAATCAAGGAGCTGGGAGATACAATAAGGGCCATGCTCATCATAACAGGAGTAAAGTCATCCCAGATTTACGGCCCGACAAAAACAATAAAGGTCGAGAAGCAGAAGGAAATCGAGCAGGTCCTGGGAATTGACTTCATATCCTGATTGCAGACTATTCTTGACTATCTTTGTGAGATTCAGCACCTATGTACAGGAACAAGAATTTTGTTGTCTAATTATCTATATGAACAGTTGGATACGCCCTTTTGAATTCCAAAAACTTTTTAAGCGTTTTCACATTATTCAATAAAGGCGGATGATGCTGATGGTTAAGGTAACAGTCCCTGGAAAGGTTCACCTGATTGGAGAGCACGCTGTGGTATACGGGGAGCCTGCAATCATAGCTGCAGTTGGCTTGAGAAATTTCGTTGAAGCTGAAAAATCCGGAGAAGTGAGATTCACGGATGATAAACTACATATCAGTGAGGAATTTCCCGTTCAGAAGATAAAGGAATTCTCCGAGAAGCTCGACTCACTCTGGGAGGACTGTTTTAGGAGGAGGGACTTCTCAGAACTCTTTTCCTATTTTAGGAATGAGAAAGCCAACTTCAAGAAGGCCTGTATTGGGAAGAGTTTGAGAGAGTTCGGAATTGATTCAGGGGTTTCTATGAGAACAGGCGGTAACATTCCTCATGGCTCCGGGCTGGGCTCTTCGGCTGCCCTTGCTGTTGCAATCCCGAAGGCTATTGCAGAGGTCTACGGGATAAAGACCTCCATTGAAAGAATAAATGAGATAGCATATTCACTTGAAAAGCTATTGCATGGAACCCCTTCAGGAGGAGACAACACGACATGTGCTTACGGTGGTTTAATCTGGTTCAGGAAAGACAAGAACGGGAAACCGAGAATCGATTCTCTGAAAAATGAGATACCATATACACTCGAGAATTTCGTCCTGACCCATATAAAGCAACCCGAGAAGACCACTGGAGAGCTTGTACTTGGTCTTCGAAATCTCGATCCCTCATTCAGAGACCCTAGGATAAAGGCGATCGGCCAGGCATCCAGGGAAATGAGATCTGCTCTTAGGAATAATGATTTTAAAAAAGTGAAGGACATGATAAACCTGTCTTGGAAAAACCTTTCAGAACTCGGCCTTTCTACTCCAGAGGTCGACGAGATTATTGCAAAAATTGTCACGATGGGAGGAGCGGCCAAGCTCTGTGGAGCATGCGGTGGAGGGGTAATGCTCGCCTGCCATGAGAACAAGGATTCCCTGAAGAAAGTAATTAAGGAATCAGGCTACAACCCAATGGAGACCGAGTTGGGGGTAGATGGAGTCAGAGTAGAATAATCCACACTTTATGTCGATAATTTATACCAGCATTTAAATAATGAACAGAATGTGTTATAATATGTTGGGTGAATTTCTCAAAAAACTGGAGAAGAACGGACTTCTGCTAAGAGTAAAGAAGCCTGTTTCCACGAGATTTGAGATGTCCGCAATAATGAGAGAAATCCAGGACAGGACCATCCTTTTCGAAAACGTGAAAGGCTTTGATATCCCGGTGGTTGCAAACATATGTTCCACAAAGGACATGGTCGCTCTAGGCCTGGGAACAAAAAAGGAGGAGATTATTCACTTCCTCACGAAGGCTCTCGAGAACCCGAAAGAACCCAAAGTTTCTAGACATGAATACAAGGAAATTCCTTCTGATATGGAGAAGCTTCCGATACTCACCTATTACAAAGAGGATGAAAGGCCCTACATCACCTCAGCGATATTCTTCGCAAAGGATCCGAAATTCGGTATAAATGCATCATACCACAGGATGATGATTCTTGGAAAGGACAGATTTGCTGCAAGAGTCCTCCCAAGACATTTCATGGAATACATGGAAAGAGGCCTGAAGGAATTCGCAGTGTGCATTGGGAATCCCATCCAGATCCTTGTGGGCTCGGCTATGTCCCCTGAAAGGGGTGTGAGTGAACTTTCAATCGCGAACGCCCTGAAGGAAACCAAAGCCGTTAATGTTGATGGTCATATTGTCCCAGAAACCGAGATTGTTATCATAGCTGAGGTCACGGGAGAGAAGGTGAAAGAAGGACCCTTCCTCGATCTAACAGAGACCTTTGACGTGGTTAGGGACGAGCCCGTCTTCAGGGTCAAGAAGATATACACAAAGAAAAGCCCGATTTTCCATGCCATCCTCCCAGGTGGCCTGGAACACAAAATCCTGATGGGTATGCCTAAAGAGCCCACGATATTCTATGAGGTCAACAAGGTAACAGAATGCAAAGATGTTCTTGTAACTCCCGGGGGATGTTCATGGCTCCATGGTGTTGTGAAGATAAGGAAGAAGCATCCTGAAGATGGGAAAAAAGCGATTGAAGCTGCTTTCCGTGGACACAAATCAATGAAGCATGTTGTGATAGTGGATGATGACATAGATATAAACAACCCTGCCGAGGTGGAATGGGCGGTTGCGACGAGATTCCAGGGGGACCAAGATCTCGTAATAAAACCAAATGAGAAGGGTTCTTCCCTTGACCCGAGTTCTGATCCTAATACGAGGATTACCACAAAGATGGGGTTCGATGCCACCATACCCCCAAATAAGGATCCTGATAATTTTAGAAAACCCAAACCTCCAATAAAGGTAAGGGTTGAGGATTACGTGGAGGTCTGATATGTTCCTTTCCAGAAAAGAAGAGTCAATGCTGAACGGTGAGCATGGGGACGTTGCTGAACGCTGTATGCGGCTTCTTGTGAGGCTCGGGGAAATATATAATGCCGACAGGATGATTCCGGTAAAATCTGTCCAGGTTGCCGGCGTATCATACAAATCCATAGGAGAGTCCGGGCTGGAATTCCTCCAGGACTTCGCATCCAAAGGAGCGCATGTGAAAGTCCTGACCACCCTAAATCCAGCCGGGATGGATCTGACGGAGTGGAAGGAGCTTGGATTCCCTGAAGACTTTGCAGAGAAGCAGAATCAGATAATAAAGGCCTATTCTGATATGGGGATAAAGAACACTGTTACTTGTACCCCTTATTATTGCGGGAATCTCCCCTCACCAGGAGAGCATATTGCCTGGTCAGAATCATCTGCAGTGAGTTTTGCCAATTCTGTTCTTGGAGCTAGAACCAACAGGGAAGGAGGCCCATCATCCCTTGCTGCGGCTCTTACAGGAGTGACTCCCAATTATGGTCTGCATCTTGAGGAGAACAGGAAGCCCTCAATACTGATAAAAGTCTCTGCTGCACTCAAGACATACTCGGACTTCGGGGCACTGGGTTATTGGACAGGAAAGCAAATCAGTAAGGGGATACCTTTCTTCACGGGAATCCCTTCAACTAGCCAAGACATGCTCAAGGGACTGGGCGCTGCCATGGCTGCTTCAGGAGCAGTGGCCATGTACCATATCGAGGGAATAACACCTGAATCAAAGCAGAATATATCGGCCCTCGAAAAAATCGAGTTCGGGGAAAACGAGATGAAGGAATCCTATGAAGCACTGAATACAGGAAAGAGTTCGGATATAATAATTTTTGGCTGTCCCCACGCATCTCTGGACCAGATAAGGGAGATATCAGATAAGCTTTCGGGGAAAAAAACCAGGAAAAAAATATGGATTTGTTGTGCTAGGCTGGTAAAGAAACAGGCCGAATCCAAGGGCTATACCAGAATCATAGAGAAGGCCGGCGGGAAACTGGTGGCAGACACCTGTATGGTGGTTTCCCCGATAGAGAGGATGGGTTTTAAAACAACTGCAGTGGATTCAGGAAAGGCTGCGAACTATCTTCCCGGATTCTGCAGACAGGCGGTGGTCTTCAGAAACATTGATGACCTGATAAAGGAGGCGCTCTCATGATAATGAAAGGACGATGTATATCACCCGGAACAGCTGAAGGCGACGCCCTGGTGTCGGGCAAACCAATCGGATTCTACGGAGGTGTGGATTCCAAAACAGGACTGTTCATAGAAAAAGGCCACGAGCTTGAAGGGAAATCCGTTAAGGGAAAGATTCTGGTCTTTCCGAACGGGAAGGGCTCAACAGTAGGCTCTTATATTATTTACGGTCTCAAAAAGAATGGAGTGGCTCCCAAAGCGATTATAAATAGGGAGACAGAAACAATTGTCGCAACAGGAACGATACTTGCAGGAATACCTTGCATTGACGGGATTGATGTATCGAAAATAAAGACAGGGGACAGAATCTTGCTTGATGCGGATAGTGGCGAGGTGAAGATTAATGAGTAAGAAGTTTATAGTAGCCATGTCGGGCGCATCCGGCTCAATCCTGGCCATACGTCTCCTCGAGAAACTTCGGAGACTGAAAGCCGAAACACACCTCATTGTTTCAGAACCAGCATCTCAGGTGATGGAACACGAGACCGGTAAGACCCTACCTGACCTGAAGAAACTTGCCAGTCACATCCACAGGAACAATGATTTCTTCGCTCCCATATCCTCAGGCTCCTTCAAAACCGAGGGGATGGTTATAATTCCCTGCAGCATGAAGACCCTTGCAGGAGTGGCTTCAGGATATGCTGACAACCTGACCCTAAGGGCCGCTGACATCTGCCTTAAGGAGAAACGGAAACTCATCCTCGTGACAAGAGAGATGCCGCTCAGCCTTATTCACACCGAGAATATGGCCAGGGTCTCCCGTGCGGGAGGGGTAATCCTCCCCCCAATACTTACTTTCTACAACAAACCCAAGAACATTAATTGCATGATCAATCACGTGGTTGGGAAAGTACTGGACATACTTGGACTTGATAATGATGTTTATAGGAGGTGGAAGTGATGAGAGAACTAATATTTGTGAAGCTCGGTGGTTCGCTAATAACTGACAAGTCAAGACCTTTCACAGAGAAACGCGAGGTCATCAAACGCCTCACCAGAGAAATACATCAGTTCAGAAGGAAGGGGGATTCAAGGATTCTGGTCGGCCATGGGGGAGGTTCCTACCCACATGAGCCGGCAAGGAAATACCAGACACATAAAGGCCTTGTAAATGAGGAATCCTGCCGCGGCCTTGTGGAGGTTCAGGACGCTGCCGCACGACTGAACAGGATAGTGGTCGAGGCCTTTATAAATTCAGGAGAGAATGCGGTATCTGTTCAGCCCTCTGCTGCTGTGGTTTCTGATAAAGGGGAGATAAAGGAATGGTACACGAAACCCATCGAGATGCTCCTTGAGTACAATCTGCTCCCGGTGGTTTACGGTGACATAGGGCTTGATCTCACAAATGGATGCTGTATCCTTTCGACAGAGGAAATTTTCAGGTATCTCTCAGAAAAGCTCAGACCCAGCAGAGTCATAATGTGTGGCAAGACCGACGGCGTTTTCACTTCAGACCCAAACAGAGACAGTTCGGCGGAGCATATACCTGAAATCACCACGGAGAATTTCAACATTATAAGGAAACACTTATCAGACTCGGATGGGATAGATGTGACAGGGGGTATGGCTCACAAGATTGAGATGGCTCTTGAGATTGCAGCCAACGGCTCGGTTGTGGAAATAATAAACGGTGAGAAGCCGGGTAACCTGAAGGAAACCCTGTCAGGGAAAGCAGGTCTCAGAACAATCATCCGGTAAATGATGCAAAAACCTTATGAAATTCGGGCGCAAACATGCTCCCTTTCTCCCGGAGAAGGTTCTTCAGTTCTTCAAGAGAAACGAACTTCCCACCCTGAACTTCCTTTGCCTGGAGCCTGAAGGGACCGTCATGGTGCGCCTCGAAAACCCATATATGATGCTTCAAGGATTCGTGTTTCATGTAAAACAAAGGCTTCACTTCCACTTTCACTCCAAGCTCTTCCTCGGTCTCCCTAATTGCAGCCTCGTTGTAGCTTTGCCCGGATGAGACATGACCGGAAGCCGAGGACGTCCAGAGGCCGGGGTCCGGGTCCTTGTTATCACTCCTGTGCTGGATAAAAACCTCTCCTCTGGAATTGAAAACAAAGACATATACCACCCTGTGCCATTCGCCTTTCTTATGAGCCTCATCCCTGGTGGTTTTGCCTGTCACTCTGTCATACTCGTCCACAACATCAAAATATTCAGGCATGATAACAATATGCTTAATAAAGATTTACCGTAATAAATGGATATGCCCCGGTAGCTCAGCTTCCTGAGCCTTTGAAAGGGAAAGAAGACCTGACGGTCTTCAGGCACTGGTATATTCCATGAAAAGGCCAGTCACCTAAAACATCCAAAAATCTTGTGCTTTGACACAAGAGATGCAGCACAACTCTCACAGCAAAGCTGCAAGACATGAAAGGCTCAGGCTGGAAGGTAGAGCACTGCGTTGGTAATAAGCTTTTTAGAGAAAAGCTTAACCAAAAAGATACAAAACGATTCCAGAAACGCAGAGGTCGAGGGTTCAAACACGGATCCCTTTCTTTCGCGAAAGAAAGGTCTACGTATCACCCCAAAGAAAGGCATTTTCAGATGCCACCGGCGAAGTGAAAATCCCTCCCGGGGCTTTTTATTCTATTAATAGTGATTTTTATGGTGATCCATAAAGAAAATGTGCTAAGCCCTTGGAGTATATAGTCAGCAACATAACATAAACAA
>CAZCSS010000004.1:0-39205 GCA_964501515.1 uncultured archaeon
CGGCAGCAGGGCCCCGGAGGGCGGGGGCTGGCTTACATATATCCTGATTGCTGCTGCTCTGGTAACCGGGGGATTTCTTGTTTACTATTACGTCCTGAGGGGGCGGAGAAAGCCCAAGGAAGAGGAATTCAGGGAGTTTGTGGAGCAGGCCGGTAATCAGGCGTCGCTTGCCAGCGATTTAAGCGAGGATATTAGTTTTTTGCACTTTTCAATCGCCTGCTCTGCCACCTCAAACTCCATTCTGTTTCCATAGTAGGTCAGGGCGTTTCTCTTGTATCTCACATCATCAAACATGACATACAGCTCGTCTTTCTTGAGAACATCTCTCAAGAAATATCCAAGACAAATATGGTTTTTAATCTTGTATCCGCCAAGAATGGCCTTTGCATGCATAATCTCCAAAAGAGAGGTGTAATAATCTTCAAAAACGAAATTGCAGTTCCTTTCATTTACCCTGTCTGTGAGGTTTATTCTCTCGTTTGCTGTCTCTATCAGGGATTTCGCCCTTTGCCTGTCAGGGGAAACCGTTGTTACAAGCCCGCTCTCAATGCAATTGGCCCACGACGCCATCCTCATCCAAAAACCTCAATGAATCCGTTGACCACAATTCCGTTTACAATGTTGTTTGCCAGATGCGTGTTCGGAACTTCCCTTATGTTTTTATATCTGAATATCTGTATCCTTCTTTTCAGTGTTTTTTCATATTGCCTTAAATTAATGCTTTTTTTCGAGAGTGTCTGGACATACAAGTCAATGTCGCTCTCAGCTGTGTCTTCACCTCTGGAATAGGAACCAAAGAGTACTACAGCGGGGTTGCCCAGTTCTCTTCTCAGATAACCAATAATTCCAGACAAATATATTTGCTTTATATTAAACAGTTTTTTTTCCAGCAAAAACTTATCACCCCCTCTGTTTGCTGTGTAAAAAACAACATTGCCTATTTTTACTGTTGTCAAAATTCCCTCTTCCTTCAATTCCTTGCAGTACCGTATTACCGAGGGCAGGGAAAGATTCATCGTCTTCTCTATATGCCTTATTCTTAGCTTTGTAGCGGGGTTAAGAAAAAAATATTCCCGGATACTGTCCTTAATGGTGATATTTTTTCTTCTCATTTGATAATAATTAATATCAAATACTATTTAAAACCACACCAAACTTTGCATCCTGATTGATGTTATGAGAAAAAAGCCAGAGGTAGGGATTATGACCAGGGGTTTTAGAAGAAATCCTCTTCATTGAGCTCCTCGTCACCCTCTTCTTCTCCGCCGCCTCTCCTGAGAAGGGTATTGAGCTTTCCGGACTTGATGAGAAAATATACCACAACAAGGCCTGCAACTGCTGCCACGGCCACTATTATGAGTGTAGGGTCAAAGCCGCTAGCCGGGGCGCAGCATATGCCGTCTTCTGATGACACGTAATCGCACTTCTCTCCTGTGGGGGCCTCGCCTGTTCTGCAGGATTCCCTGCACTTCCCTGCAGTGCATTCCTTTGGCTTGGCTACGCAGGTGTTGCTCAGGGAGCATTTCTCTCCGGGAGGGCAGTCGCTGTCAGTGCAGCATTCAACGCAGTCCCCATAGCAGCACACTCCTTCCGAGCATATGGTTCCGTCGCTCTTTCCGTCGCATTCATTGTACTCTGAACAGCACACTCCTGACACGTCTCCTTTTGTGCAGTTCTCCCCTGTTGATACCTCGCCTGTTCTGCATGACTGCCTGCATGTCCCCTCTGAACATGTGTCTGTCTCGGGGCTTGCAACGCATAAATTGTCCTGGTTGCAAACCTCCCCTGCATCGCAGTCTTTGTCGCTGCAGCATTCTCCTCCGACAATGCATTCCTTGCTGCAGCACACTCCGCCATTGCAGAATGTCCCGCTAGGAGCACTGTCGCAGAAATCCCCCCCGCCGCTGGCGTTTATCACGCTCACATATATCTCAACCGGTATCTCTCCCAGCTTTCTGTCAGTCCCGGAGTCATTGAAATACAGGTCAACAGCGCTGTTGATGGTCATCGGGGAAACTATGCCATGTATTTTCAGCGTGTAATACTCTTTAGAGCCGCTCTCAATGGTTTCCGGAATGCCAACATCCAGGTAGGGTTTGAGGTTGCCAGGAACCACTGTTCTAAGCCCCGTGAGGTTGATGTCCTCATGGTTGGTAATGCTGTACAGCGTGAGCTCTTTTTCCTGGCCTGAATTGATGACAGGTCTCCAGGGGCCGTGTTCTATTACAACATTGTAGGGCGTGCCCGACGAGCTCTCCCCAACCAAAACCCTTGCCACAGTGCCGCCGTAGTCATCCGTTCCATCGGCTTCAAAGGATACGAAATATTCTCCATCGGGGAGGGTGAGTGTCCCTATGTATTTTCCCAGGTCCGGGTCATAATCCAGACTGCCCTGCTTTCCGGATATCTTTTCCAGTGCGCTGGAATACACCTCATAGGATACTGAATTCACAGAGGACGAAAACGGCCACACATGCATAACCACATTGTTGCCCTGCACGCTTATCTCTTTCCTGAGCTCTATCCCCCCTACGACAACATCAATGGTTGAATTGTAATTATCGCCGCTTGAGCTTGTAACATCTATGAGAACAGTCTCCTGGCCGGGGTTTTCAAACGGAACAGGCCCGCAGGAACTCATGGGGTCAGTGTCCGAGAAGTAACAGAACCATTTGTCCCCGGTTCTGGGGAACAGGCCGAAGCCGTTCTCCACGCCGCCTACCCTCCACAGGACCCTGATGCTTTCGTCCGCTGATGCATGGGGATCGGCCTGCAGGATGAAATCAGAGTTTCTGGAAATGTTCCCGGGTATGAATGTGACATCGGGCGTGCTGATGGCCAGAACCCCTGGAACCAGAACAAAAAGCGCAGTAACCAGCGCTGTCAGGGTTTTCATCATGTATATTAATTGACATTTTTGGTATATAAGCATCCCAAGACCCCGGGTTTGCGTGCAGGCGCGTTAAATGATATAAGTAATGACACCAAAATAATGGAATGATTGACATAGACGATTTCAGCAAGGCTGACCTGAGGGTTGCAGAGGTTGTTTCTGTGGAAAGCGTCCCAGGGGCTGACAAACTCTATCTCCTGAAGGTGGATCTGGGAGGTGAGGAGAGGCAGATTGTGGCAGGACTGAAACCCTACTATGATGAGAGGGAGATAAAAGGCAAAAAGATAGTGGTTATAGCCAACCTCAAACCAGCTGTGATAAGAGGCGTTCAGTCGCAGGGCATGCTTCTTGCTGCACAGAGCGGCCAGAAGGTCAGTCTGCTGACAGTTGACAGGGATGTTCCATCCGGGGCTAGGATATTATAGTCTGGTTTGGTGAAGGATGAAAAGCGTGCAGAATACCCTGCCCTTGGACAGGGTAAGAATTTTTGCAGATTTCAGGGAGTCGGCCTCAAACGTAACCAGATATCTCAGGGGGTATGATATACATCTTGTAGAGCAGCAACTCAGCGTCGGGGACTATATTGTGTCTGACAGGGTGGGCATAGAGAGAAAGGAGATAAAGGATTTTCTGAATTCCATAATAGACCAGAGGCTTTTCCGCCAGATGGAGGAACTCAGAAACACATTCGGCAATCCTGTTCTTATCCTTGAGGGAAACCCGGAACTACTTTTTATGGAAAGAGGAATGCACGCCAACACCATCAGGGGTGTTTTGTCCAGCATAGCCATAGACCACAGGATTCCTATCATATGGACCCGGAATTCAAGGGAGAGCGCTGCGCAGATTTTCTGGATGGCCTACAGGGAGCAGGCCCTGGAGAAAAGGGGAATACAAATAAGGGTCAGCAAGAAGGCCTGCTCGGTTTCCCGCATGCAGGAATACCTGGTGGCCGGGCTTCCGAACATAAACTCCAAGCTGAGCAGGAGGCTTCTGAAGGGGTTTGGGTCGGTTAGCAGGGTGTTTGCAGCCACGCCTGAAGAGCTGCAGAAGGTAGACGGGATAGGGAAGAAAAAGGCCATGCAGATCTGGGAACTGCTTAACTGCGGGTATGAGGATTAGCGGCCAGCGTTCCTTTCCTTTTTGTGGGTATACATTCTCGTTTCTGCCTCGTTCAGCATGCTGTCTTTTTCTTTCTCTGTATCTTTGTATTTGTTCAGGCGCCCTGAGCTTCTATGCGAAACCCCAGCACTGAAAGAGAGGTTTGAAACAGCGTCAATCAGGTCCTCAAGGCTAATGTTCTTCTCTCCGGGTTTTTTGCTCCTGTTCTTTACCTTCATGTAATCCTCTATTATTGCGGCATATCTGGGCATTGAAGCAAGCCTGTAAAAGGCCTGTTTTCTCCTTTCGCATCTTTTTTCAAGCTCACCCAGCATCTGCAGGGCGGCCTGTTCATCAGTGTTTCTCAGAAGAGATGCATATTCATCCCCGCTGTTTCTGGAATTCAGATCAGTCTCCCTGCTGAAAACCCTTTGCAGAATAACACCGAACTGCTTCAGAACAACATCACCTGCTTGGTGGCCAATCCTGTCATTCACGTCCTTGAATTCATTCAGGTCAAAATACAGCACAGAAATCCCCGGGCAGTCACCGTAATCCCTGCCCCTTGATTCAGCCTTTTCTGCTGCTCTTTGCATTGTCTTAAGCTCTCTCCGCAGGGCACCCTCAAGAACATGCTTCTTGTAAAGGCCTGTGAGCTCATCCGTGTCTGAAAGGGTGTCATAAGTCTCGATCATCCTGTCTCTCACATCTTTTGTGTAAACGCCTTTTTCCATGGCTTCGTCTACGCAAGACACGAATTCATCCCTTGTGAGAGAAGGCCTGCTCATAATATCACATATTGTCACTATATAATAGTGACAAGAGTTTATAAAGATTTCGGCTGCATTCAGGATTGTTCTGTGCCACAAGCTGGTTATTTTCTGCCTTCCAGGCAGGCCTCCAGAAAGCCCCTGAAGAGAGGATTTGGCTTCAGCGGCTTTGAGGTGAATTCAGGATGGAACTGCGTCCCCAGGTGGAAGCGGTTGTTCGGGAACTCGAGAATCTGCATTATCCTTTTTTGGGGGGCCATGCCGGAGAAAACAAGACCTTTTTTCTCAAGGGTTTCAATGTATTTTGTGTTAACATTGTAGCGGTGGCGGAAGCGCTCCCTGACCCTTTCTGATTCGTAAAGTCTGTGTGCGAGCGTGCCGGGCTTCACAACCATGTCAAAACCCCCCAGGCGCATGGTTCCTCCCAGGCCCTCGATTTCCTCTTGTTCGGGAAGGATGCAGATAAGGGGATTCTTTGTTTCAGGGTCAATCTCAGTGGAGTTCGCATCCTTTATCCCGCACAGATTCCTGGCAAACTCAAGGACAGCCATCTGGAATCCGTAGCAAAGACCAAAGAAAGGAAGATCGTTCTCCCTGGCATAACGGATGCATTCTATCTTGCCCTGCGTTCCCCTTGAACCAAACCCGCCGGGAACAATCACGCCGTCAAGGCCTTTCATTGCTTCCCTGATATTGTGCGGCGTGACCCTTGTGGTTTCTATCCATTTCACTCTCGTTCTTGCATTCAGGTAAGGTGCGGTGTGTTCCAGGGCCTTGAGTATTGACATGTAGGAATCATGGACTGTTGTGTACTTTCCTGTGATCCCTATCGTGACCTCCCTGCTGGCCGAATCTATGCTTCTGGAAAGTCCTTCCCACTTTCTGAACTCCTCCGAGGGGCTTTTTTTGTCTTTCAGGCCGAGTATGTCCATAACAGCCAAATCAATCCCCTTTTCTCTCATGTAAAGCGGGAGTTTGTGTATGTTGTCCACGTCAAAGCTCCCTACCACTCTTTCCAGGGGGACGTTGGAGTATATGCTTATCTTCTCCCTCACCTTTTCTTGCACAGGGCTCTCAGACCTGCACACCACTATTGAGGGCTGTATTCCCATTCCCATAAGGGCCTTTAAACCGAGCTGGGCGGCCTTGCTTTTTTGCTCTCCCAGCGAGCCGGGCTCAAGTATGTACACCACGCTGACAAAGCATACATTTTCCTGCCCTTCCTCATAGGCAAGCTCCCTCATGGCCTCGAGGAAATAAGAATTCTCAAGGTCTCCGACTGTTCCTCCAACCTCCACAAGAACAATGTCAGCGCCGGTCTTCACAGCGAGTTTTCTCAGAAAACCCTTTATTTCCCCTGTGACATGCGGGATGAACTGCACATCCCTGCCGAGATATTTCCCTGCCCTTTCCTTGTCTATTATTGTCTTGAATATTTTGCCCGCAGTAAGGTAATTGTCTTTTGAAAGGTTCTGGTTCAGCATCCTCTCATAGGTTCCCAGGTCAAGGTCGCATTCTGTCCCGTCGTCAAGAACAAACACCTCGCCGTGCCTGAAGGGATTAAGGGTTCCTGCGTCAAAATTCAGGTAGCCATCGAATTTTACAGGGGAAACATTAAGGCCGTGATACATCTTAAGCAGATTGCCTATGCATGAGGAGAATGTCCCCTTCCCTACACCGGAAATCACAGAGCCTGTGATGACAAGGTATTTTGTCTTCCCCCTGACATATCCATTGGGAAGGCCGGTGTAGAACTCGTGCTCATCTGATTTTTCTGAGAGCGATTTCAGAATGTCGGTTGATTTTGGCATGATATATTATCAAGATAAAAAAATATAAGCACATACCGAACCGGAGTAAAGAAATTGGAAAATATATGTTGCTTTACCTGGTTTTCTGAGCTGCATGCTGCTGAAGATGTGAGCGTTTCTGCGCGGCCGATAGAGCTGATTCGCTGTGACGGATTTATAAGATTTTAAATTTTGTTTTTCAATGCAAAAATATGTACAAAAGGATTTGTGCACTCTGTCTGGGTGCGGGCCTGCTTCAGGCAGTTTCAAGCTGCTGTTATCCCGCCTTCGCAGAGGACCGCGAATATGTGTCAGAAATGATGGCTCCTGTTGTAGAGTTTGTTGAGGAGAGGACAAGGAGGAGCAAAATTCCTGTGGACGCGATATTTGACAAGGGAAAGCAGGTTTCATTGTTTCTGCTGAATAAAGGGGAAAACGCGTACTGATAACCCAGTTTGTAAGCGATTGCAGTGAATATGAAATGTTGGGCAAAGATGCGGACAACGCCCCGGTTACCTGCCCCTTTGTTATTGAATACGGCAGGATTGACGGGAAACCCGAGGAGATATGGGATGACGTGGTTGATTTAAAAAATTATGAGAATTTCGTGTCAATGGAAACATATGATTATCGTGTAACTGATCCGGAAAGAGTCGGGAAGCTGTCACGGAATTATATCAGGCTGATGACCAGGTTGTCAAAAAGCTTGTCAGAGATGCGCAAAGGGCATCGCAAGGCAAAGAAACCAAAAAGTGTGGAAAGAACTATTCCTTCCCATGAGCGTCCCTGACCATTTCTATGGCCTTTGAGGGGCAGACCTGAGAGCATATGCCGCATCCCTTGCATATGCTGTAATCCACTTTTGGAAGGGATTTCCAAGATATTGCTGACTCAGGACAGTAAAGCCAGCACTGCCTGCACCTGATGCATTTTTTCATGTCCCAGACCGGCTTGAACACCCTCCAGGAACCTGTGTGAACCTTTCTTGCGTTTCCAGGGTCCTTTATGAGAGGCACGCCGTTTATTCCGTCATACCTGAGTCTTGATCTTGCTGCCATTCATCCTCCTTGTTTTTTCTTGAGTTTGAGATAAAGCTCATGGTTTTTCTTCGGGTCCACGAGAAAGTTGCCCTTGAGGACATTCCTTCCAATTATGACAGGTAATGACATATGCGACCTGTCCTGCACATTGACCTCTGTGTCAAAGGTTTTTCCGAGAATCTTGAGCCTGGCCCTGACCACCGGCCTTGTGACAAAACCATCGTAGGAGGGGTTCTTTACCCTTGTTGTTCTTATTATGGGCCCGAGCTGGGCCTCTGCAGCAAGCTTTATGTCGACAGAGGTTAACTTGGCGCCGGAATCAAAGACAGCGAATGTCTTGACTTTTCTTTTACCCGCAATCTCGATTTTCTCGACCAGACCGACTATCTTCATCATCTCACCTATTTTATATTTGCCGGTCATTGTATTAATAATATGGCACGCGCAAACCATGCGGAACACCAATTGATAAGGAAGGGTGCGATACAGTCCAGGCTTTACCAGGAGTCCATTCTCGCGACAGCAAGCGGGAAGCACACCCTGTGTGTTTTGCCCACTGGCATGGGAAAGACGCAGATTGCAATAATGCTAACAGCACTGAGGCTGGAGAAATACCCTGAATCAAGGGTCCTGGTAATGGCACCCACACGGCCCCTTGTGAACCAGCATCTAAAGAGTTTTGCAGGTTCCATGACACTGGGAAGGGAAGACTTCCAGGTGCTTACAGGGTTTGTTGGAAAGGAGAAGAGAAAGGCGCTTTACAGGAAAAAAATAATCCTGGCCACCCCACAGGTTATACGAAATGATATTGAGAGCGGAGTCCTGTCCCTGAAGGGGTTTTCCCTTCTGATTATAGACGAGGCCCATCATTCTGTCGGGGAGTATGCATACCCTCATATAGTGAAAACCTATCTCGAGGAGGCTGAACACCCAAGAATACTTGGCCTGACGGCCTCCCCAGGAGGAACAAGAGAGAAGATAGAAGAGATAAGGAGAAACATAGGAGCAGAGGCCGTGGAGATAAGGACAGAAGAAGACAGCGACACGCTTCCTTATGTAAAGGGTGTGGATATAGAGTGGGTGAATGTGGAGCTTCCTGAAAGCTTCAGGAAAATCAGGGACTATATCATGAACGCTTATCAGGGGAGGGTGACATCCCTTAAGAGAATGCATCTTGTCAGAAGCAGCCGGATATCCAAAAAAGAGCTGCTCCTTGTGCAGCAGAAGCTGCAGAGGGACATCAGGGAGGGGAAAAGGTGGGCGTATGCAGCCGCATCAACTGCAGCGCAGGCCATAAAACTCGAGCATGCGCTCATGCTTCTTGAAACACAGGGAATTTCTAACCTGCAGAAGTACTGGAACAAACTCAAAAGGGACAAATCAAAGGCAGGGGAGAAGATTGTGAAAAACAGGGACATATCGCATGCGATATACCTCACCAACTCGCTCTTTGAGTCAGGCTCAAGGCACCCCAAGATAAGCAAACTGTGCTCGGTTATCCAAGGGGAACTGGAAAACAGGCCTGATTCCAGGATTATTGTGTTTGCAAACTTCAGGGACACGGTGAAGGAAATAGTATCTGTGCTCTCAAAGATTAGCGGGGCAAGACCAGTTGAGTTTGTCGGGCAGAAGGAAGGGCTGACGCAGAAGGAGCAGATGTCCCGGCTTCTTGGCTTCAGGGACGGAACATATAATATCCTTGTGGGCACAAGCGTATCAGAAGAGGGGCTGTCTATAGAGGGCGCTGATATGGCTGTTTTCTATGAGCCTGTTCCCTCAGAGATAAGGTCGATTCAGAGAAGGGGAAGGGTGGGAAGGTATGCCAAGGGAAAGGTGGTGGTTCTTATAACAAGAAACACCCGGGACCAGGCATATTACTGGACCTCTCGCACCAAGGAGAGAAGAATGAAAGACACCGTCAGGGGGATGAAGAAGCAGGCCGCTTTGCAGGATTCTTTCCCCGGCAATTAGATGGCTGTCTGCTGTGCTGGTTTTGATTTGAAACAGGTATACTGTGATGCGATGAAACGAAATCAGGCACACCGATAACTTTATAAAGGGGTTGGCCCAAAATAATATATCCTTTTGCAGAGGGTATTCACTAAAAAGGGGTAAAAAATTGCAAAAGGTTGATAGCATGGTGAAGTTTGTGTTCGGATATAACATGGGCGAAAAAAACCTTTATTTTATAGGGGGATTGTTCGATAAACCAGAGCTTGTGTGCGGTTTTGGCATTGAGAAAACGCGCGGGTTCAGGAAATGCCCTACAATGTCAGAACTGAGGGAGGCTGTCAAAAAATACGCCGAAGGGAAGAACGCGAGCCCGGAAACTGAAGTCATAGTTTACGATGACAATTTCAATGTGATGGACGAGGGAACGCTGCGTTCCATGGAGGAATAGATGTTGCAGGAAGAGTTTGAAGAGAAGAAAAAGAAAAAGGCATGCCCTGAATGCGGATCTGATGATATCAGAATGGATTATGACAGAGGGGAATCAGTGTGCAACAAGTGCGGGGCTGTGATAAATGAATCTCTTATTGACATGACCCAAGAATGGAGAGCCTTTGATGAAGACCAGAGGTCCAAGAGGGTCAGGACAGGAGCTGCTTTGACCCCCACAAAACATGATCAGGGTATAACCACGGAAATCGGGAAAGGAAGGGGCGAACTCTTCAAGGTGTCCTCAAAGAAGAGGGCGCAGTATTACAGGCTTACCAAGTGGCACAAAAGGCTTATCAAGTCCAAGGACCGCAATTTGTCGTTCGCACTTTCTGAACTCCAGAGGCTGGTTTCTTATCTTCACCTCTCAAGAGCAGTTCATGAGAATGTGGCCAAACTCTACCAGCAGGCTGTTAACAAGGGTCTTGTAAGAGGAAGGTCTACTGAATCCATTATAGCTGCTCTTCTTTACACCACATGCCGCGAGGAAGGGGCCCCCCGAACGCTTGAGGAGATATCAAAGGCATCCGGTATAAACAGAAGAGACATAGGCAAAACCTACAGGTATATAGCGAGAAAACTCAGGATCAGGATTCTGCCTGCAAAAGCGCAGGACTATGTTCCCAGGTTCGGAAGTCTTCTGAATCTTTCGGAAAGGGTTCAGGTAAGGGCTGTTGATATCCTTGACGAGGCGGGCAATCAGGACATAATCTCAGGGAAAGGCCCGATAGGGGTTGCTGCTGCTGCTCTTTATATAGCAGCCGTCCTCGAGGGTGAAAAAAAGACCCAGAGGGAAGTGGCTGATGCAATAGGGGTTACAGAGGTCACAATCAGGAATCGCTACAAAGAAATGGTTGAAACGCTCGGAATAAAGGAAGAGGTTGAGGAAAAGGTCAGGGAAGAGGAAGAGGAAAGGAAGATGTAACCACCGGTGGTTCTAATGAGTGTTCTGGAAGTTGGAGACAGTGTGAAACTTTACGACACAATCAGGAAAAAAAGCGGAGAAATAAAAAGCAATGGATGGTATGTTGAGATCCCAAACCCATGGGGATTCTTTTTTGACGAAGAGCCGATAGAATTGACCCGCAGGGATGGCAGGTACGCGAAGGTGACCGTCTCTAAAGCCGGTAAAATGTTATCAGTGGATATTACAGGACCGGATGATAGAAAGGAAGAGCTGCATTATGATGATGTGATAAAAAAACTACTACAGTTTAACATTTTATCACAAGAAACATAAAAAATGAAAAACAGCGGCTCACTGTAAACACAAACCGAGCCGCCGTCTGCTGCTTGCTGATCACCGGGGATGGTTATGCTGGGTTATCAAGGTTATTAATGTTCTCAATATTCGCCCATTCCGCCGCCGGGCATGCCGCCCATTCCAGGCGGTCCCTGGGAACCTGCTCCAGAGTCCTTTGAACCGCTTGCTGATATTACATCATCTATCCTGAGTATCATCTCAGTGGCCTCTCCAGCGCTCTGGACGGCCTGGAGCTTTATCTTCAGCGGCTCTATCACTCCTGCCTTCAGCATGTTGTCAATGTTGCCAGTGAACACGTTCAGGCCCATGAATATCCGGTTCTTGTCATGAATGGACCTCATGTTTGCAAGCTTGTCTATTGTGTCCATCCCGGCGTTCTCTGCAAGGCTCCTGGGAATGGATTCCATGGCCTCTGCGAAAGCAGCCACAGCCAGCTGTTCCCTTCCCTCGAAGGAGTCGGCATACTTCCTGAGCTGCCTTGCTGTCTCCATCTCGGGCGCGCCTCCTCCAGGCACTATCTTGCCAAGTTCCAGAGCAGATGCGATGCCTTTTATTGCATCCTCCATTGCTCTCTGAACCTCGTCAACCACATGCTCAGTGCCGCCTCTTATCAGAATGGTGACTGCTTTGGGTTGCCTGCATTCCTCAACAAAAATCATCTGGTCTCCGGCAACCTTTCTCTCAACCACAAGACCTGCATACCCCAGGTCTGATTTTGAGAGTTCCTTGAGGTTTGTCACTATCTTTGCTCCGGTTGCTCTCGCAAGCGCCTCCATGTCGGATTTCTTCACCCTTCTGGCGGCCATTATGCCCTGTTTTGCCAGATAGTGCTGGGCTGTATCGTCTATTCCCTTCTGGCAGAAGACCGCGTTTGCTCCGGAATTGACAATGGTATTTACCATGTCCTTGAGCATGTTCTCCTGCTGATCAAGGAACAGCTGAAGCTTGTCAGGGGAATCTATGTTTATTTTGGCATCTCCCTCAAGCTCCTTTACCTCAAGGGCGGAATCTACAAGTGCTATCTGCACCTTCTCCAGCCTCTTTGGCATTCCTGAGTGAACAACCTCTTTGTCAACAAGAATTCCATTTATGAGCTGCGTGTTGTTAATAGACCCTCCTTCTTTTTTCTCAAGCTTTATGTTGTCTGTATCTATTTCAACCCTGTCGCCGCTCACCTCTGCTATCTTCTTTATGGCCTGGACCGCTATTGCTGCCAGCTCATCTGATGCTTTTTCAGCAGATTTCCCTGTCATGGCGGTTTCTGCTATCTGCTTCAGCATTTTTTCGTCCTGAACTGAGACACTCTCGGACATCTTCTCCATAATTTCAAGTGCTTTCTTTTTTGCCATTCTGAATCCCTTGGTTATCACTGTAGGATGTATGTCCTGGTCAAGAAGGGTTTCTGCCTTCTTGAGAAGTTCCCCTGCAATGATAACAGCTGTTGTTGTCCCGTCGCCTACTGATTTGTCCTGGGTCTTTGCAACCTCTACCATCATCTTTGCAGCAGGATGCTCCAGCTGCATCTCGTCAAGTATGGTTGCGCCGTCATTGGTTATCACCACATCGCCCAGGGAATCAACAAGCATCTTGTCCATTCCCTTTGGACCGAGCGTGGTCCTGACTGCATCAGCCACTGCCCTTGCAGCAGCTATGTTGTTCTTCTGGGCATCCTTGCCCCTGTTTCTCAGGGTTCCTTCCGGAAGTATCAAAACCGGTTGGCCCCCGACATTAACAAGTCCTGCATTTGTCATTCACATCACCTCATTATTTAAAACAGCCTTTGGCTATATATGCAAATATGATGGCCTAATATATGCCAATTATGTTTATAAAGCTTTTCCAGCCCCTGTTTTTTTTGGTGTTATGCCATGCTAAAAAGAATATAAAGCAAACTGAATAAGATAAACAACGTTGTGGGCCCGTAGCTTAGCCTGGTCCAGAGCGCCCGTCTTATATGACCGCTGCGCTTTGGCACAGCGCGCTTCTGGGCAAGCGGGAGGTCGAGGGTTCAAAAACACCCTTTAGGACAGGGTAAACGTCCTAAAGCGTGTACGGAAAGACCGCTGCTGCACGACCCTTTAGGACAGGGTAAACGTCCTAAAGCGTGTACGGAAAGACCGCTGCTGCACGACCCTTTAGGACAGGGTAAACGTCCTAAAGCAAGCAAGTGTGAAGACCCGCTTTGCAGGGGGTTTTCGCTCCGCAGCCGGTCTGGGCTGGAAGGTGTCCATCACCTTCTTTCTCCTGGGTGGTGGCGGCCTTGAAAAGGGCTGCATGAAAATCCCTCCGGGCCCATTCAGCTGTTTCCTGTTTGCATCCACTATTATGAAGAATGCAAAAGCGCTAGCCACCCATGAGCTTCTTTTTCTTTGGAATAAGAAATATGGCAGAAAGCTGCTCGACCAGTTTGGGCTGGGATGCTGTCACGTCCGCTGTGGTTACGATTCCAACAAGCTGGTTATTCTCAACCACAGGGAGTTTCTTAACCTTATGGGCGGTCATGGCTTCGGCCGCCTCCTCCACGGTGGCGTCAGGTCTTATCAGGACCACTTCTTGCGACATGGCAGTTCTGACCTTTGTTTCAGAAGGGATCCTGTTTTCAGACACCACCCTCCTGACAATATCCCTTTCTGTTATTATGCCTTCCAGCTTATCATTTTCAACCACGATCAGGCAGCCTATGCTGTGCTCGGACATAAGCTGCGCTGCCTCCTGGATTGTGGAGTCAAGCCCCGTTGTCTTCACGTCCCTTACCATTATCTCCTTTACAAGCATTTTACCTTAAAACCCCTTTCTTTTGGATATGTCTCTTGACTTCTCCATTCTGGGGACAAATATCCTGTATTTGTCCTTGTCAGCAAGTTCATCGAGTATTCTTCTTATTATCATCTTCTCAGGATCAGGCAGAAGAGGAACCCTTTTCTTGAGATCCTCAAAAGATTCAAACGGCTTGTTCTTCCTTTCGTCAAGAATTGCCCAGAGATGGCGCTTCCCTATTCCGGGGAGCAGTTCGAGCTGATGCATTCTGGTTGTTATGTGGCCGGCCTTGTTGAAGAATTCCAGAAAACCATTGGGCTTTTCCGTGACAATCCTCTCCAGCACCTGCTGGAGTTCGTCCCTGGCATGGACGGTGAGATCTTTTAGTTCAAGCCTCCCCCTTATATATTTCACAGCGTCCCTTTTCCCGTCTCCTATATAAACCCTTTCCCCGGTTTTGAGGTTCACATCATCCCTGATTATGACCTCGAGGAGGGAAAAGAACCTGTCTCCAATGACATGAGCCACGGGCTGGGAGCGGTCCATTCCATAATGGCCATGAGAAAGAAAATCAAGGACAATGGCCCATTCATCCTTCTTTATTGTCTTGCCGTGCCTTTCTTCTCTCATGCGACCCCCCTCAGACCAATAGATAAATAGAATTGGAATCCGGATTTATAACCTTTAGCTGAATTTCTTTACTGTGCTTATTATCTTTTTCTTGTCATCTTCGGAAAGGTTGGCAATTTCGTGCGCGAACAGGACTCTTATGTCATCCATATCCTCAGGGAGCAGGTTCACTATTGCCATTATCTGCTTCTCGCTCAGCTTGCCTATCTTGCGGAGCTCGTCAGCCATCTCATTGGTCTTCTTCTCGCTCAGTTTGGAGAATTTCCTCAGATGTTCCAGAGCGTTTTTCTGCTCGTATCCAAGCTCTTTTTCTTTTTCCTTTTTCTCCAGTATCTTCCTGGCCTCTGCCCAGGAAATGAATTTCTCTTCATGCACTTTCATGCTGGTCACCTTATTATTTGCTGGCGGGCTTTAAATGCTCGGGCCTTGCTATTACCTTAATCTTCTTGTTTCCTGCTTTCAGGGATATCAGGTAAGACTCTCCCCTTTTCTCAAGAACTGTGCCTGTTTTCCCTTTGTACCTTATGTGGGGCATACCCTTCTGGGATGCGGGGTTCTGATTCACAATGATTTTCTGCTCCGGAAGAAACTCCCTGAGGTAATCAGAGGGTTTGAATTTGTTCCGAAAGTTCTTGCTCAGTTTCCTTCGGGTGCCTGACCTGAAACCCTTGCTTGCCCTGACCATGTTACCTCTTTGTCGCAAGATATTTAAATGCTTATTCGCTTTGTTTAGCGGCATTTGCTCTGGAGCAGACTTATGCCAGCACAACTCTTTTGTTCGTGCTTTCAAGAATAATGCTCTCTATCTTCCTGGTGTTCTCCTCCATCTGCCCCTGAAGTGCCTCCCTCTCCTTCAGCAGTTTCTTTACGCTTATGTGCAGGCTGTCCATTTTCTGCCTGTTGTTTTCCATAAGGCTTTTTATGGCCTCCATCTTGTCATGCGTGCCTGAGTGCTTTTTAATCCTATATTTTACTGCCCGGGCTTCCATCTCCAGGGAAAGATACTTCTTCTTGGAATCAGGTATGTCAGAATCCAGGCTTTCGTATGCAACCTTTATCCTGTGCTTCTCGCCTGACTTGACGCTTATCTTTCCCTCATCTATGGCTTTTTCCATGAGGAAAATCAGCTCCTGAACAGCCAGCTCGTCACTCCTCAATACGGCCTCGAATGGATTTATTATAAGCTTTTCAAGCAGCTTCTCCTGTTCCGGTGAAAGAGGGTGCCCTTTGCCCGCATAATATTCGAACTTCTTCAGGGGTTTTTCAAGCGGAAGGAGATGGTTCAGAATGTCCTTTCTCAGGTTCTCCATCTCAAGGCCAAGGACCTTTGATTTTTTTTCAAGCTCTGTGACCTGAAGATATTCGTCGCTCTTGAGAAGCCCGTTCATCTCCCTCTCAAGGGATTCCTCATTCCTTTTCAGTGACTCTATTCTTTCCAAGAACTGCTTTTTGCGTTTCTCAAGGGATTTCATGCTCTCGGAAAGCTCTGAACGCTTATCCAGAAGGGAGGCCAGCTCTTTTTCAGCTGCCATTATTCTGGCCCGGTTGCCCAGAAAATCCTTCATCTCCTCGATCCTGCTGGAGGCTGCCTTTATGCTGTCTGCAAAAGAACGGGCCTGCCGGGGGAAGTATGTGTTGAGAAGATAGGTCTGCTTGGGTGTGAGCCCGGAGATGTCTTCGAGCATTCTCCCGGCCTCCTCACTGAACCTGCTCATTGAGGAATAATCTGCTTCGGGTAGGGATGATATAACCGAGTTCAGGGATGACTGACCTCTTTTCACCACAAGCTCCTTCACCATGTTGGCTGCTGAATGAACCCTTTCCTCGCCGCTGAATCTGGCCCTGCTCATGTCCTCAAGAGAAGAGCTTATCCCGGACAGGTCAGAACCAATTTCTCTGATGAGCTTTATGGCGTCCGCCTTGGCCTTTGATATTTCCTTTGAATGTGTTTTTGAAAACCATGGCAAGACCTCTGACTCGGGCAGCTTCACTGTCTCTGCGGGCTCCGGGGCGGGCTCTTTCTTCTTGCCTGTTTTTCTCAGAAAATCCAGGAATCCCATACATTATAATTGTTAGATAGATTTTTATTCAGATGTTTTTTAATCCCAGGAGCAAAAGATATAGTATGAAAACCCTTCTTGACGGCAATGCATCAGCGGCATGGGGGGCCAGGCTTGCAGGTACGCAGGTGGTTCCCAATTTTCCTGTGACCCCCCAGACCGAGCTGATAGAAACCCTTGCCAGATGGAAGTCCGAGGGGAAGTGGATGGGGGAATTCGTTCCTGTTGAGAGCGAGCATTCTGTCCTGTCTGCTGCAATAGCATCTGCTGCCACAGGAGCGAGAACGTTCACAGGGACATCCTCGCAGGGACTCCTCCTGATGCACGAGATGATTTACGTGGCTTCGGGAATGAGGGTTCCCCTGGTTATGATAAATGTGTCCCGCGGACTTTCGGCCCCCATCACCCTGTGGCCGGACCACAACGGGGTTCTTGACAACAGGGATGCCGGCTGGATTATATTCATGTGCGAGAGGAATCAGGAGATACTGGACACCGTGATACAGGCCTACAAGGTGTGCGAGCATCCTGACGTGCTCCTGCCTGCAATGGTGAACATGGAAGGGTTCATACTCTCATATACGAGGGAGCCTGTGGAGATTCCTTCCGAGACCAAGGTCAGGAGATTCCTTCCGAAATACAGGCCGAAATTTCTGCTTGACCCCAAAAAGCCCATGGCCCTTGGGGTGGGCGTGATGAGGGAATATCCTTATTTCAGGAGCCAGGTGTACATGGCACACAGAAACGCCCTGAAGGTGATAGAGCAGGTCCAGAAGGACTGGGCCAGGGCGTTTGGTAGGAGGTACAGTCTTGTGGAGCCCTTCATGATGAAGGGAGCGAAAGCAGCGCTTGTTTCAATGGGCGCAAATTCCACAATCGCCAGGGCTGCTGTAAAAAGCCTGAGAGAGCAGGATTACAAAATAGGCCTGCTCAGGATAAGGGTTTACAGGCCATTTCCTGAGGACAGTATCAGAACTCACCTTTCAGGGATGAAGGCTGTGGGGGTCCTGGACCAGAATCTCTCTCCTGGATACGGAGGGATTGTGTATCCTGAGATTAAGGCATGCCTTCAGGGGAGAAACATTCCTGTATCTGATTACATAATGGGCCTTGGAGGCAGGCATGTCTCAAGAAAGGAAATTGAGGAATTTGGAAGAAGGGTCCTCAGGTCTGCAGAAACAGGAAAGAGTCATATCATGTGGCAGGATGTCAGCCCCTGAACCGGATACATAAGGATGTCATCCTGGCAATGGTATCGGTATGTACAGGCCCGCTATGTACCCTATTACAAGCCCTGCTATGAATGATATTATTGTCCAGTTCATGTTATCACTCTATGATCAAAGGCGTGTTGGCCTTGATTGTTATTATTATGTTTTCGAGTTCGGATATCTTTTCAATAAGCCCGTCGAGGTCAATGCTGTCAACCCTGCTTTCCAGCCACTTGTGCCTAGCAAGCAGGCTCTCTATATCCCTTCTTACGCCAATAACATCCACCTTCTTTACATGTTCCTCAAGTTTTCTGAGTTCGCTGATGTCTTTCTTCAGGGACGCTGCGCTGTTTTCAGCACTTTCCCTGTTGTCTGAAATTTGCTTCAGGGCGTCCTTGAGGTTGTTTTTCAGGGAGCGGATTTCTTTGTAAAGGTCATTTTCCGTCTCTTTTATTTTTTCGCGGGGCACAACGGATTTCCTGAGTTCCCTGAGTTCAGAGGAAAGGGAGTCTATCTTTTCAGAGAGTTTTTTTATCTCTCTCTGCTCGCCGGAAAGGGTTTTCGGACCTCTTTTTTTCTTTCTGCCTTTTGTGTTTTTATCGGCCATTCCAATCACTTTATATTTTGTTTGCATGACTTAAATCTGCGGCAAAAGCGCAGAGGCGTACCTGTCCATGCAGGGCCTGTTCAGTACTCTGACCTCTTTCAGGTTGCCTGTTATGTCCTCGGTTATGTTGGCCTTTATCGTGGCCTGCCTGCCGGGCCTCAGGGGGCTGGAAAGCGTTCTCTGCGTGTCCTCGGTGGGCTCGAAGAATTTTGATACATCTCCTGAGGGTGTTTCGATCCTGAATTCAAAGAGGAAATCATAAGCATTCACTGTTCCTGTGTTGCTTATTCTGGCCTCGAGCCAGTCGCTGGAGCCGGAGAAGTCGTGCCTGATACCGTAATCCCAGTAGGATGAGTCAAAGTCATAACCAAGGTTGCGGCAGAATATTGCTTTGTCTGCCTTCCCCTGGTCAGGATTAGAGGCCATGCGGAATACCATGGGCGCTACCATGGCGGCCACTGTAATGCTCACGCCTATCAGGACTATGGCTCCTATCAGGGGTGAGATTGCTTTCATTTAACCTCCTCTGCATCTATTGCCAGGAAATCAGCGCCTGTATCAAGTGTGAAGTAGACAGTGTAGTTGATACAGGGGGATTCCATGTAGGCGCTCACCATCCCATATGCCAGGTTGTCTGATTCCTTCTCCAGTGATGTATAGCCTGTTCCCTGGGAAGAGGCCGGGTTCTCGTCTATTAGAATTTCCAGTCCGCCCAGGTCCATCCACTGGCCAATGTCCTTGTTGTAAATCCCAAGGAGAATGTCACTGGTCTGGTAGGTCCGGGGACTGGAAGGATTGCCTATCTGACGGAAATGGGCAAGGAGGTGCTCATTTTCCATGGCATAAGAAGGGATTGAATTGTACGAGGATTTGTATGTCTTTGTTCCCAGATTGGAACCGAACATGAGATTTCCATATGTTTGGTATGATCTGGGGGAAATTATCCGGGCATCTGTTTCCAGTTCCCAGTATATCTCATCAGAGGTGGAGTTCACCACAAACTTTCCGGGGTCCAGACTGAGGTAGAGCTTTCTTCTTGAGCCATTGCTCCCGGCCGCTACCTCCCTGACAGTGGAATCAATGCCCTGGAACACGTCCTTCATCTGCTCAACAACAGCTACTGTGCCCAGACGCTTTACAACAGGCATGCCTGAACTGTATATAAGCGCAATGGCCGTGATGGTAATTGCTATGAACAGGACAGCTGAAATCAGGGTGACGCCTTTCATAGTAGAATATTGGCTTCAGGGGAATTAATTAGTTCTGGAAGGGAAAGGCATTTAAATGTTGTTCATTCGCACTTTAGATTGTTCGGCTTTCAGCATTTATTCACTTTTTGGGATGGGCCAAGCCCATACCCACCACCGGTCACAGACCGGTGGAATTCTTTATTTAAAGAAGGCGGAGGCAATCTGAAGGGGATTTTTCCATATGATATTGCTCCTGGATATCTGATGGCAAATGAGGTTGGTATGCCATTCACTGATAGTCACAACAATCCGCTGGACGATATGAAACTCACCGGCACCAGCCCTGATAACCAGACCTGCCTTGTTACTGCTTCAACAAGGGAGCTTCATTCAGAAATAAGGGAATGCATTGAAAAGACTATTGACCTTCTCAGAAGCAGGGCACATGTTCTTGATGAGATGATCGGTTTCGAGCCTGTTTGATTTTTTCTTTCTCCAAGTAAAACAAAGAGTGTGCTCCTAAAGGGAGGAATATAATCCAGGAGATGGCCTTGTATATGAATTCAGAAGATATGGCTGCTGATGGGAGAAACCCCATTCCCGAGAGAACAGTCATGAGGTAGGCCTCTCTGGAACCTAGGCCTCCGGGAAGGCTGGCCAGAACAGCAATCGCATTCGCGGTCTGCTGAAGGAAAACAGCGAAAATAAATGTCACCTCTATCGAAAAAGCCCTGAAAATGAAAAGCAGATAGGCTGACTCAAAAAGAGTTGCAATAACAGCAAGAGTAAAAGCCAGGGAAAGGAATCCGGGGGTTAGGGATTTTAAATGCCTTCTGAACTCCCAGAACCTCTCACCGAAAATGAGGATTGCGATGAAGATTGCGGCCAGGATTCCAATCAGAATAAAGACTCTGTAATTGCTTACCAGAGACTGCTGGACGAAGAGAGAGGAAATGAGAATAAGTGCAAGAGAGGCCATCATCTCTAGGAACCTGTCTATTATTATCACACTAAGTGTTTTCTTTCTCTTGGGTTTAGAGACTGAGAGGCTTGCTGTAATCTCTCCTGACCTGAAGGGACTAACAGAGCCCAACATGTTCACGGCAAATACAAAGGCTCCGGCCTTCTTGACAGAAGTATAAATATCGAATCTGCGAAAGAAAAGCCATGTCTTTAATATTCTAACAAGAAAGGCCATTCCGATAAAGGGGAGTGACATTACTAGGAGCAGTGAATCTGCTGATATCACAGCGCTGTAAATTTTTTCATAACCTATCAACAGAACAAGGAAAAGAATCAGCAGTATACTAAAAGATAGGAAGAATATGTTGAGTCTCTTGGCAACCCTGCTGGACAGTTTCATGCATTGATAATTAGCAGTTGTGTTAAAATTCATATCAGTTGATTTTGTACGTAAGCTGGAAATCAAACCTTCTGAAGTCCTGACTCCTGTCCTCAACAAGAGCCTTCATTATCTTCTCCTCATGATCGATTATATTTCTCCACTCATATATTCTGGACAAGTTTCCCATAATAATCTGCCTTTTCCTGAAAATCTCCGGGTTATCAAGGATTTCAGTTATTCTTTTGCACAGCATTAGTGGAGAATTGGGTTCTATGTAGGCGATTGCTTCCCCTAGCATTTGCTGCATACCCAACGTTCTGGTTGCCACGGCGGGCCTGCCCATTACAAGATATTCAAGTATCTTGTGTGTTATATTGGTGTTGGATGTTCTTGATATTCTGAAAGGGGCGACATAGATATCGGCTAAAGAAAGGTATTTCGGAATTTGGAAGTGGGGAATGCGGTCTGTGAAGATAAACCTTTCAGTCAGACCTTTTCTTTTTATCCTTCCCTGTAGCTCCAGGGCGTATTTTGAGATTTCACCCACTATCATCACCTTTATGTTCCTACCCTTTTTAATCATTATATCAGCAGCATCCACAAGATCCTCAAGGCCATCAACCCTGCTTATATCACCGTGAAACATGAGAACATTTGATTCCCCGATACCATATTTCTTGATGGTCTCTGTTGACCTTTTCTTGTAACAGAAAAGCCTGGAGTCTATTCCATGAGGTAGAGCGATTCCCTTTCTACTGTCAAGCCCTGACTTGGACCACTCGTCTCGCTGGGAAGGAGAATCACAGATAAGAATGTCTGTTTTTCTCATTATTTCTGTCTCCATTCTTCTGATGTGCCTCACCACCAGTCTTTTCAGGGGCATGTCAAACTGCTGATAGAGATCTGAGTAGAAATCAGTAAGGCTGGTCATAACAGGATATTGATATCTCTTGTTCTGTCTGACTGAAACATAACCCGGAACCAGAGTGATGGGTCTTATCAGATCAAATCTTTTTCTTTCCAGAACTCTCCTCAACTCCATGTTCAGCATTCTCATGGATCTTATTCTGTCCCGAATGTTGGCTTGTTTAAGTTTCGGCATATAGATTATATCCATCTCGCTGTATTCAGGCCTGTTTATGTCCTCTGGAATGGAGGGCATTGGACACAAAACAGTAATATCATGCCCTTTTCCAAGAAGGTGCAAGGCTATTTTGTCAGCTCTACTCACTTTATGCGAGGCCGGTACGGAATCCTCACTAACCAGTAAAATCCTGATTCTATCACCTCAGATACCAAATCGCTTTACTATTGAGTAGAATCCCCTGACTATCCTGTCAATATCATCCAGGCTTCTCACGGATTTTACCACCTTGAGCATATACCTTGGTCTGATATAGAACTGCTTATAGGCATCATGAACAAGGCATGAAATCTCTTCCTTTGTTGCTCCTTTAGGCACCATCACAGGTCTCTGGCTCCCTGCGTAAAAATCCAGGTCATTGTCCCTGAACCAGCCCTTCTCTCTGCCTTCCTTATACAGCCTTGTGCCCGGAATAGGGACCATGAAGGAGTACTGGACAAAATAGGGATTCAGTTCCTTGGAGAGTTCAATCGTTCTTATGACATCTTCCTTTGTTTCACCAGGAAGGCCAAATATGAAGGAACCCATTGTCTTTAACCCGGCTTTTTCAGCAATCCTGAAACCCTTCCTGACCTGCTCAACAGTTAGCTTCTTTTCCACGTTCTCCAAGGCCGCATTGCTTGAGGACTCAACACCGAACTTTACTATTTCACAGCCTGCCTCGGCCATTCTTTTGTAAAGTTCAGGGTCATCTATGTTAGTGCTTGAGAAACAATACCATGTTATATCCAATCCTCTTCTTTTGATTTCATCACATATCTCAAAAACCCTTCTCTTATTTACTGTGAGAGTGTCATCATCTATATTTATGCTTCTGGCTCCGCAATTATTCATAAGGTATTCCATTTCATCCACAACGTTCTTGGCACTCCTGTACCTGAACCTTGTACCATGTATGGTGGCTGGCCATAGACAGAAAGAACAACCATAAGGACAACCTCTGCTTGTATAGGTTATATAGCAGGGCCTTTTGTAAAGGGGTTCCTGGTAAGCATGTTTAGGATAGAGATGCCTGGCAGGCAGGGGGAGCTCATCAAGATTATCGACTAGGGGTCTTGGTGGTGTCGTAATAAGATCGCCTTCCTTCCTGTAAATTATACCTTTCACCTTATTCAGGTCTTTCAGATTGTTGGCTATGTCAAGGAATGTATAATCATACTCACCCTGGACAGCTATGTCAATCTCTCTGCAGTCCTTCATTATCTGTTCACCAAATGCTGTAGAGTGGGGCCCGAAAAAAACCAGAACCGTGTCAAGAGAATTCTTCACAGCTGCTGCGGTTTCCTTGTCAATTTTATAGGATACAGCAGCTGTCTCCATGAAAACTATATCAGGTTCGAATCCCTTAACTACATCTACAAATTTCTCAATACTCATATCTCTCTCAACAGCATCAATGGCCTTGACCTCTACACCACCTTCTTCAAGGACAGCAGCCGCAATTGCATGCCATATGGGAAGGGGAAGGACTTTGTCCCTTCTCATATGGGGCCATCTGCTGTTGGCCCTTACTCCATACAAATCTCCAATCTTCCATGGGGGATTCGCTACAATAACCCTCATATTATCATTGATATAGTAAACCAGTAAAGCAATATAAAACTACGCTTTACGGTATATTTTTACATAGTATTGTTTGTCTGAGAACTCCTTGACCAAGAAAAATCTCTGGTCTGTCTGATTCATAAAGTTTTCAATTCCCATTGATGGGACAAAGTTTGATTCTATCACATAATCAGGATTGTTTTTTGCCCCAACATCAAGCCTTTCCGAATAATAAGTTATTACTGGAGCACCCAGAGAGAAAACTGTGGAATTAAGGGGGGTGTTATCTCTTAACCAAAACCCTGCGTTTTGGAAAACTTCGGTTTGAATCCTGGTCCATCTGCTTTGTGAATCCACATATATTATGGAGAAGCTGATTATCAGTTGTGCGGTAATGAACAGGGCGAACAGTTTTTGGTTTTCAATTCCTGAAACACGGTCTGCGAAAAGAATGGTAAGGGGCAATGCTATCGGGAGGAGATATCTGGAATCCACGGAATACGGAAACATGGTATGAAAAAGCAGGAAGGTAAACACCCAGACGAACAGGAGAAACTCACAAGACCCTCTGTCCCTATCCTTTCTGAGGAACATGTAAGCAACGTAAACAAAAAAAATCGAAACAAACGGTGTGAGGAAAATCAGCAACATCAAAGCAATTCTAGCTGTATTGATTACCTGCACCGGGACAACGGCCTCAAAAGCGATGTTGTTTGCGTTGAGTGGTTTACCGTTCTCAAGGGCGATCATTTCAAGCCTGATGAAGCCTTCAAATGTATTGGTGAATCTGGACTCCAAAACCACAGCCTCGTTCATGGGACCCACCGAAGCTCTCCAGAAGATCCATGGTGTGAGTATAATAAGTATTATCAAGAGAAATGACAGGAATTTTTTCATGCGAACCCTTCCCGGTCCCTGATTTTTTGCAAAGATGAAATGGAAAAAGAACACTGGGATTAGGAGAACTGCGGTGAATCTGGTGAAAAAGGCAAATGCGGTGAATATCGACCAGGGAACAAGATTCCTGTTGCTGGAATCTTCCAAGAATCTAACATACATCCAAAATGCTGTTATAGTGAATAGTGTAAAGAGTATGTCTGAAAGGATTTGCATGGAGTTGTAAAAAACAAGCGGAAGGAAAGCAAAAAGAACAGATGTCAGAAGCGCGGTTTTTCTACTTCCGGTTATTTTAAGGGAAAAACAAAAACTCACCACTATAAGAAAGAATGATACAACCGAAGGGAGGAGCTTCATGAACATCTCGCCTGAAATGAGCATGAAAAATGCTATCATTAAAGGATACAATGGAGCTCTGAATATCTGGAGTTCTGAATTGGAACAGAAACACCCTTCCTTTATCAAATTTTTCCCTATGTCAGCATATCCTGCACTGTCCGAAATAGGAAGATTTATGGGAGAAAGCGAAAATATCAGGATGGAATAGAGAAACGCAAAGATTATGATGGTCTTTTTCTTCCTGATTTCAAGAAACATTTTCTTAAATAGCATATCATAATAATATGGGAAAAGGATAAAAATTGTTCATTCATTATAGCGAAACAAAAAACATATGGTTTTATGTAAATCAGATAAATCCAGTAGTTTGTTGGTCAAGTTTACCTCTCGAACAACAGATTCGGTTAGCAGTGCATACAGATTTTCCTGAGCATTATAAAATAAGCTTTAAAAATAGTATCGAAATATATAACCATGAAAATCCTAGTGACAGGGGGAGCTGGTTTTATCGGGTCGCATCTTGTAGATAGACTTGTTGGTAATGGACACCACGTAAGAATTCTGGATAATCTTGATCCCCAAACACACCAAAGTAGAGAACTAAAAACACTTAGCAAGGAAGCTGAATTTATTAGGGGTGATGTAAGGAATCCTCAGGACTGGTCAAAGGCATTGGATGGAATGGAGGTTGTTTATCATCTGGGGGCTGCTGTGGGAATAAGCCAGAGCATGCACAGACCTGTGCATTTTCTCGAGGTAAACACCGTCGGAACAGCAAATCTGTATGAAATTCTGCTGAACAATTCCAAATTGAGAGGGAACATCAAAAAAATAATCGTTCCCGGCTCAAAGACAATATACGGAGAGGGAACATATAAATGCAGAAAATGTGGAATTTTCTATCCTGGTCTCAGACCAAAGGAGCAGCTCGAAAATGGAGACTGGGAGATGTGCTGCCCTGATTGTGGAGAAAGGGCTGAACCTATAGGAACAAAGGAGGATAAACCAGTCAATCCTATATCAATTTATGCCCTTTCCAAATATGATACCGAGAATATTGCCCTGAATTTTGGTCACGCTCTGAATATACCTACACTTGTCTTCAGGGGATTCAGCATATACGGCCCAGGGCAGAGTCTGAGCAACCCGTACAGTGGGGTATGCTCAATATTCCTTAGCAGAATAAAGAACAAGAAACCTCCAGTAATTTTTGAGGATGGCAAACAGCTAAGGGATTATATTTTCGTGGATGATGTGGTTTCTTTCCTGACAAGGATTCTTGACCATGATGTCGTGGGTGTATATAACCTAGGAACAGGTAAACCCACCAGCGTGAACGACATTGCCAGGATACTCCTTGAGGAGACTGGCTCTGAACTGGAGCCCAAACTCACAGGAGAATTCAGAGTAGGGGATAATAGACACGATTTTGCAGATATGACAAAAACAGAAAAGGAGGTTGGTTTCTCTCCTAAGTTCAGAATAAAGGAAGGTCTTAGGAAACTTATAGAATGGGGTGAAAGTGAGGAGGCAAAGGATATTTTTGAGGAAAGCGAGAGAATAAGGAAGAGTTTTTTCAGATGAACAAAATAAACATATAAATTATTCCATTCAATATGATTACGGTGTTTTAATGAGGGTTTTGGTGACTGGTGGTGCTGGTCTTGTAGGAACAGAGTGCTGTAAAGTATTTTCTGAAAGGGGTTGGGAAGTGGTTAGCATAGATAACTACACGAGAGGTGCACTTTTCGGTGAGGAAGGCAACACCAGGTCCAATATAGAGGCCACTCTAAACGATTATGGAGTGGAGCACCATGAGATTGATATTAGAGACGAGAAAGTTGCTGACCTGATAAAGAAGTCAGACGCTGTGATACATACGGCTGCACAGCCTTCGCATCCAAAATCAATTGAAATTCCACTTAAGGACTTTCAGATAAATGCGTGGGGAACACTGCATTTACTGGAAATGGTCAGACAACACAACAAGGAAATACCGTTTGTGTTCTGCTCTACCAACAAGGTCTATGGAGAGATGCCAAATCATTTTGCCTACAAAAAAGAAGGGAAAAGGTTTGTGCCTGTTAGTCCGGCCCTTAAGGACGGGTTTGATGAATCACTTCCCATTGATAGGAACATGCACACGCCATTTGGAGTATCAAAAGTGGCGGCTGATCTGTATTCACAGGAGTATGCATACCTTTATGGACTCAAAACAGGGATTTTTAGGATGGGATGCATAACAGGGGCGGCTGCAAAGGCGGTGGAGATGCATAACTGGGAACCATATTTCATTAAAACAGCCCTGACAGGAAAGATACTGAAGGTTTTTGGTTATGGTGGGTATCAAGTAAGGGATGTCATACATACAAGGGATCTGGCAGAGCTTTTTTACAGGTTTGTAAAGAAGCCCAGGCCTGGTGAGGTTTACAATGTAGGGGGAGGGATAAGGAATTCCATATCTCTTCTGGAGAGTTTTGATCTGATTGAAGAAATAACAGGGAAGAAGATAAAATATCAACATGCCCCTGAAAGGGAGGCTGACCACATATGGTGGATATCCAATATAAATAAGGCAAAGTCACACTATCCTGGATGGGACATAGAAATTGGATTGAAAGAGGTTTTTACCGAGATTCATGAGAAACTTAAAGGACAGATCAGAAATTAGTAAAACCTTACAGGAGATTGTAATGAAGGTGGCTCTTGTTGTGGGAACATATAATGGAGAGAAGGTGATTGGGAAATGTGTGGATTCATTACTGAAAACCCATTATCCATACAAAGAGGTAATAGTGGTTGATGACGGCAGCACAGATAATACGTGCAAGGTGCTTGAGCAATTCAAAAGGGATATAAGGATTCTCAGAAAGGAGAGAGGGGGGGTTTCATCTGCAAGGAACTATGCTGCTGAAAGAACAGATGCTGAGCTTATAGCTACGACTGATAATGATTGCGAAGTTAATCCAGAGTGGATAACCAAGGCCGTCAAACATTTCAAGGACCCTAAAGTAGGTGCAGTGACAGGGGAGAAAAAATATAAAATAACCAACATTGTTTCAGCAGTTAGGTCAAAGGAATATGCTGTAAGGTTTGCAAATAGAGGAAAGGAGGCTAACAGCATAGAATGTCCATGCGCTGTCATAAGGAAAGATGCTTGGATGGACATAGGTGGATTCAATACAGGAACAAAAGTTGGTGGGGAAGACACAGAATTTGGATATAGACTTAGAAGGAAGGGATACAAGATAGTGTATGAGCCCGAGGTTGTGGTTTACCATGATGCTGAGGAGAGCCTGAAGATGTATATAAAAAGGAATTACAGGAACGGTGTTGCTTACGTGAGAAATTTTCTTTGGAGCAAGAAGGAATCGATTGGAGATGATTTCTTTCCTACAACACTTAAGATACAACCAGTGCTAAATCTTGCATTTTTTGCCCTGCTGATTTCGGGGCTTCTTTTTTGGAATTTATTGCTCCTGTCGCTTGCTGCAGTCGCTTTCATTAGCATCTCTTTCTTGTTCCATCCTATAATCAGAGAAGTAAGGAAGGTCAAGGGTCTTAGATCAGTACCAGTATCAATAGGAATCCTTCAAGTAAGAAACATTGTGTGGTCTGTGGCCCTTTTCGTGGGCGCTTTCAAGTACTTGAGGTTTTAACATGATGCTACTACTCAATCCGCCAGGAAAGGAACTCCATCAGAGGTCAAGCAGATGGGGTGGAAAGAAGAACAGATCAGGTATAACAGCTCCTCCTATATTCCTTGCAACAGCAGCCTCTGTGCTTCTGGAAAAGGGAATAAATACCAGGGTGATGGACGCAGCTGCTGAAGGGAAGACTTGGGGGGAGGTTCTGTCATGGGTGGAGGAGAACAGACCAGAGGTCGTTGTACTGGAGGTTTCTACCACCAGCATAAACAGTGATTCGGAGCTATCTGAGGAGTTGAGGAGGAGAGGAGCAAAAGTGGTTTTCGTGGGAACGCATGTCACTGCTCTTCCTGAGGAGACACTTGAAGATTATAATGTTGATTTTGTGTGCATCGGAGAGTATGAGTTCACCCTTCCTGAACTATACGAAGCAATGAAGGGCAGAATGCCTGCAAAAAATGTAAAGGGTATAGCCTACAGGGAGGGCAATAAAATTGTGATCACGACGAGGAGAGAACTTGCTGACATCAATGAATTTCCAATTCCAGCATACCACCAACTTCCTATAAGGAAATATTATGATCCTGTTGCAAGAAATCTTCCTTGGATAGCTATAAGAAGTATGAGGGGGTGTCCTTTTGGCTGCACTTATTGTGTGGCCCCAAGATTGATGTATAACAGAACTGTAAGGCTTAGAGAGCCTAACTTGGTAGTGGACGAGATTGAGTTGCTGGTCAAGAAATTTGGTGTTAATGAGTTCTTTATAGATGATGAGACATTCACAATAAACAAAGGGCATGTTTTTGGGATTTGTGAGGAACTAAAGAGGAGGGGGATAAAGAAGGACTGGGCTGTGTTCAGCAGGTGTGACACAATAAACGAGGATATGCTAAAAGAGCTGAAAAGCGCTGGATGCTATATGATAAAATACGGCCTTGAATCTTCAAACCAGGATATTCTGGACCGGGCTGAAAAGGGTATCAGGGTAGAGCAGATAATAGAGGCATTCAGACTTACCAAAAAATATGGTATGAAAATACATGCCACAGTAATGTTGGGCTTAGAGGGGGAAACAGAAAAGACCATTAAAGAGACCCTGAATTTTGTGAAGAAGCTTTCTCCTGATTATGTACAGTTTGCAATTGCCACCCCATACCCTGGCACAAAATGGTACAATTCCCTCAAAAAGAGAGGTCTCCTTCTTTCAGACAACTGGGATGATTATGATGGAAGTTGCAGGGGCATAGTAAAACTGGAAGGGATAGATCCTGATAAACTGGAAAGGATCACTGATTTTGCTTACAAGGATTTTTACTTTCGACCAAAATTCATAATTAAAAAACTGTTCTCGGTGCGCTCTTTCGGAGAGTTTTTTCACGCAATGAAGTCAGGTTTTATTCTGTTCAAGAGTTTGTGATTATTTTATCGTTCTTCCAATATAATTCAGATAACCCAAACATTGATTTTAATGAGATTTCACTTAAAAAGCAGATCGTTATTTTCATGGGGAACAATCTCTCAAACAGTTAATTGATTAAATTTATTACCACCAGACATACCATTGAATTCCCGTTAAATATGCAGTAATGACAAAAAGCATGTTTTATTTATTTCACAAATTCAATTGTATTTTGTTATGTCAGGCATCAGAAAGAGGGTAACAAAATTTTTTCCCCTGCTTGGTCTGGTGGTGTTCCTTTACATTATAATGAACGTGGACCTGGAAGAGATACTTCTCATTATATCTGACATGAACCCCTTCCTTCTGTCAATAAGCGTTATAATTGTGATCCCAATAGTGCTCATGAGATCGTTCAAATGGAACATTCTCATCCGGAGCTATGGAACAGGGCTTCCCTTTAGCAGTGTTGTGAAAGCCTTTCTTGTGGGCTTTTCAGTGAGCATGGTCACCCCTGCCAGAATAGGGGATCTGTACAGGGCGCGCTATCTCAAGAATCATACTACAACGGGGAAGGCACTGACTACTGTTATAATAGACAGACTAGTAGATGTGTTTGTGTTGTTCTTTCTTGGTTTAGTTGGGATTCTGAGTTTTCTCTCGCTATTTGCGCAAAAAATGAACATGGTAATCATGGTGCTTATAATGTTTGTGCTTTTCATTGCAGCAGTCTTTGTCCTTACCAAGGAAGGATTTATTAGATTTCTTTTCGAACCTGTATTCAGAAGATTTGTTCCTGAGAAACACAAAGAAAAAATCGGGCTCACTTTCAGGGAATTCTACAAGGGTATGAGGAAGATAAGGAAAAAGAGAAACAACCTTTTCATGGTTATTGCACTGGGGTTTATGAATTATCTACTCTCTATATTACAGGCATATCTCATTGCCATGGGAATGGGGTTGGAGCTTTCATATGTGTTCTTTCTCATGGTCATTCCCCTTGTTGGGCTGCTTGACATCATTCCTGTGTCCTTTTCAGGAATAGGGACAAGGGACGCCGCCATGATAGTGTTTTTCTCTTTCTTTGCATTAAGCAAGGAGATTGCCATATCGTTCTCTCTCATGATCCTTCTCCTGGGTTATGTATCAATCGGTTTCATAGGGGCGCTTGTGATTGTTTCAGGGAACAGACTATCTGTAAAAGAATAAAAAAACAAGAGGGTACAATTAAAGAGGTGATTATGCTGAAGATATCGGTTATCATCCCCGCCCTTAATGAAGAACTTAGTGTGGGAAAAGTGGTCAGGGATTTCAGGAAAAACAGTAAAGTCAGCGAGGTCATAGTATATGACGGCCGCTCAACTGACAAGACAAGGGAGGTTGCCAGGAAAGCAGGGGCAAGGGTCATTGTGCAGAAAAGCAGGGGCAAGGGTTCTGCCATAAGGGAGATATTCAGGGATATAGACAGTGATGTGTATGTGCTTGTGGACGGAGATGACACATACCCCGCAGAGGCACTAGATACCCTCCTGAAACCTGTCCTGCGGGGAGAGGCTGACATGGTTGTGGGGAACAGGTTAGGGAAGCAGAGTGAAAAAGGCTCCCTGATAAGGCTGCATAGGTTCGGAAACAAGATAATATCAGGGACACTCAGCATATTCTTTGGAAAAAAACTCAAAGATGTGCTTTCAGGTTACAGGGCAATGACAAGGGATGTTGCCAAATCCCTGGATCTGAATTCCCAAGGATTTGAGATAGAGACTGAGCTTACTATAAAGAGTCTTATGGCAGGATACAGGATTGTGGAGATTCCGGTAAGTTACAGGAGAAGACCTGAAGGAAGCCACTCAAAGCTGGGCACCCTTGGAGATGGTTATCTGATATTCTACACCATGGTTTCCATGTTCAGGGACTACAGGCCGTTCTTCTTTTTCTTTTTATTATCCCTGATTTTCGGCTTTGCGGGGCTTGTTCTTGGCCTTGTAGTGGTTGATGAGTGGCTGACCACAGGGAGCATAACAAGAATGCCCACAGCCATTCTTTCGGCCCTGCTGATATTTCTGAGCGTGCAGTTCTTCACGATAGGAATAATACTGGACTCGATGAAGAGGATGCTCAGCGAGGTATCAAGATGATGGCACAATCTTGTAGACGCTTACTGGGTCTTCTGTCCCAAAGGTTTTCAGGAGTTCGAATTCGTCGGGTCTTGACAGGAAATATGAATCATTATACCCGAAGAACATATTCATGAACCCTCTATGGGTTATGACATATCCGGGTAAGGGCATCCGGACCCCGAACTTCTTCCATAAGTCGCTGCTCACGTAGTAGGAGAAGTTCCCCATGACTGCTGACGGGATGTTCTCCTCCTCCCTTGGAAGGTATGCCACATAGATATTCCTCTCTGAATCGAACCTGGCGAAATCAAATGCCTGCGGCTGACCGAAGGAGGTAAGAACAGTGGTTTCGCTGGTCGTGTTCCCGATTACGAACAGGGCGGCGTCATCGACATTGTCATTCCTGACACAGTTGTTCTCAAAGGAGTATGAGATTCCCGATAGTAGAGAAATGATGGCTATTATTGAAAGTGTAATTATCTTCGCTGTCCTCCTGTCAATTATGCCCCTTCCAGGGATTTTGTCAAGGAACATGAAAAGTCCATGAACCCAGATTATTGTAAGGAATGGCAGAACCGGAGCAAGGTATCTTCTTTCCGCGCTGAAGGGCTGGATTGTGAATATGTAGATGAATACGACGAGTGAGAGGATAAACATTCTGTCGATTTCCCTTCTCCTTTTCAGGGAATAGTAAAGTCCGATTAGGATGAAAGGGGGCGTGAATATCTGAAAGGAGAGGGTGGTCATTATCTGGATGAAATTGCCTGCCTGGAGGCTGGTGAAATGGGGTATAAAGAGCAGTGTGGTGCCGGGATTGTCCCTTATCCAGTGGTCGAAAAATATATCAGTGACTCCGAGATGGTAAAGGATTCCCAGCTGTATGATGAGGGGTGAGAGAAAGACAAAAAACAGGATGAGTGATTTCAGTGTCTGCATCTTTTCAGAAGTGAGGAGCCTGAAGTTCTTTCCGTAGAGGATGGCATATGCAAAAGGCACAGTCATGAGCAGCATTGTAGGCTTCTGCAGGATTCCAAGCGCGAGGGATATTGAGAAGAGATAAAGGTGATTTTTCCTTTCGGTCCGGATGAATTTTACAAGAAAGTAAGTTGACATGATTACAAGCGCAGTAAGCCCGGCTCCGGGATAATTGGAGTCCAAGAGCAGGAACATTACGGGATTGAATGCCACCAGAACCGCGCAGGCAAGGGGGAACAATCCATCCCTGTCATAATACAACTTTGCAAGCCTGTAGGTGAAAAAGACCAAGACGAGCGCCCAGAATATTGAGACGAGCCTCGTGGTCAGGACATTCACGCCGAAGACCAGATAGGTAATTGTGAGAAGAATCATATTCAGAGGCGGGTATGCGGCAGCAACTGTGAGGAACTTGTAGTGCGAATGGTATTCTATCGCATAATTCCGGACCGAGGAGATTGAAAAAGTCGGCTCCCGAATCCAGTCAGTGACAAAAGTGGAAAAGAAGAGTGCAGTATTGGCGTGATGTGCCTCGTCCCATTCAAAGCTTCTGGTAGTGGAAAAAAACACAAGGACTATGAAAAGCGAAACCATAAACAGTAGCAGTCCCCTTTTATTGGATAGCATGATAGTCCACTTATGTATAAATGTTTGTGTCATATTAATACTTATGGACCACTGGGACCGGTTATGGAAAAGGGAGCATAATGACGGGCTTCTTTCAATGCTTTCAGGCATTCTTCCCGCAGGCCAGTCAGACTATTACTGGAGATGGAAGCGGTATGAGATTTTTCTTGACAGGATGCGGGTCAACGGCCCTAGGATAATCGAGCTCGGATGTGGTTCCGGGATAATGACCTTCAGGATGCTCGAGAGGTTCGGGGGGGAGGCCGTTCTCATTGACAAGTCAAAATATGCTCTGGAAGCCGCAAGGAAATACAGCAGGAGGTTCGATATCGATCAAGGTAATGTTGAGTATGTGTCGTGTGATATCTTCTCGTTTGAGGATCCGGAGGGGTTTGACATTGTCCACTCACAGGGTCTTATAGAGCATTTTCCTGACCAGTCAGCAATCATTGGGGAACATTTCAGATTTGCCAAGAAGGGTGGATATGTCCTGATTCTTGCTCCGAGGCCCAGTGTGTTTTACAGGAGCGCGAGAAGGTTCATTGAGTATTGCCGAGGTGAGTGGCCCTTCGGATATGAGAATCCGCTGGAAACAGGGGAGGTATTGGAACTTGTGAAGAAAAATGGCGGGAAAATAATCAAGAAGAGGAATTTCATGTTTTCAATGGGATATCTCTCACAAAAAGTGTGATGCTGCAAAAGATTTAAAACAGAATCCACCAAGATTGGGCTAAAAGGTGTTTGCATGGAAAGGTATGACGTGTCTGTGATAATACCCTGCTATAACGAAGAGGATAATATTGAAGACTGTGTGAGGGAAATACCCGAAATGTCCTGGAGATACGAGATAGTGATTGTTAATGACGGGAGCACGGACAACACACTATCTGTTGCGAAATCTATCAGTAGAAAAAACCTGAAGGTTATCAGTTACAGCAAAAACATGGGAAAGGGCCACGCTGTAAGATATGGCCTTCAGAATTGCCGGGGTAGAGTGGCTGTCATCCAGGATGCCGACCTGGCGACTCACCCTGAGGAGCTTCCCAATATAATCAGGCCCCTTATAGAGAGAAGGGCCGACTTCGTTAACGGAACAAGACTTGTTTATCCTATGGAGAGATACGCAATGAAAGGGCCTCATGTGCTGGGAAACAAAATATTTGCCTTCATGGTTTCAGTAATAATAAGGAAAAAGCTTACAGATGCATTGTGCGGCTTCAAGGCCTTTGTAGTCGGGGGGTTGAAAGACAAGCTAAAGGAGGATACTTGGCCGGATTTTGAGCTTCTTCTGAAAGCAAAGAAAAGTAACATGAGGATAGTAGAGGTTCCGATTCGATACAGGAGGAGAACTGCTGGGAAGAGCAAAATGAAGACTTTCAGGCACGCATACAAAATGTCCAAAGTATTGCTAAAAAACATACTCTGAGCGGCTATTTCTTAAATATAAGGTACCAAACTAATTCAATAATTTATATCTTTTTCCCATTCACTGTGATATGAAAGTCCTTTTTCTGGGCTCGAAAGAGTATCCCATGGGAAGCAACAGGGGAGACGATCCCATTCCTTCCGGGGGGATGGAAACATATGTGGATGATATCATACCTGCACTGTCCAGATACACCAGACCTGTGATTGTAACCAGGAAGTTCAGTGGCTCAAGATGGCATGAAAAGCATGCGTGTGCGGATGTGTGGAGGGTTCCCTGGGTGAAAGGCAGATATTTCCGCAACCCCTCGTTCAATTTCTTCTCTTTTCTGTTGTCTCTTTTTCTTGTTCCAAGAGGGGTTGATGTTATATACTGCCACGGGATAGTGGCCTCCTTCTTCGGAAAAATTTTGTCTGGGATTTACAGAAAACCACTGGTTTCGAGGCCGGCAGGGATATTCTGTCAGTATCCCTTCCCTCTTGACAGGGTTCTTTTCTGGCTGGTCAGGAATGTCTACCTCTCTTCTGACAGGGTGATATTCCACAGTGAGGGGGAAAAAAGAAATTTCGAGAAGGTGGTAGGCAAGATCGGCCATAAAGGAGAGGTGATACTGACTGGCTTTCCTGTAAATAAATTCCTTTCAAAGGATACGTCCCTGAGGAAAGAACTCGGATTGGGAAATAAGACTGTCCTCACATTTGTGGGGAGATTTGTTCCTCCAAAGGGGATTGAATACCTCGTGGATGCTGTGAACCTGCTCAGGGGTAAAAAAATAAAAGTTCTTATGGTTGGTTCAGGGCCTCTTGAAAAGGAAATAAAGGAAAGGATACATTCGCTGGGTCTTGAAGACAAATTCGTTTTCCTGGGTTTCAGGCTGGACATACCCAGTGTCCTCGCAGTCACTGATATTTTTCTGGTGACCTCTGTTTCAGAGGGGTTGCCCACATCACTGTTGGAAGCCATGGCAGCAAAGAAGGCAAGTGTTGTCACAGATATAGGGCTTGTCATAGAGGACGGGAAAACAGGGCTTGTTGTTCCACCCAAAAATCCCAAAATGTTTGCAAATGCTGCGAAGAAGCTGATAAAAGATAAGAAGTTCAGAGTGAAACTCGGAGAGAACGCCAGGAAATTCGTGGAGGAGAACTGCACACAGGAAAGGGCGGCAAAAAGGCATGTGGAGGTTTTTGGTTCCCTCCTTTCGAAAGGGGCCTAGTTCGGGAATTCAGAAGGCATATTCCTCTTGTGTTCGGTTGCAGAGTGCATCTTCCTGACATTTTCCAGAAGAATAGAATCCAGCCCGTCAGTCTGGCCTGATTCTATTGCTATGATGGTCTTGTCCAGCTGCTCGTAGGTTATTCCCATTTCTCCCTCATCAGTCTGCCCCTCCCAGAGGCCGGCTGAAGGGGGCCTGGTTATTATCTCTTCAGGAATACCCAGTTCCATGGCAAGAACTCTCACTTCTGTCTTGAGGAGATGGGATATCGGGAGTATATCAACCCCGCCGTCGCCGTACTTGGTGAAGTATCCTGTGAAGGACTCGCTCTTGTTGTCAGTGCCTACAACCAAGTAATTCAGATTGTTCGCGAAGTAGTACAGCGTAGCCATCCTGAGTCTTGGCTTGAGATTGGCCTTTGCAATCCGGTTTCCCTCTGGAAGGATTTTGACCATGAGATCGTATACAGGAGTGATATCCACTGTTTCTGTTTTTATCCTGAATTTCTCTGCGAGCTTCTTTGCATGTTCCACATCCTCTGGATCCGAGTGGCATGGCATTATAAGACCAAGCATATTTTCTCCACATGCTTTTTTGGAAAGAACACCAACCGTGGAGGAGTCTACCCCTCCACTAAGGCCGACAACGGCGCCAACAGCACCAGCTTCCTGAATCTTTTTCTTTATCCATTCCGAGATTCTGTTTGCCTCATCAATCAAATCAACCACCTTTTATCTCCTGCAACACGGTATTCTATCCCGCTCTCTTTAAAGGGAACCTTCCCCCATATCCCTGTATTGTCAAGGACGAGTCTGCAGTTCTTCATGTTGCTGAGTATGACATTGTTCTGGGTGAACCTGTAAAGGCTGTGGTCCGCTACAATGAGGACGCAGTCAAACTCATGGAGGCCGTCTGGAAAGTCAAAATTTTCGCACCCTGTAATCTTTTGGATCTCTTCCCTTGAGTAGTAGGGATCGTTCACCTTCACGTTCGCACCCTTCTCTTTCAGGTGCTTGGCAATCTTTACTGCCGGGGATAGGATATCGACCTTGAGATCGCCTTTATAAGCAAGTCCAAGTATTCCGATGTTCCGGAAGCCCCTGCTGATTATGGACTCTGCCACCCTGATCGGTTGCTGACTGTCGGTTTCTATCGCGGATTTCAGTATGGTGAGTTCATCCGGTTTTTCAGCCCCCAGGAGAACATACTGTGAAGAAAGCGGTATGCAATATCCGCCTGTCCCAAAGGATGGGTGGTATGTCCCGATGTTCCATTTTGTTCCCACCAGCTTCAGAACGGTCTTCATGTCAATGTTGGGATAGGCGAGGGAGAGCTGGTTCGCTAGGGTTATATCCGCATGTCTGAATGCGTTCTCTATGGATTTTATCATTTCTGCATGCTTGTGGTCAGGAGCCGGGAGGAGGGTGTCGCAGACTATCGAGAGAACATCCTTCATCATTTCAGTGGTTTCAGGGGTGGTTCCTCCTATTATCCTGGGCAGATTCTTCAGGTTCTTGTCGGCTGATATGAACCAGTCCCTTCTTGGAGCCACGCCAAGAAGGATGTCCTTGCCGACACTCAGGCCGGCCTTCCTAAAGATGGGGATTATTATCCTGTCGCTGCGGCCGGGAGTGAGCGTGGACTCTATTATAACAAGGGGCGGGCTTTCTCTCACAATGTTTTTTATGCCGTTTGCTATCTTTCTTATCACATCCTCGAGAATGGCGTCATAAGGCGCGCCATCCTTCTCTGTGGGAATGGCAATCATGTGGACAGCCACATCGGGCCTGATTAGCTCCTTCCAGTCTGTGGTGGCTTTTATCAGGCCGCTTTCCACAAGAGGCTTCACATCAAAGCTCAGCCACTTGTCAAGATTCTCCACAGGCACGATTCCCCTGTTGATTGCTTCTACTTTCCCGGGAAGCACGTCAACGCCTATGCATCTTACACCATTATAAGCAAAACTGGCCATGGTGGAGTAGCCTATGTAGCCCGTTCCCCACACGCCTATGGCATTATCGCCATTCAAAAGCTGCTTTTTTATTCCCATAAGAACAGATTGTTTCAAGGAGTTTAAATAGTTATTTATTATTGGGTATTATTTTTGTATTACTTTATCTTTTCTGTGTCTTCCAGGGAATGAATATTTACAGAATATCCTGTTATCAAGTATCCAAAAAGAGAGCTTTCTTTTATAAGCTGGGGGAACAGGTCGGTCTGCAGAACCCATTTCACATCTCCCTTTGGAATGTAATCAAAAATTTTTGGGGAGTACATGCCGATAAAGGCCGATGTCAGGAAGGTCCTCGGGTTTTTGGGCTTCTCCTCGTAGCCTACTATCCGGTCTCCAGACATCTCTATCACACCCAGATCTGAGAGTGACTTCCTTGTGGCCTGCACGGCCAGAGTAACCAGACCATTGTTGGAGAAGTGTGTCTTAATCAGGTGGGAAAGATCAAAATCAAAGAAATTGTCAATCGGAAGAACAAGGAACGGGGAGTTCACGTAGGGTTCGGCCAGCTGCAGGGTCTTGGCATTGCCGAGGGTGTTCTTCTCTTCTATGTAAACTATCTCAACTCCGTGAGTGCTTCCATTCCCGAGAACCTTGAATATTTCCCCTATAAGATGGTTCTTTCCGATAATGAATATTTTCTTGAATCCTGCCTTCTTCAGGGATTCTATGTTGTGCTCTATGAGACGCCTTCCCTTTATTCTCAGCAGCGGCTTGAGTGTTCCGGAAATTCTGAGTCTGGAGAGGTCCCCGCCACCGAGGAAGACC
>CAZCSS010000005.1:0-38958 GCA_964501515.1 uncultured archaeon
TGAGTTTCCTCATCCTGTCACTTCCCCTTCTTCCTGCTCACGCCCACTGTTCTGCCTCTCCTGAAAGACCCCCTGGTTCTTTGCCCCCTCACGGGCAGATGATGTATATGCCTTATGCCCCTGTATGATTTGAGTTTCTTCATTTCATTTATGTCCTTTTTGGTGGTGAGCTCAAGCACGGACGCCACAATGTGCCTGTTATCCCCTGTCTCAGGGTCCCTTCTCCTGTTGTACAGCCACTGCGGCAGGCCCGCCTTTTCAGGATGCATTATCATCTGTTCGAGAGAAGAAAGCTCGCTCTCGGAAAGGGAACCCAGCTTCCTCCCCCTGAATCCAGATTTTTCTGCAATTGCATTGCTGAGCATAAAAGAAATCCCCCTGACGCTTCTCATGGCTACTTCCACGCTTTTGGTTCCGTCCACATTGGTTTCAGCAAGCCTCACTATCTTCTGGGTATCGTTCTCCCTTTCTGCCATATTCCTCTCCTGAAGTATAAGTATAAAATCAATATATATTTAAATAATTGTTAGAGGATGTGACCAGAATGCGCACAAAGACCTAAACGAGCCTTGCTTTTTCACGGGACTTTGCAAGCTGATATTCGTTGAACGTCTTCAGCCTTGATTTGTAGCTTTCTGACCTCCTTATGAGGTTCTCAAGCACCTCCCCAGACCTGGGCATATCGGTTCCCTTTTTCACATGGTTTATTGTTTTTTCCGCTATCTGAAGATGTTTCTCCAGGAATGTTTTCTCGAACTCTCTTATCCTGGACTCCATGTTCCCCCTGCCCATGCTCTTTGCAAGTGATGCAAGTATCTTGTCAAGGCTGTGAACAGTGCCTGGCTTGTATTCCCTTATTTCCTGGTCTGTCACAAAAACAGGCCTTATGCCCTTTTTGTGCCTGAAATGAATTATCATGTTTTTTGCCACCCTTATCCTGAACACGTCCTGAACAGCGAACTCCTTTCTTACGAAATGCACCCTGGATATCCCGTAAAGCATGGCCACTGCGAAAAGGGCGAAGAAATTGATGAACATGAAAATATTGAGCACTGGTATAAAATAACCCGGGGCAAGGAAAAGCAGCGAAATCTCTCCAAGAATAAGGAACAGGGCAAGCACGAAATGCTTGATTGCATACTTCAGGGAGTTGATTACTATAAGCTGTTTTACCCTGCGGTAGATTGAAACGCTCATAAACCAGCTCACGGCTGAGTTCAGGGCAAAGAGCGTTATGAAAATAATGAAGTATGCCGGCATGAAGCCCAACAGCATGGCGGTGAAAAAGCTCATCAGACCGAGAGCGAAGTAGTAATAATGCACGGCCTGAAGATATGTGATTCTGAGGTACACAGCCATACTTATTTTTTGTTCCCGGATAATATATTCAGCCCCTGAACTCCCTGAATCTCTCAAAGAAGCCCTTTCCTGTTTCTGTTCTTTTTTCCAGTGTTTTTGCGTATTCCTCCATCAGCTTTCTCTGCTCCCGGCTCAGTTTTTTGGGGATTTCCACAACCACCTTCACAAACTGGTCGCCCCTTCCCCTGCCATGCAATTCGGGCATGCCCTGTCCCCGCAGCCTGAAGACCGTGTGACTTTGGGTTCCCGGGGGTATGTTTATCCTTGCCTTTCCTGTTAACGTGGGAACCTCTATTTTACCTCCGAAAACCGCAACAGGAAGGCTGACTGATGTTTTGCAGAAGATGTCCCTTTCATGTCTTTCAAAAACCGGATGCTCCCTGACGCCTATCTCAACATAAAGGTCACCAGGAGGGCCGCCGTTGGACCCGGTCTCCCCCTGACCGGCAAGCCTGAGATACTGGCCGTCCTCCACGCCCGCTGGTATTTTGACCTTCACCCTTCTCGTCTTTTTCTCCCTTCCACTCCCGCTGCAGTTTTTGCAGGGCGACTCTATAATTGTTCCTCTGCCGCCGCACCTGTCGCATGGCATTATGTTAATGGTCTGCATGAATGCGTTTCGCCTGATCATGCGTACCTCTCCTGTGCCCCTGCACTTCGGACACTGAACAGGGGATGTTCCCGGTCTTGCCCCGCTGCCGCCGCAGGCCGAGCACCGCTCAAATCTCGGGACCTCTATCTCGGTTTCTATCCCCTTAAAGGCATCTTCAAGTGATATCTCAAGCTCGTACCTGAGATCTGCACCCTGCTCCGGGCCCGGGGAAGGCCTGCCCCTGTCGCCAAAACCGGAAAACACGTCAAAGATGTCGCCAAACCCAAAGTTCCTGAAAAGTTCGTCAAAGCTGGGGAAGCCGCGCGCCCCTGGCCTGAATCCTGCTCCTTCAAGCCCTGCCTCCCCGAACTGATCGTATGCCTGCCTTTTTTCAGGATCCCTGAGAACCTCAAAGGCCTCATTTATCTCCTTGAACCTCTCCTCTGCTTCCCTGTTCCCGGGGTTGATGTCAGGATGGTATTTCCTTGCAAGCTTTCTGAAAGCCCTTTTTATTTCATCCTCAGACGCATCCCTGCTCACGCCAAGTATTTTGTAGTAGTCCTTTCCTGCCATGCTATTCACCCTGCCCCAGAAAATAGGGAATGGCCTCTTCAATGTCAGAAATCTCTATTATGTCCAGACCCCATTCCTGCTTTGCGGTTTCTTTCAGGTCCATGGTCTTGGGCACATATCTTGTGTTCAGAATCTCAAAACCGAATCCAAAGGGCTCGCGCGTGACCTGCTTCTCATAGTATGTGACACTTGACTGGCCTTTTGGCACAAGGAAATGCTTGTAGCCGGCGTCAGCAACCGCTTTTGCCTTCTCCAGCATCCCTCCGACCTTTCCTATTGTTCCGTCAGGGTTGATTGTTCCTGTAATCACAGAATCATTTTTTATGTCAGCGTTCTGAAGCGCGGCTATGGTGGCAATTGTTATCGCAGCCCCTGCGCTCTCCCCCCCGATGAGCCGGGCATTTCCGGATTTGAAATCAAAAAGAAAGTCCCTGTCAAAATCATATCCTGACCTCAGCTTCGCCACTGCAACTGCCTTGTTCACTGAATACTGGATATCTGTGTCCAGAAAGGGGTTTGTGTTAATCAGGACATTGTTGTTTCCTGGAATGAGCTTGATTTTAAGATTCCCCACTATGCCTTCTCCTGTGTTTGACACAGCCACAATCGGGATTTCCTTTTCAACAATGCTGAACAGCCTGATGTTCCCTGAGCTGTTTTGCGCATAGCACTGCGACTGCGTTCCATAGGATGCCTCTATCTGGCGGGAAAGAGAGCCCAATTCGGAGAGGATGGAGTACTGGTTAAAAACAGAAACCGCGCTGATTAGGGCAATAAGCAGCACGGCAATCCAAAGACTGTGGTTATCCTTCATAATGAACACCGCCTCTAATTTGCTGGCAGAAGTTATTTGGCCGCTGGTTTTATATGCAGGGAACTACTTGCCGTTCTTGCCCTTGTTCTCGCTGCCCTTGTCTTCATCCTCCACGCTATATTCCGCGTCCACAACCTTTTCCTCTTTTTTGCCGTGCTTTTCACTGCCGCCTGCCTTCCTGCCCGGGCCCCTCTTTGCATCCTCATTTGCCCGGCGCTTCATGGCTTCCTGGTATATTGAGGTGCCTGCCTCGCCAACCACCCTCTGCAGGTTTTCTGTTTCCCTCTTTATTTTCTCAATGTCCCTTCCCGAAAGCGCGTCCTTAAGGTCTTTCATGGACTTCTCTATCCTATCCTTCTGCTCACTGGAGAGTTTGTCTCCTATCTCGGACAGGGTCTTTTCAGTGGTATAAACGAGGGTGTCTGCATTGTTCCTGATCTCCGCTTCCTCTTTCTTTCTTCTGTCCTCCTCCTCATGCTCCTTTGCATCCTGCACCATCTTCTCTATTTGCTCATCAGAAAGCTTTGTGGATGCTGTTATGGTAATCTTCTGCTCCTTTCCTGTTCCCAAGTCCCTTGCTGAAACATTGAGTATCCCCGACGCATCTATGTCAAAGGTGACCTCTATCTGAGGAACCCCCCTGGGAGCGGGCGGTATGCCCTCCAGATTGAACTGGCCCAGGCTCGTGTTGTCTTTTGCCATCGGCCTTTCGCCCTGAAGAACATGGACTGTAACCGCTGGTTGATAGTCAGTGGCCGTGGAGAATATCTTTTTCTTTTTGACCGGTATTGTGGTATTTCTTTCTATAAGCGGAGTCATCACCCCTCCAAGTGTTTCTATCCCGAGCGTCAGGGGAGTGACATCAAGCAGGACTATGTCTTTTATGTCCCCTGCCAGGACGCCTCCCTGTATGGCAGCACCCATGGCAACGCACTCCATGGGGTCAACCCCTCTCTCTGCTTTTTTGCCGACAAAACCCTCGACAAAATTCCTCACAACCGGCATTCGTGTCGGTCCGCCTACCAGGATTATCTTGTCTATATTCTCTTTTTCGAGCTTTGCATCCCTGATTGCCTGCTCCATGGGATGCCTGCACTTTTCTATTATCGGCGTCACAAGCTTTTCCAGGCCGGCTCTTGTGATTTTCATCTGGAGGTGTTTTGGTCCCTTGTCGGTTGATGTTATGTAAGGCAGGTTTATGTCTGTCTCAAGTGTTGTGGAAAGCTCTATCTTTGCCTTTTCCGCGGCTTCCCTGACTCTCTGCATGGCCATGTCATCATTGTTGAGGTCAATCCCTTCTTTTGCCTTGAATTCATCGACCACATGTTTCATCAGGGCCTCGTCCATGTCCCTTCCGCCGAGCTGCGTGTCTCCTGATGTGGAGAGAACCGTAAATGTCCCGTCGCCGTATTCCATTATCGTGACGTCCAGGGTTCCTCCCCCAAAATCAAAAACCATTATTTTGTGCTCCTCCCCTTTCTTGTCCAGTCCGTAAGCCATTGCCGCAGCAGTGGGCTCATTGACAAGCCTTACTACATCAAGCCCTGCTATTTTTCCTGCATCCTTTGTGGCAGTTCTCTGGTTGTCGTCAAAATATGCAGGGACTGTTATCACGGCCTTGGTGACCCTTTCGCCGAGAAAGTCCTCAGCATCCCTCCTGATTTTCTGGAGAATAAAAGCGGATATCTGCTGCGGCGTGTATTCCTTGCCGTTTATCTTGTATATGTGCTTTGTTCCCATCTTTCTCTTGGCGCCCATTATGGTTCTTTCAGGATTTGAAACAGCCTGCCTCCTTGCAGGCTCTCCAACCAGCATCTGCCCGTCCTTTGTAAATGCCACAACAGAAGGGAACATCTTCCCTGCCACGGTGGCCCCCTCCGCTGAAGGTATTATGACAGGCTTCCCTCCCATGATAACTGCGGCCTGGGAGTTGGAGGTCCCCAGGTCTATTCCGATAATCTTCTCTTTCCTGGCTTCTTTGCTATCGCCCATGACCACCATCCCCTTTATTTGATTCAGGTTTTTTATTTTTTGCTATCTTTACCCTGGAATGCCTGATTACCCTTGAACAGAACATATAACCCTTCTGAAACTCCTCAAGGACAGTTCCGTCCGGCTTTTCCGAGTCCTCGCTCATAAGGGCCTCATGATAGTAGGGGTCGAATCTCCTGCCAACAGACTCTATTGGCTTGAGGCCGCTTTTCATGAGAATGCCGAGCAACTTTTTGAGCACCACCTTGTAACCCTCTTTTGCTTCTCTGCTTCTGGATTTCCCAACAGCGGCTTCCAAGTCATCAACAAGCGGGAGAAGCTCCCTTACAAGCCTCTCGTTTGCGCGCGATTCGAACTCGTTTTTTTGCCTCTCGAGGCTTTTCCTGTAATTTTCGAACTCCGCCTGGAGATACTTTATCCTGCTGTTAAGCTCCTCCAGCATTTTACTCTTTTCCAGGAGCTCTCTTCTCAGTCTGCCAACTCCTTTGGCTTCCTCTTGCTTGCCCTGCTTCATTTTCATCTTACCACGGTTGTATGAAATGAAAAACGGCAGGGACCCCCTGCCGCGGGATTACCTGACTTCTATTCTTTTCACGTCTTTCTTTTTTATCTGTTTCTTGGGTATTCTCATCTCAAGTATGCCGTTTTTGCATGTTGCTTCTATTTTATCCGTGTCAGCGCCTTCCGGAAGGCTGAAGTATCTGTAAAATCCCGAATATCTCCTCTCTATCCTGACTTTGCCTCTCTTTTTGTCCGCTTCACTATACTCGTCCTTGTTTTCAGCTCTAACCTCAATACCGTTCTTTGTGGCAGTGATCTGAATGTCCTTCTTGTCAACCCCGGGCATCTCAAGCTTTGCAACCAGCTCATTCCCTTTGTCAATAAAATCTGCCAGCGGCTGCCTGAAGTTTCTTTCAATCATCTGCTTTCCGGTGCTCTCGAGCAGACCCTCTGGTTTTCCAAAAGCTCCGTGACTGAAGAACCTGGAAAAAACCCTGTCCATTTCTGCCTGCATCCTTCTCATTTCATCCCAGAGATTCCATTCCTTTGCCATTCCAGTCACCTCCTGTATTTATACTCAGGGAAAAGCCAAACACATGAAGGCATCCTCCTTTGCATACCCCGAGAGCATCCAAAGGGCGCTCAAATCTCTACCGAAGCATTGATTCAAGCTGGACAACCTCCAGAGGGGTTCGGCCCTTCTTTCCTGATCATGTTGAATAGTTATAGACTATTTAGGATATTATATATAATAATAAAGTATTTAAATTTTTTCCTCTTATATATGTATGTGAAGCAGATAACCATACGCTCGCTGAGGCAGCCGACGGACAGTAGCGTTAATGGCGACATCAAATGGTTCTGCAAATCTCTCGGACTGCTTGGCGAAAGGGACAAAGAGAAGTCCGGGTTCAGGATATTCAAAGCTGTCGTTGGGTCAGGGGAAAGAGGGATATCTGCGGATGAACTTTCAGGGAAAACCGGTCTGAGCAGAACAGCGGTTGTCCATCACATAGAAACAATGATGAATGCAGGCCTTGTTGTCAAGGAAGGCAGCATATATGAGCTCAGAATGAAAAGCCTTCAGAAGGTTGTTGATGAAATAAAGCTGGACATAGAAAGGATATTGAAATCAGTCAGGCAGATAGCGGAGGATATTGACAGGGAACTTATGCTTCCTGTGAGAAAAAGAAGCAGCGGGTAAAGGACTGGCTGCAAAGCACCAGCAAAGAGCAAACCACGCATTCTCAGGAGCTTTTCCGGGGTTTTATTATAAATATATTTAAAGACACAAGTATTAGATACTCCAATACGGGTGAGTGGCATGAAAAGCGCAACGCTGTACAGCATAAAAGGCGAGTCCAAAGGCAGTGTGAAGCTGGGAGCGGCCTTCTCGGAAACCCTGAGGGAGGATTTAATAAGAAGGGCCGTGAACTTCGAGCAGTCAAGGCAGAGGCAACCCTATGGCACTGACAGGCTGGCTGGCAAAAGGACATCGGCCCATTATCACGGAAGGAGGCACGCAAGGCTCTCCATGATGAACAGGGAGCTTGCAAGGATGAAAAGGATACATGGTTCCGGATTCCTGACATTTACAGCCAGGTTTGTCCCCCAGGCAATCAAGGGCATAAAGGCTCACCCCCCGAAGAGTGGGAAGGTCTGGGAAACTGACATGAACAGGAAGGAGCACAGAAAAGCGCTCCTATCAGCAATCGCAGCCGCTGCTGATATAAACACAGTAACAGCAAGGGGGCACATTACAAAGGGTGTGAGATCCGTCCCTATCGTGCTTGAAGACAGGGCCGAAGGCATCGAGAGGGCAAGGGATTTTGAGTCGTTGCTGAAAAAACTCGGGCTTTCAGATGAGCTTGAGAGGGCAAACGAGAAAAAGATAAGGGCAGGAAAGGGAACAGCAAGAGGGAGAAAATACAATAAAAGAAAAGGCCCGCTGATTGTGGTCTCAAAAGAATGCCCGCTTGTAAAGGCCGGCAGGAACATCGCAGGCGTGGACGTGGTTCCCTTTGCCAGTCTTGAGGTGAACACAATTGCACCCGGCGCGCATCCCGGAAGGCTTACCCTGTGGACAATGTCCGCGCTGGACGAACTGGAGAGGTGGCACAATGGCTGAAGGCAAAGAAACCGGGAAAAGGGCATGGAAGGTCATACTCTATCCGCACCTTGCAGAGAAGTCCATGAACATGGTGGAAACCGAGAACAAGATTGTGTTCATAGTAACGAGGAATGCTACCAGAGAGGAAATAAAAAAGGACGTGGAGAACAGCTTCAGCGTGAAAGTAGATTCCGTTAACGTGGAAATAACCCCCAAAGGAAGAAAAAAGGCTTATGTGAAGCTTTCTTCAGAAAGCTCGGCTTCGGACATAGCGTCAAGACTGGGGATGCTCTGATGCGCAATGTTCCGGACGCCAATATATTAATATTTGCATGAGAGAGGTAATGTATGGGAACGCCGCTGATTCCACAGAGAAGGGGAAAGGGTTCGCCTACCTACAGGGTTCCTGAACACAGCTTCAGACCAAGACTGGAATACAGGAACGTGAACGGCACTGTGAAGGATATTGTGAGATCCCCTGCAATGAATGCCCCTCTCGCGAGGGTGGAATATGATGACAAGAAGGAAGGGTATGTGATAGCGGTTGAAGGAATGAAGGTAGGCGACAGGCTTGGGGATTATATAATGCCTGTTTCAGATGTTCCTGAAGGCAGCCAGATATCATCAATAGAGACCGCTCCCATGACAGGGCCCAGGCTTTGCAGGGCTCCTGGTTCAAGTGCTGTGATAGTTTCAAGGAGCAGGAAAGAATGCATAATAACGCTGTCATCAAAGAAAACTACCAGAATAAACCCTAAATGCAGGGTCATGGTGGGCAGGCCTGCCGGAGAGGGCAGAGGAGAGAGGCCCTGGGTAAAGGCCGGAAAGAGGTGGATAGCAATGCATGCCAGAGGCAAGCTGTATCCCAGAACATCAGGAGGCTCCATGAACTCCAAGGACCATCCGTACGGCGGGGGTTATGTGGGCCTGGGGAAGCACAAAAGCATTTCAAGGAACGCTCCTCCGGGAGCCAAGGTAGGCTCATTGTCGCCAAGGAGGACAGGAAAGAGGAAGTAATATGACGCCGTCAAAATTCAGGTTCAGGGGAAAGGGAATGGAGGAAATAAAGAGCATGAGTCCGGAGGAATTCAGGGAACTGCTCACATCAAGGCACAGGCGCTCCCTTAAGAGAGGCCTTACAGAGCAGCAGAAGAAGCTGCTGGAAAACATAAGGCAGAACCCGGAAAAATTTCACAAGACGCATTGCAGGGATCTGCTCATACTGCCTGAAATGATAGGCACAAAGCTGGGTGTTTACAACGGCAAGGAGTTTGTTCCTGTGCAGATAAGACCTGAAATGCTCGGCCACAGGCTGGGAGACTTCATTATGAGCAGAAAGGTGGTGAAGCACTCTGCGCCCGGATTTGGCGCAACAAGATCAAGCAAGTTCGTGCCGCTGAAATAAGGTGATGACATGAGATATGCACACAACCCAAAGCCGGAAAATTCAGTGAAGGTTTATGGCAGGGGGCTGAGAATATCAGAAAAGGGTTCGGCAACGCTGTGCGGGAAGCTCACGGGGATGAACCTGAAGAAGGGCAGAGACCTGCTTGAAGGCCTGATATCGCAGAAGGTTAGCATCAGGGGGAAGCACTACACAAACGTGTCAAAAGAGCTCTTGAAGATGCTTCAGAGCGGAGAAAACAACGCAGAGGCAAAGGGACTTGATGCAGACAGACTGGTTATACACGCCACTGCCCACAAGGGGTTCACATTCTACAGGCCCAGGAGGCTGAAGATGAGAAGAACCAGGAGAAAGGTGACCAACATTCAGATAGTAATGGAGCAGAGATAGCATGTTGAAGGGATATTTCATCAATCAGGGCATAAAGGAAGCAGAGATAGAGAAATTCATAAGAACCAGCTTCCCAATGGGAGACTATTCCAGAACCGAACTCCAGAGAACGCCCCTTGGTATAAAGATTATAATCTACACAAACAAGCCCGGAAGGATAATTGGAAGGGGCGGAAAGAACATAAACGAGATAACAGAGGCCGTGAAACAGAGGTTCGGTCTTGAAAACCCGCAGCTTGATGTGAAGACTATAAGGAATCCCAACCTGGATGCAAAGATTGTTGCCAAGCAGATCGCCTCTGCAATCGAAAGAGGGTACAATCACCGCAAGATTGGCAATCTGACCATAAAGAGGATAATGGGCGCAGGGGCAATAGGAGCCCAGATTGTTATCTCAGGCAAGGTGGGCGGAGGAAAGGCCATGACTTCCAAGTTTGTGGAAGGGTATCTGAAGCATTGCGGCCAGCCTGCAAAGGACCTCGTTAACGTGGGCTTTGAGGAGGCGCTTGTGAAGCTGGGCAAGATAGGAGTAAAGGTCAAGATAATGACAAAATTCATGGACATAACCGGGAGTGTAAAAGACAACATTCCGGAGAGCGATGAAGGGGAAAGTGTTATAGAAGAGATCAGGAGGACCGAGAAGGAGGCCGGCGAAGCTGAAAAAGTGGCTGACAAGGAAGCAAAACCCAAAAAGGATAAAAAGAAATAAAAATATAATTTAAATAGAGAAATCTTATGGCAATTCTTAAAAGAAGCGAGATAAGGAAGCTGAGCGAAAAGGACACCGACAAAAAACTTGAAGAACTCAGGCTTGAGCTTGCCAAGGAAAGGGCAAACATCAACATAGGAGCAAGTGCTACTTCTCCCGGAAGGTTGAGGGAGATAAGAAAGACTATTGCCAGGGTGCAGACAATAAGGAATGAGAAAAAAGGAGGCAGTGGGAAGGAATGACTGACATCTGCGACAAATGCGGGCTGCCCAAAGAGCTCTGCGTATGCGAGACCATTGCCAAGGAAAAGGAAAAAATACGCGTTTTCACAGAAAAAAAGAGGTATGGAAAGTCTATAACAGTTATACAGGGACTCTCCAGGGATGTGGATGCAAAGAAGATACTGAAAGAGCTAAAGACCAGGCTTGCCTGCGGCGGAACCCTGAAGGGAAGGGAGATCGAACTGCAGGGAGACCACAAAAGCAAGGCAGCGGATATCCTTGCCAAACTCGGATTCAGCAAGGACCAGATAGAAACCAGATAAATTAGCAACCTCTGATTATTATGAAACCAGAGAATATAGTCCGGCACGAACTCATAGGCCTTGAGGTCAAGGTGGCGGAGTCCTCCAACAAGAGCCAGACCGGCCTTTCCGGGAAAGTGGTGGATGAAAGCAGGCACACCATCTCGATAGAAACCAGGAAGGGCGTCAGGATTCTTCCCAAGGACACTTGTGTTTTTTCCTTCCTTCTGCCATCAGGGGAAAGGGTAAGGGTGGATGGAAAGCTTCTTGTGGCCAGGCCAGAGGACAGGATAAAAAAGAAGTTCAGGACATGGTAAAACGTCTTGCGGTTAGTCACCAAGTATTTAAATATATAACCACATTCTATTGGTATAACTTCGCTGAAAGGCTGAGTTACCCACCATCCGGCTGCGGCCCGGTGAAGGTAGAGAGGCTGAAGGCCTGTTTCTCTACCAGACCAAGGCATACTGAACATAAGCGTGCTGCTGTGCTGGTTCGCAACAGACCCAGCACCAGAGGAGTTCCAGAACATGACCGGAAAGGGCAGAGCCAAGAAAAATGAGAAGAAGGGAAGAGACATAGGGATAGGCGTGTCTCCGCCTGAGGAAACGTGCAGCTCTGCGAACTGTCCATGGCACGGAAGGCTCCCCGTCAGGGGGAGAGTGTTCAGGGGATTTGTCAGGTCAACCAAAGCCAGCAGGACAGCTGTGGTTGAGTGGGACTATCACAAATACATCAAAAAATATGAAAGATATGAAAGGAGAAAATCAAGGGTGGCCGCGCACAACCCTGAGTGCATACATGCGAGGGTGGGTGACAGGGTTGTGATAGCAGAATGCAGGCCTGTTTCAAAAACAAAGAGCTTTGTAGTAGTTTCTGTGGAGAGGAGAGCGGGCGCCAAGGAGGTATAGTGCCATGAAGTCAGTATCAGCAAGTGTCACAAAAACGCTGCAGCCGGGGTCTGTCTTGGTATGCGCTGACAACACAGGAGCAAAAATAGTGCAGATAATATCTGTCCGCGGTTTCAAGGGCAAAAGAAAGACCAAACCCAGGGCAGGAGTTGCAGATTTCGTGGTATGCAGGGTTTACAAGGGAAATGAGAAGGTCAGAAAAGAGATTCACAAGGCGGTTATAATAAGGCAGAGGAAAGAATACAAAAGGCCTGACGGCATTTCTGTTTCATTTGAGGACAATGCAGCCGTGCTTGTCAATGACAAGTTTGAGCCAAAGGGTTCCCTGATAAAGGGGCCTGTTGCCAAGGAGGTTGCCGAGAGGTACCCCACGGTGGGCAAGATAGCGAGCATTGTGGTTTGACAGGAGGAATATGCACTAAGAGGTGCGATGAATGAAAAAGGAGTGGTCTCCGGAATGGACGGGCAGCAGCCAGCCCAGAAAGCAGAGGAAATATCGCTGCAATGCACCACTGCACATTAGAAGAAAGTTCCTGTCAGCGCATCTCTCGCCTGAGCTCAGGGAAAGATTCGGCACAAGGTCAATGGTGCTGAGAAAGGGCGACGGCGTGCTTGTCATGAAGGGCGAGTTCAAGGGCATCAGAGGCTCTGTGGAAAGGGTAGATACAAAAAGGTCAAAGATTTACATGGAAGAAATAAAGGTCAAAAAGGTTGACGGTTCTGAGGTTCAGAAAGCACTGGAGCCGTCAAATCTTATGATAACAAAGCTTTCCCTTGATGACAAAAGGAGGCAGTCTGTGATAGAGAGGAGCGTTGCGAAAGAATCCGCAAGCGAAGTTAGGAAAAAGAAGGGCGCCTCCAGGAATAACCAGAGCCGGGAAGAGCAATATCAAAAAGGAAGCCGAAAGCGAAAAGGTGATTGAATGGGACACATGAAAAGATATACCATGCCGACGTACTGGCCCCTTCCGAGAAAGGGCAATAAGTTTGTCATCAGACCAAGCCCGGGTCCCCATTCCGCAACAATGTCAATGCCGCTTCAGGTGATACTGAGGGATGTGCTCGGATACGCACATAACGCAGGAGAGGTGAGGAAAATCCTGACATCAGGAAAGATCATGGTTGACAAGAAGGTCAGGAAAGATCCGGGGTTCCCTGTGGGTATGATGGACGTAATAGAGATTCCTGACGCAAAAGGGTACTTCAGGGTCATGGTCAACAGGAACGGGCTTTACTTGAAGAAGATACCAAAGGCGCAGGCTGACAAGAAGCTGTGCAGGATAGAAGGGAAAAAAAGCATTAAGGGGGGGAAGACACAGGCCAATCTCCATGACAGCAGGAATGTGCTGCTCAAAAAAGACGCCTACAAGGTGGGCGACTCGCTGTTGATAAGCCTGCCTGAACAGAAAATACTCAAACACTTTCCGCTTGCAAAAGGGGCTCATGCACTGATAATAGCAGGCAGGAACATGGGATCAGAAGGCAGGATAACCAGCATTAAGCAAAGCAGGGGCATGATGGAGAAGAGCACCGTGACTCTTGTTTCCGGAAAAAGGGAAATACAAACGCTCAGAGAGTATGTTATGGCCGGAGAGGTTGCCGTTCCCCAGAAAAAGGAGATAGACCTTGGGGTGTGATGAAATGGACATGAAAGCTATTCGCCTGGAGAAGGTCACTGTCAACATGGGTGCAGGAGAGGCGGGGCCCAAGCTTGAGAAGGCGCAGAAGATAATCCAGGCAGTAACAGGAAAGAAGGTTGTAGTCACAAAGACCCACAAAAGGAGCACGTTCGGGGTAGCCAAGGGAAGGCCGATAGGATGCAAGACCACGCTGAGAGGGGAGCGGGCCATGGAATTCCTGATGAATGCACTGGAGGCTGTTGAGAAAACCCTGAAGAAATCGCAGTTTGACGCCAACGGAAACTTCTCCTTTGGCGTGAAGGAGTACATACACATTCCGGGCGTCAGGTATGACCCTGATGTGGGTATAGTGGGCATGGATGTTGCGGTCACGCTTGAAAGGCCTGGATACAGGATCAAGAAAAGAAGGATAAGGCCCTCCCCTGTGGGGAGAAAGCACAGGATAGACCCTGAAGAGGCAATGAAGTGGGCCATAAAGGAGCTTGGCGTGAAAATAATAGAGGAATAGCATGTCTTACGAAAAGGTTAAGAAGCAGATAGCAGGGAAGCCCAGAAAGCTCAAGAGATTCCTGAAGTTCAACCAGCCCGCAAAGAGAAAATTCGGGAAAAATGTTTACAAGTGCAGAAACTGCGGGAGAACGAGAGGGCTTATCCGGAAGTACGGGCTGATATACTGCAGACAGTGCTTCAGGGAGGAAGCAGAAAATCTGGGATTCAAGAAATACAGCTGAGGTGATTTGATGAGCAGATACAAAATATCCGTGGATGTTGGTGGTGAAACAATCTACATAAACGGGGCATTTTTAGGCCTTGAACCTGATGGCCTGGACAGATACGCAAATTTTCTTATCGGAAAATCTCACAGGAATGTAAACTTTGAAAAAGGACCAGTGAAAGGGGTTTCGTTTGAACTCAGCGACCCGGAAGGGAAAAGGATAAACATTGTTATGTTTAATGCCGTGCCGGTTTACAAGACCGCTCCTTTGGACGGTGTGTATAAATGCCTGCCTGTGTCCGCCCATGCACTTTCGGACAGCGTTTCTGAGGAGATGCTTGAAGAATTCTCGCGGATTACAGGGTTTGGAGAAACAGATGTGGGAGACAGAGTAGTTGAGCTGTATATTGGCTTTGAAAAAGAACGGGTTGGGCTGTCAAGAAACAACCCGAGGGTGATTGTATGAGACACGACCTGCTCGCGGACGCATTTGCAGTAATAAAGAATGCGGAGAATCTCGGGAAGAGGGAGTGCCTCATTCCGGCCTCCGGGCTTATAGGGGGGGTTCTTGAGGTAATAAAGAGAAATGATTACATCAGGGGTTTCGAGCGCATAGAAGATGGCAGAGGGGGGAAATTCAGGGTGCAGCTCATGGGCAGGATAAACAACTGCAATGTGATAAGGCCGAGATTTTCCATAAAGAGCAGGGACACCATAAGGTGGGAGAAGAGGTACCTGCCTTCGGACAGGGTTGGTATTCTTGTGATAACATCCTCCAGCGGGGTAATTGACCAGAAAGAGGCCAAAAACAAAAAAAGTGGTGGAAAGCTCTTGGGTTTTGTTTACTGAGGGATAGCATGACAGTTGAAAGGGACATAAGGAATGCTGTGAAGGAGAACAGGATCGTAATCGGCAGCAACAAGGTTATACGGGGCGTCAAGAACAGTGCTTTCTCCCAGGTTGTGTTTGCAAGCAATTGCCCTGAAGACACGAAGAAGGACATGGACCGCTATTCGCAGCTTTCGGGGCTTGAAGTAAGGCCTTTTGACGGGAACTCCTCGCAGCTCGGGCAGCTGTGCGGGAAACCGTTCAGTGTTTTGCTCATAGGAATCAAGGGTGAAGGCTTTAAAAATGAACAATAAGAATATAACTATCGGTTGAGCGCATGACAGTAAAGTTAGAGACACGGTCGATAAGGACACTGGCATACTTTGAGAAAAAGACAAATGTTCATGCCAAGGATTGCATTATAACAGATGACTGCATATACTTTCTCGTGGAGCCTGATAAGATCGGCATGGCAGTGGGCAAGAATGGTTTTATAATAAAGGATATCAGAAGAGCATTTGGAAAAAACGTAAAGGTTCTGGGGTATTACCATGACCCTGAAGAAATGCTCAGGAGCCTCATGCCAGGGATAAAGAGCATAGATATAACTGACAGCTCAATGATTGTTACAATCCCAAGGGACGAGAGGGTTGCAGCCATAGGGAGGAACGGGAGCAACATAAAGATTGCCAGGGAGATAATGAACAGGCATTTCTCTGTCAAGAATCTCAGGCTCAGGTGAGCTGAAATGCTTTTTAAGAATCAGGCCCAATAAGGAGTTCAGAATGAAAGTCAAGATGCTCAGCAGGAAAAAGGATGTTATTGTGTTCTCAGTCGATGGAATAAGCCATACCATGGCAAACGCCCTGAGAAGGATAATGATATCAGAGGTCCCCACGCTTGCAGTGGAATGGGTTGATTTTCATGAGAATACATCAGCCCTTTTTGATGAGGTGATAGCTCACAGACTGGGCCTTATACCGCTTGTTTTCAGCCCTGAAAAGTTCCGTTTCAAGGACGAGTGCAAATGCGGCGGCAAAGGATGTCCTCTTTGCGAAGTGGTTTTTGTTATCGACAAAACAGGGCCCGGAATAGTGCACTCAGGCGATATAAAATCCAGCAACAGGGAAGTAAAGCCTGCAAGCCCGAATTTCCCGATAACCGAGCTTTCAAAGGGGGGCAGGCTGAAACTTGAGGCTGTGGCTGTTCTTGGAAGGGGAAAAGAACATGCCAAATGGCAGGCTGCGATTGCCTCTTATCAGCACTATCCTGAGATCGTGGTGAAGGATGGCAAATGCGACCTCAGAAAATGCGCCAGGAACTGCCCAAAGGGAATTCTCGAGGTAAAGGGGAAGAAACTGGTGATAAAGGACCCCGCAAGATGTGATATGTGCAGGGCGTGCCTTGAGGGATGTGACTGCATAGAGTTGAAAGAGGATGCCAGCAGATTTATATTCAGGGTCGAGTCTGTGTCCGGGCTGAAGCCGGACTATATAGTGGCCAAAGCATCTGAGATTCTGCAGGAGAAAGCCAAGGAGTTTAAGGGCCTTCTGGACAAGATTTAAGCGCTGACAGTTTCGGGTACGTTTCTTATTTTCAGCAGAAATCGGTCAGTCTCTGGGTCTTCCTGCACATGGCGCGGTTCGAACAACCAGCAAAGACTTTAATAATTCTGCCGCAATTATATATTATGAGCGCAAAGCTCGTCATCACATGGATTGTTGGCGGGTTCTTCCTGCTTGCCGGAACCTGGATAATCCAGAATCTCAGGATTGACGTGGGAGTGAATGAACTTCAGTATGTTATAGCCCTGATTGTGGCATTCATACTGTTCCTGGTAACCGGACTTGCCTGGATATCCGTGGCCGTGGCAACAAGGCATGAGTTCGGCTGAAATGCGACCATTACTTCACGATGAGTTTCGCCTTTTCCGGGTCATATTTGAAAGCAGCCGGGAGGAGGTTTCTTTTTCTGTAATATCTGGTCAGTCGCCTGATTTTGGATTCTGTAATCTCCAGCCCCCTGGCTGAGGTGTAGTCCTTCTTGTTTTTCTCCAGATGAGCCCTGAGATTAACCGCTTTTCTCATCAGATTGAGCATGTCTTCGGGGAAGTCAGGATAAAGACCGTGCTTCTTCATCACGGCTGCAATCTTCTGCTTTGTAAGCATTCTTGTTGAAGGAACGCCATAGCTGTCTCTGAGTATGGTTCCTATTTTTGCAGAATCGTATTCCTTTTTAGCAAACTTCACAATCAGATGCTCCACCTCATCAGGCCTCAGCCTTACCCATGGGGCTGATTTTTTTACAGGCCTGGTAGAGCCTGATTTTCCTTTCTTTCGTGCATACATTCTGGCCATAATGTCACATATTATAGCTATAGGTTTATAAATTTAAACACGGCGCAAATTTCGGGTTTTATAAAGGGTTTGAGCTCATCCAAAGGTTCGGAACAGTTTTTTGGGGGAAAGCGGCTCTGGCTTTCCGGATATCCCTGTAATGGGGGCCTTGAGCCCGTGACCTGTGACGAGACACACGACCCTGTCCCCCCTGGGAATTTTGTCCCTTGCCCTGATAAGGCCTGCAAGAGAGACCGCCCCTGCTGGCTCGGCAAAGATGCCCTCTTTTCTTGAAAGCAATTGCCTGGCCCTGAGGATTTCCCTGTCTGCCACGCTCCCGGCGAATCCGTTGGAATCCCTGACTGCATTCAGGGCCCTTTCTCCATCCAGCGGGGAACCGCACTCGATTGCCTTTGCTATTGTTTTCCCGGAAACCGGCTTTATCCTGCTTCTGGTTTTAAAGGCGTTTGCCACAGGAGAGCACCCCGAGGCCTGTATGCCTGCAAGCTTTGGTTTTGCTTTTGAAAGGCCGAGTTTTCTGAATTCAAGAACAGATTTCCACACAGCAGATAAGAGCGTGCCGTTTCCAACAGGGGAAAATATCCAGTCAGGGGAAAGGGAGTCCAGGATTTCATACCCCGCTGATTTGGTTCCCTCCCTGCGGTAGAGGTAATCTCCGAGAAGATAGACGCCATACTTTCTGAAGGCTTCCTCGGCAAGACGGGCTGCCAGTGTGTAGTCGCCAGGAACCTGGCACAGCCTGGCCCCGTAAGAAAGAATCTGCTCCATCTTGACTGAAACCGTTCCTTTGGGGGTTATGACCGAGCAGTTCAGACCGGACATGGCTGAATATGCGGCCACCGAGGCTCCCATGTTGCCTGTGGAAGCGCATACCACCTTTTTTGCGCCTGCCTCCAGTGCTTTGGCCACCTCAACCGACGAGCCCCTGTCCTTGAACGAGCCCGTGGGGTTCTGGGACTCAAGCTTGAACCACAGCTCAAAACCAAGAGAGAGTTCCTTCTCCAGGTTTCTGCTTCTGACAAGAGGGGTGCCCCCCTCCTGGACAGAGACCAGGCTCCTAACAGGATACAGCTCTCTCCATCGGGCATGATTGAACGGTCTCGAGGCGAACCTGTTTCTGATTCTCTTGAGTCTTGCGTAATCAAAAACGACCTCAAGGCTTCCTCCGCACCTGCCGCACCTGAATATCCCTGTTTTCAGGGAATATCTCTTCCCGCAGGAGGAGCACAGGATGCAACTCTCATACATGGTTTAGTTTTGGGCAAAGACGCTTTTATTGGTTGGATTACCTCAAACGGTTTATTGGTGAGCTCCTTACCATCGGTCACAGGCCAATGGAATTCTTTATTTAAATGCAGAAGGGAAATAGTTATTATGGCCGCAAATCCTGCTGACTTTCTGGGGGCGCTTTTGTCAGTTCTGCCCCTTTTGCAGTATTTTGTTTTCTTTGTGTTCACGCTTACATACGGAAGGATAGCGGTCATCGGCTACAGAACGCATTCTCCCTGGTTTGTGAAGGTTCTTGTATTCTTTGGAACAGGGCTTTTTTCGCTCTTCTGCGGAATCTCATTGTCCGGGATAATTGTGAGCGGCGCTGACCCTGTAACAAACCTCCTGAAAATCCTCATGCTGGATGTCTTTGCTTCAGGTCTGGTGTGTTCTGTAATTGTCGCTCTGGGCGTTTTTCTGATTTCCAGGAACATATACAACACCAAAGGGATAAAGAAGTCAATAGAGAATCTTGAGGAAAGACTGAAAAAGGCAGAACACGCATCAGAGACCCCTCTGGCCAGGAGGCTGGCAGGGCCTACAATGACTGCAGGGTGCGTTCTCCTTTTCGGGCTCCTGGCATATTCCTTTATGAACTTTCATGGCGTCCCCACATACAGTGACAGGGTATCCTCTGCAATAGGAATTCCCCTTGAGGATTTGCAGGGACTTGCTGGTTCTGTTGAGGGTTTGGGGCCGTTAGGAAGCGCCGAGGGGGGTGGAAGCAGGCCTGATGAGTGCGCCAGCCTTTCGGGCATTCTGCTTGCAAACGCAAACGAGCTTATGGGAGGGGGGATTCCTGAATATGTCAGTCCTGGCGTGAAAAGCATGATAGAAAGCAGGTCAGGGAGCAGTGTGCAGGTCATGTTCAGGGTTCAGGAGAACGGGGGTGAATATGCTGTGGCTATGACAGGGGACAACCGGGTCTGCTCGGTGAAACTGGGCAAACCGGAAAACATATTCTGCGAGTGCATGGAGCTCAGTCTGCCGTTCTGAATATTTAAATAGTTGCTGTTTAATATTTAGAATTAACCGGGGGGTAATATGCGTTTTGAAGAGGAGAATGAGTGGTCAGACGAAGAAGAGGACCTTGATGATGACGAAGATGAGTTCTAGCGTCCTGCTTCCCTTTTGTATTTTTCCATTATTTGTTTTGTGCTGTAGTTGCCAAACCTCTTTATGGTGACTATTCTGGGTTTTGAAACATTCTTCCCGAGTCTTTTGAGAAGCCATTCCATGTCCCTGTGCTGGTCATATCCAAGAGCTATTACATCAGGCCTCTCTGACTCCACCACTCTTAAAAAATCATCTTTCCTGCCTATGACAACCTTGTCCACAAACCTGATGCTTTCCACAAGGCGCTTCCTGTCGCCGGCAGGGGCAAGCAGGACGCCCTTGTTCCTGAGAACAGTGCTGTCATGCGCAATCACAACAACAAGGCAGTCTCCCAGCGATTTTGCCTTCCTGAGGAACTGAACATGCCCTGGGTGGAGTATGCTGAATGTTCCCCCTGCCATGACCTTCTTCATCACCACCACCTTATAATCTTCAGCGTGTCATGGATTATCTTTGAGTGGTCAGCCGCCAGTTTATCGGGAATCTCGTCAAACCCGAAGAATCTGATCCCGCTTGTCTCCTGGCTGGTTCTTATCTTCCCTCCAGCAACGTCGCACAGGTAGGCCGCTGACACTGTGCCTCTGGGGTCTCTTTTCGGGTCATCGTATACCCCTATCATGTTCACAGGCCTTATCTCAAGCCCGGTTTCTTCCCTGGCCTCCCTGACAGCGGCCTGCTTCATGGTTTCCCCCTTCTCGACAAACCCTCCTGGCAGGGCCCAGTATCCCCTGAAGGGAGGATATCTCCTTCTGACGAGAAGAATCTTGTTCCCCTTCACTATTACAGTGTCTACTGCCAGGGCTCTCTTCTGCATGAAAAAAGTTGCAGTAACCGTTATAAATTAGTATTCCACGGTTTGCCATATTTTTCCTTCTTTAAGAAGGGCCCATTCCCTTGATATCTCCTTCTGTATTCTCTCCATGTCTTCTTTAACTATATGGCTGAATCTTCTCTGGGGCTTCAGATACCTTTCAACAGGAATGAGCTTTTCAGGTGAGAATGTGAGCCTGAATCTTCCTCCCTCCATCTCGTACAGGGGCCACGCCCCGGACATGACAGCAAGCCTGCCCATCTCTATTGTCTTTGACTGTTCGAAACCCCATCCGGTAGGGCAGGGAGCGAGCATGTCAATAAAGGCCGGGCCCCTGACCTCAGCAGCCTTTCTGACCTTGTTTATGAAATCAACTGCGTATGACACGCATGCTGTGGCTGCATAAGGAATCCCGTGAGCTGCCATTATCTTCACCATGGGCTTCCTCCTGTTGGGGTTCCCCAGGGGGGTTGTGGTGGTGTACGTTCCCTCTGGTGTTGCAGAGGACATCTGTACGCCTGTATTGGAGAAGCTCTGGTTGTTGTAGCAGATAAAAACAAAATCATCCCCCCTTTCCACTGCACCGGAAAGGGACTGAAACCCTATGTCATAGGTGGCTCCGTCACCTGCGTAGCACATTATGGTGATGCCTTTCTTACCGAGCTGCTTCAGCGCTGCGGCCACCCCAACCGCTCCTGCGGCTGCGTTCTCAATCGCGAGGTGAAGCCATGGGGTGAGTGTGGTCATGTTGGGGTAAGTCACGTAAAGAGTCATGCACCCGGATGCATTGATTACTATTGTGTTCTCTCCGAGCGCCTTTAGCGCAAGCTTCAGCCCGATGTCAGCAGGGCAGCCCGCGCACAGCGGCCCTCCACCAACAGTCAGTTCATGTTCAGGGATGTCTTTTATGGATTTTATGAGCCTCATGAAGAATATTTGCTGAGTGAGGTTAAATTTGTTCCAATATCTTGGCTACCCTTTCCTGACCGAGCGCCATGATGAGGGGCGCCAGCCTGGGGCCCGACTCCCGGCCGAGTATAACCAGATACGCTGCCTCAAAGAATTTAGGGGCTGGTATCCCGGCTTTTTTTGATATCTCCCAGAAAGAGGAATAGAGTTTTTCCTCGCTCGCGCCGGGTTTTTTCAGCTCTTCAAGCAGCAGCGAGAGTGCCTTTTTCTGGGGCAGCGCAAGCATCCTGACCTTGCTTTTTTCAGGGGTGTCGGTTACTCTTATCCTGTATTTCTCAGGGGCGTGCTTTCTCGCCCAGTTTCTGGCGTACTCAAGGATTTTTGCTATTCTTTCTGACTCCCTTTTTGCCGGCCTTCCCTTCAGGTGGCCTGTTCTCCTGAATATCTCAATGGCCTTTTCGCTGTCCTCTGGGAATGCCTGGGAAACCATGACAGCAAACTCAAATGGAATCTCCGGCAGGGGTTTGGACCCGGCCAGCCGGGAGAGTTCATAAAGCCTTTTCATGTGCTTTTCCTCTCTTTTGTTGTCCAGCTTTGCCTTTTCAAAGAAAACATCCTCATGTCTCTTGTAATCATCATAAAGGTTGGGCAGGTAGTCCCAGGAGAAGCTCCTGGTCTTCATCAGTTTTTTGTTGTAGAAAAAGCGGAGAATCTCCGGGGGCGCGACCTCCAGCCAGTCAGAGGGATAGATAACATTGCCCTTGCTTGCTGACATCTTCTGGTTATCTATCATTATGTGTTCGTAGAATATGGGTTCCGGCATGGGAAACCCCAGAATCTTCTCCACGATTTCTCCGTTAATCCACCACGCAGAACCCGGAACCTGATATTCCTTGCCAGCCCCTTCGGAAACGACCCTCCACCTGGCCCACTGGGAGGCCCATTCTGATTTCCAGACAAGCTTGCCGTTTCCCCTGAGAGGATTGCTTGCCCCCTTGTATCCGCACCCCTTTGCTGTTGCGCTCTCAAACTGATAATCCCTGCATTCGTAATGAACCTCGCCTGACTCGAATCTGGTTACCCTTGGTGTGATTATCTTGCCGCAGTTTTCGCACACCGGCTGCCACGGGCTCCATCCCCTCCCCAGAGGGGATCTCCTGTGCCTGTTCTGTATGTCCATAAGGGTGCCGGTGCTTTCAAGTATTTTCTTTATGTAGGGGTTGAAGTTTCCCTTCCTATACTCCTCCCTCATTGAGTATTTGTTCATTTTAATGGACACAAACTCTCCCAGAACCTCGAAATATCTGGAGACGTGGTGCTCTGCATAGGACCTGTGGCACCCCCCGGGGTCAGGCACGTCAGTGACAGGCATTCCTATGTATTCAGAGTATCTCCGCGGAACCCCTTCGGGAACCTTCCTCAGGGGGTCCATGTCTTCTGCCACCCAGATTAGCCTGGATTTTGCGCCCGCATCCGCCAGTGCCCTGCAGACGCTTTCCCCTCTTATGGTGTCGCTGAGTCTTCCGATATGAAGAACACCGGACAGCGAGGCAGAGGTCTTGACAGTGAATTCATTCATTTTGGGAACAGGATCGCTGGTGTAATGAAACCTCTTTCTGTTCAGAATCTTCTCCGCCACAGAATCGGCCCAGAAAAGCTGCTGATTGGGCATAAGATTCTTTTCGGGAAGTGTTTTAAAAATCAAACACCCTGCTGTTATTCAAGCTCAACATCAATCCTCCTGAACCTGGATTCATGCGGCTTGGGCTCTGGTTCGCCAGATTCCGGCTGCTCCCCGCCTTCTTCGGGTTTTTGCCGTGGTTCAGGCTGCCCTGCATCAGGCGCTTCTGGTTCCTGCAGGTTCTGGCCGCTCTCCATGGCCTTCTGGATCCTGTCCCTTATCTTCTCCTTTTCCTCTCCGAAATAACGTTCGAACTCTTTTGTGAGCGTGATTATCTTTGTGTGGCTTTTTTTCTCTATGTTTATCAGGCCTCTTCTTCTGAGCTCCTTTATGTATGAATAGGCTTTGTTCCCCTGTATGTGTATGATTTCTGACTGGAGCGCAGGCTCCTTGTAAACAATAAGCGCAAGCGTTCTCTTCACCCCCTCGGACATATCTGAATACGGAGTCAGGTGGGAAACCCTGGAAACCAGCTCAGGCCTGACCTGCATCTGCCATCCGTGGGGCGTGCTAACTATCTCTATCCCCCTTCCGGAGTAGTCCTTCTGGAGTTCCTGTATGAGCTGCTTGACATATCCCAGGGAATTCAGCCCCAGGAGCTTTCCCAGCTCATCAAGCATGAGCGGCTTATTGCTCATGAAAAGAGCGGCTTCAAGAACCTTTTTCTGCATGCTCCCCCCTTAATATTTTGTTGCCGCTCTCTTTTATCCTGGTGCCCAAAGATTTCTCCCGTGCGGGCAGAGCGGGCTTGCTTATGAATATCTCCTCAAAGGGCGAATCCTGCCTGCATTCCAGCTTTCTCTGATGCTCCAGATGGACAAGCGGGATGAACGTGTTCACAATACCCTCTCTTGTCCATTTTGTCACGATCTTTGAGAAGCCCACCTCTTCGGCTCTTATTCTGGCGAGAAGGGAGTCTATCCTTGAGTAGAGTTCATCTATCCTGTGGGTTATATTGTCCTCCCTTATCTGAATGGCCTTCCTGTGCCTCCTCTTTTTTTCACTTCTTCTTTCCTGCGTTCTGAGCGCGGCGCGAAGGGCGTTTATGAGCTCTGATGCTGCAATCTTTCTTGTGGGCTGCCTTTTCGGAGGCACTGTTATGGGATTAACCTCAAAATCCGGCTCATCCCCTTCGGGCCGCACAATCTCGCTCTCTGTCTGCTCCTCAAGGGAGTCCATGTCCTGGTCGCCGTAAACCATCTGCTCAATGAAATCCAGATGGTCACTCTTCATTCTGAGGAGCACGGCTGCGATTATTATATATTTTGCAGGAACCTTGAAGTCAAGCTCCTTAATCCTGGATATGTATTCCAAGAATGATCTGGAGAGTGCGGTGATGTCCAGGTCCCAGGGGTCCATGCCTTCCCAAGCAATAATCTTGTATATAACCTGCTCCCAGGAATATTCGGATGTTATGAGCTCCATGATGTCCTTTTCCTTCACAGAAACCACTGTTTAGTATTGTCCGCCAACGCTTTTATAGATGAGTGTCATGCGCAGCCGCTGCTCAGTTTCCACTGCTTCTCCCCTGGTTTGGAAACCGAAGCCTTCTCGCACGTGCACTTGTCTCCAAATATCTGGCCGCATGACTGCATCCTGCCATTGTAGTTCACATTGGGGATGCTCCATGTGAAGGGCATCTGGCCGGTTGACTCGCATATGGGCGCGGCCTGAATGCGGCAGAAGTTCCTGGCTTCCACAAGGCTGGCAAGAGGGGCAGTCCCCTGGGAGAATATGGTGAGGACAACAAGAGCGGCCACGAGAATCACAACTGCGGAGATGACTATGACCAGGGTGGTAGAGAGGGCTTTCATTGTATTATATTGGAAAGGAGCAGATAAAATAGCTTATTGCGGGGTTGGCCAGTTATAGTCGTTGCAGTTGCAGGTTTCGGTTTTCCAATCTTTTCCCCCGCACATGTCCTTGAGCACCTGCTTACAGCTCTGATAACCCTCATTTTGTACATTCTTTGTAGGAACCGACCATGTGAGCGGGAGAACGCCCGTGGTCTGGCACGAGGCTCTGCCCTCGGTCTGGCACGCTGATTTTGCCTGGGCGAGCGTGGCCACCTGGCCGACTCCCTGGCCGAATATGGTGAGGACAACAAGAGCGGCCACGAGAATCACAACCGCTGAGATTACGATTATAAGGGTTGTGGAAAGGGCTTTCATACTTATATTATGGCTTTGGCTTTTAAAAAGGTTTGAAGGGGGTTCATCCAGTGCCTGGCTCATATGGTGAGGCTTGCGTGCATTTCACATCTCCGTTATCACACTTGCAGTACTGGTCCGCATCAGAGAATGCGTCCCGGCATGATGCGAGTTTTCCTGCCACATTCACATTCGGGACGTCCCATGTCAGCGGCATTGCTCCTGTTGACTGGCAGGACTGGGAAGCATACGTCTGGCATATGGTTCTGGCCTGGGCGAGCGTGGCCACCTGGCCGACTCCCTGGCCGAATATGGTGAGGACAACAAGAGCGGCCACGAGAATCACAACCGCTGAGATTACGATTATAAGGGTTGTGGAAAGGGCTTTCATAATATAATTATTGTTCTGATAATTAAAAAGATTGCAGGCCAATAAATATTCATGGTTGAGATAAACGCTGTTGAGTTCGGGGAGATAGAAATCAATGGGAAGAAATACTATTCAGACATGATTGTGTGGTGGGACGGAAGGGTTGATTACAGGGAAAAGAGCCACACGCTGGGGATGGACGAGTTTCTCGAGATTCTGAAAACAGGGCCTGAAGTTGTGGTGGTAGGGACAGGGATGTCAGGATGCGTCAGGATTGAAGAAAAGGTGAAAGAACTGGCCGAGCAGAAGGGGGTCGAGATTTACACTGAGATCTCCCCCAAGGCGAAAGAGATATTCAATGGCTTTGTAAAGAACAGAAAAAGGGCAGTGGCTGTGATGCACACGACATGCTGATACTATGGCTGTAACTGTTTTCAGGCTCTCCCACAGACCCTGCAGGGACAGGAGAATATCCACGCACTGCGGACTTGTGGCCAGGGCATTCGGCGCAGAAAGGATTCTTTACTCCGGGACTAGGGACACGCAGATGGAGATGTCTGTGAGGAATGTGGTGAAGCAGTGGGGAGGCCCTTTCACAGTGGAATACAGAAAAGACTGGAAGGCCGCAATCAGGGATTTCAGGGGAAAGGTTGCTCACCTCACAATGTACGGGATTCCTCTCCGGAAAAGAATAAACCGGATAAGACAGCATTCCAGCATCATGGTTGTCATAGGTGGAGGAAAGGTCCCTCCTGATGCCTACAAACTCGCTGACTGGAACATTTCGGTCACAAGCCAGCCGCATTCTGAAGTCGCGGCCCTGGCTGTTTTCCTGCACGAATATTTTCAGGGAAAGGAAGTTGCAAAGAGGTTCAGGAAAGCAAGGAAGGCCGTGATTCCCCAGGAAAGGGGGAAGAAGGTTGTTTAGGCTTTTTCCCGGGTTCTCTCAGGAACCGTATCATCTCCTTGAACGAAAGGTCATACATTTCGCCAAAAGGGCCTGTACAGGACGTGCTGTGATTATCAATCACCACAATGTGGTGCCCTTTTCTTCTGACAATCTCCTCGGTGCTCGGGTCATATTCATAACTAAAGCCTGCCCTGTCAAGAAGTGCAGCAAGTCTGTTTCTGCCAGACATGAAATCGTCAAAGAGTGTATACAGCAAATTAATCATGATATAGTTTTTGGCACAAAGGATAAAAGCTTATCTTCTTGACAGCAGCACGACCCTGCTGGCCTCCTGCTCATTCCTGAAGGAATAACCAGTGTGTTTTGATATCTCCTCTGCAAATTTTCTGATATCATCGTGGCTGGGCATTGTGCTGTGAGGGAGGCGTTTCCTCGATTCTCCCAGCCACATATACCCTTTTGCCTCAATGAAGTCAGGCCGTGCCCTGAGGATAATCTTTGCATACTCCTCTGGTTTTGTCATGTTCTGCCCCCTGACCAGGGTGAGCCTGATAACCCTGCGGCAGGAGAATGAACTCATAAGCTCCAGACTTTTATTGAGGCGCTCCCAGAAATCAGGCAGGCTCGGCCTGTCGACCTTCCTGTAGACTTGTTTGTTCGGGGCATCCAGGGATATGTAGAGGTTTGTGGGCTCTGTCATGTTCTCCAGCGTTTCAGGATACTGCCCGTTGGTGACAAGAAAGGTGGAGAAGCCCTTTCTGTGAAAGGCCTCTATAAGTCCGGATATTTTCGGGTACAAGACCGGTTCCCCCACCAGAGAAATGGCCGCATTTGTGGGGTTCTGGGCTTCTTTCCACTTCCTGAGATTGGTTCCTTTAAACCCCTTGAATCCTGACATCAAAAGACGCTGGGCCCTTATTGAACCTTCTATGATCTCTCCTGGTTCATCTGTCCTGTATTCTCCTATGTTGTCAGTCATGCCGGCTTCCATCCTTCTCCAGCAGAATAAACACCTGTTCGGGCACCAGAAAGCTGAAGGTGACATCTGAAGGCAGCGGTGCGACTCAATCCCGTAGAACTTCTGCTTGTAGCACACCCCCTCATCCCTCAGGCTTTTTTTCGTCCAAGCGCACAGCTTCACAGCAGAATTGTTCCCCACTATCCTGTACTGCTGATGATGCCATTTCTTTTTCAGGGAATCGGGCAATCGTTTCTTTTCCGGTCTTTCGGGAATGTTTACCATGCAATCTTCCACTCATTTGAATATCCCGCCTGTTTCCTCTGACCAGAACAGCAGGTCAAGCTCTGCCATGGGTATGCCCACCCTGTCTGAGAACGCCTTCATTTTTTCCTCGATTTCCAGATACCTGTTTCTGGTGAGGGTTTTGGGAACGCTTTCTATAACATCGTATCTGACCAGATTCTTCAGTATGTGCCTGTCAAGAATAGCAATACTCTCTCCCATGCCAATGTTGCGAAGGAAGTGGGATGCCTCCTTGTAGCCGATGCCCTTCACAGACTGGACAAGCCATTCTCTTAGCCTGCGGGGGTCATTGTGCATGAGTTTGCTTTTTATGCTTATCTCGCCCTGTCTTGAGAAAAGCTTTCTGGCCTCCACAATATATCTTGACTTGTTGTTATGAAAGCGCACTCTGCCAGCAAGGTGTTTGTTTATCATCTCGCTGTCCCCCCTGAAGAGGATACCTGTCCTTAGCATTCCTGTCACAGCTGCGTCGCAAAGTCTGGCGTTGGACTGGGGCGTGCAGAAACAGAAAACCAGCTCTGCGAATATCCTTTCGTCAGGCTCTTTCCAGACCTGCCTGAACTCCAGCAGCCGCCTCTTTATCTCGGCCCTTCTCTCTCTGTATCTCTCTATCAGTTCCTGAACCCCTTTTTCCATACTGCTTCAAACTCCTGGTTTGATAAGGGATTCTTGGGAAAGTAATATAAATGCGTTTTGCAGGAGCAGTCAGAACATCCAAAGCCCTTTACAGGAGTTCCTGAAAGCTGCCCGACCCGCTCCGCCATGCGGCATTCCAGCCTCTCAGGAGAAACAACCACCCTCACTCCTGCCACATCCCCATGCTCCAGAAGATAATCTATATGCCAGTGCTTCTTTTTTGCCTCCGCCGGAGAGAGATGCCTTTGTATTCTCTTCTCCAGGCTATTAAGGGCCGAACCCACATAGGCATAATATCCTGGCCGGAAATGCAGAACACCAAGCCTGCCTACGCGGACAGAAACCGGTTTTCCGAGCCGGACAACAAGGCAGTAGGTTCCCTTCATTTTCTCACGTCCGGTTTGGGGGTTTTTGGCTCATAATTGCAGAGCCCGGCCACAGGGCATTTGTAGCACAGCGGCTTTATGGGCCTGCATATGGTCTGGCCGTGCTTCACCAGGAGCTGGTTGTAATTCATCACGTGCCTGGCCGGGATGACCTTCCAGAGTTCTCTCTCACTCTCTTCAGGGCTGCTGGTTTTTATAAGCCCAAGCCTGTTGGATATTCTGTGCACATGCGTGTCCACTGGCATGGCAGGCTTTCTGAAACCGTACACCATGACGCAGCCTGCTGTCTTCATCCCCACGCCCGGAAGACTGAGCAAATCCTTCATATTGTCAGGAACCTTTCCCGAGAATCTCTCAACCAGAATCCTGCTGATTTCCTTCACTCTGAAGGCCTTGGTTTTGCAATAATTTGCAGGTTTTATCAGCGCCTCAATGTCCCGCGTGGAGGCCTTTGCAAGCCTGTCCGAGGTGGGAAATCTGGAGAAAAGTTTCTTTGCAGCCTTGTCTGTTTTGGGGTCAGAAGTCCTCTGGGAGAGCACGGTTCCTATCAGAACCTGGAAGGGGTTCCTTTTCGTGTGCCAGTTCCAAGGGTTCAGGCCGTAGAAGTCCGAAAGCAAGAACACTATCTTGTCTGCTCTTTTCCTGACTGACCCGGACATAAAAAACACTCCTGGAAAGGCGAGCTATCTCATCTCCATGAATCTTGTACCCGGTGTGCTGCATATCGGACACAGGTCAGGTTTCTCTCCCAGAAAGGTGTTCCCGCACACAGGACAGACATACACAGGCTGGTCCTCAAGGTCCTTTCCTGCCTGAACAGCCTCAATAGCCTTCCTGAAGTGGTTCTCATGGATTTTTTCCACCTCATTCGCATGCTCAAAGGTTCTCACAGCATCTGTTTCCTGCTCCTGCTTGGCCTCTTCTATGAACTTCGGATACATGTCGCTGTGCTCGTAATTCTCGCCTTTTACAGCTGCCTCCAGATTTTCCTGCGTGGATTTTATCTCTCCCAGGACCCTGAGATGATTGTGCGCATGGACTGTCTCGGCCTCTGCAGCAGCCCTGAAGAGCTTTGCAATGTTGGGCTTCCCTTCCTGCTCGGCCATTTTCGCAAACGCCAGATACCTCCTGTTCGCCTGGCTCTCGCCAGCGAAAGCGGCCTTCAGATTTTCCTTTGTGCTCACGCAATCCTCCTTATAGCAATATCAATCCACTTGTTTTGCAGAATAAAATGCTTTTTGCCTGTTCCAGGGACTCAGTCCTCAACCCTGGGAGCGAGAATAAAGCTGAGGTGAACCTTGTCGGTCACGGTGAAGGCCAGTCTCATGGGGTAGTCAGTGGCAAACTCAAGAGTGGCCTGCTTTGCAAGCTTGCTGGCCTTTATCATCTTTTTCAGGTATTCCAGTGGGTAGCGGGCCCTTATCTTATCCTGTATCTCAAGGTTCAGAAGACCTGAATCGCTCTTTTTGAGCTCAAGTTCTGCCGCTGATATGTCGCCCTTGGCGTACATCCTGAAATTCTCAGGGTCTGCCTCGAAAACAACCGAATCCCCTATAACATCAGCATCTGCAATGCCGTCATCTATCACACCGGAGTCTATCTCTATCTTGCCCTGGAAGGAGAGCCTGTTCACCGGCGGTTTCTCTTCCTTTACGTCCATAAGAGGTATCTCAAACGCTCTTTTGCCGTTTCCTTCGATCGTGACCTTCAGCCTGTTTCCCTCTTTCGTGGACTCCAGCGTCATTGTGTCCCCTGACCTTATTCTCTTGAGAACATTCACGAGGTTCGCCAGGTTCAGCCCAAGCGACATGGGGGCATCTGCCTTGTAGATGTCAAAAACGCTGGAGAGTATCTTGAAGTCCACAACAGAGACCATGGTCCTGTCAGGGGAGACCATGCTTATCCCGTTCTGGTCCACCTTGAACACGCCCTCGTCTATTATGTCTGCGATTATTGGTATTGAGTTCTTCAGGAGGTCCACATCAGACAGAACAGCTTTGAACATGTTTTTACACCTGCATCATTATTGGGTTAAGGTTTTTTATTCTTTTCATTGCGGCACGACCTCCGCGACCTTTTTGTAAAGCTCGAGGTCAAGCCTGCTCATGTCCTGGAGTATGTCGGCCTGGAGCTCAAACCCGTTCTCCACGGGTATTATTCTGCCGAAAATCCTGACAAGCTGATTGGGTTTTGCGCCCGGGGGTTTGTCAAAAACTGCTGTAATCCTTCCTGTACCGTCATCGATTACAACCCTCTCCCTGTCCATGTCTATAACAGTGCCCAGCACCCTGACCCTGACATCGTCCGGCCTGATGTCAGAAATCCTTCTCTCAAGGCAGGGTATCCTTCTCCTTGCAAAGCCCTCGCGGGTGTCCTGGAAAACAGGGGTGTTCTGCTGCGAAGCGCCAGTTCCGGCCTGGCCGGCACTGGTTTCTTTTTCTTCCATGGAAATATGTATAGAGGCATGTTTTATAAGTTTATAACCGATAATTTGTGTATTATGGCAGAGAAGCCGAAAAGGGTGTACAGCAGCGAAGTCAGGCCCGGCGAGAGGGTTCTTCTCAAGGGATGGATGCACCAGAAAAGAGACCTCGGGGGCGTGAAATTCTTCCTCCTCAGGGACAGGGGGGGTATTATTCAGGTCACGCTGAAAAAGGGGGACGTGCCCGGTTATATGATAAAGGGATTTTCAGAGCTGAACAGGGAAGATGCTCTGTCTGTTTCTGGAACAGTGAAACACTCCGGACAAGCGCCCGGAGGAAGAGAAGTTATTCCGGAGAGTGTGGAAATTGTCAGCAAGTCTGATGCGCCCCTGCCTATAGAGACATCTGAAAAAATACAGACTGGTGCAGACAAGAGATTTGACTTCAGGTTCATGGACGTCAGAAACCCCAGGGTTCAGGCCATATTCAGGATCAGGGATGCCACGATGTCAAAGATAAGGGAATACTTCAGCGGGGAGGGGTTTGTAGAGGTCCATACCCCTGTCATACAGGCAGCGGGCGCGGAGGGAGGGGCCACGCTTTTTCCGCTCCTGTACTACAAGAGAGAGGCCTTCCTGAGGCAGAGCCCGCAGCTCTACAAGCAGATGCTCATGGCGTCAGGCCTTGACAGGGTGTATGAGATAGGGCCTGCCTTCAGGGCTGAGAAGTTTCATACAAGGCGCCATGTTTCTGAATTCGTTTCAGTGGATTTTGAGATGGCCTGGATAGAATCAGAGGAGGATGTCATGCAAACCCTTGAAAGAATGGTTCACTATACTATGCGGGAAGTAAAAAAGATTTGCAGGGAAGAGTTCAGAATTCTTGAGACAGAACCCAGGCTTCCGGAGATTCCGTTCAGGCGCTTTACATATGATGACGTGCTGAAGATGCTCGGGAAAAGGGGGGTGGAGATAGAATGGGGGGAGGACCTGGACGACCCCAGCGAGAAGCTTGTTGGAGACATTCTGCAGAAGAAGGGCATTGAATGGTATTTTATAACCAAGTACCCATCCCAGATAAAGCCCTTTTACATAATGCTTGACGGTCCTGTTTCAAGGGGGATTGACCTGGATTACAAGGGGATGGAGATGGCGTCCGGGGGCCAGAGAGAGCATCGCCACGAGGTCCTGGTCAGGGTAATGAAGCAGAAGGGGCTTGACCCCGGGAAGTTTGAATTTTACACAAACGCGTTCAGGTACGGTATGCCCCCGCACGGAGGCATAGGGTTCGGTGTGGAGAGGATGATTCAGCAGATGACAGGCATGGAGAATATAAAAGAGGTCATACTCTTTCCAAGAACGCCTGAAAGGCTGGTGCCTTAAGTTTTTATCCAGGGAAACAAATTATTGATATGGGGAATTTGGGGCTTTCCAAGGGGCAGATGTTTGTCCTGACCATGATATTCCTGATGGGCGTGGTCTTTGTTGTGCAGCAGGTTCTCTTCACATACTCGGCTGTGGACACCTCCTCCGGGACAGGGAGTGATGATTACTATATTATGAAGTCCGTAAGGGACGCGGCTGAGCAGACCGTGATAGGTGCAAGCGACTGCGGGAATGCGAGCAGGAACCTGAACGAGTTTGAGGGTTTCTTCAGGAGCCATGTGATGGGTGGCGGCTTTGTGGTGAGCGCTGACCATGAGCTGGAATGCGGCAACTGGAACAACCTGCCCCCTGCACCGCCGCCCGTGGTGATGAATGTTTATGTCAAGGGTAAGGGCCTTGACAGCTCAGCAAGGTTTGATCTTTATCACAGGGTATCTTAACAGGGGCTGTAACAACTTAAATCCATATTGTCTATGCAAAGGTTCCTTGATATATTTTGGGTGTTGTGGAACCCGAAAGGTAATGCATGGAATTTCCTGGACAGGTTGTAGAAAACAATGATAGATTGAGCAGGGTTAGCGGGAACTGTGCAGAAATTATGTAGTTTCCAGAGTTAAGTTCTTGAAGCCGAATGCATTATCTTTATTAAGATTCCGAGATTAAATAATATCAGTTTGTTTATTGCACAAAAGGAGAGCTCATGCAGGGATTCCGGTGTTACAGCACTGAGTGGCGCTTGATTTTGGTTGTTTTCATTCTAATGTTTTTTGCCGCAGATGTGCTACCTGTTCTTGCTGCTGATATCAATGCAGCAGTGACACCAGCGAATGTGCTTCCAAACATCACATCCAGGGAGTTTAACATAACAGTGAGCAATGCGGATTCATATCTTAACATCACAGAGGTCAGGATATCCCTTCCAACAGGGATGGTTTTTACTGAAGGAACAAACTATACCAATTCCACATGGCCGGGAAATGCTTCTTTTACAAATACCAGCGCAACAGAGATTGTCTGGGGGAATCTGAGCATAAATGACACCCTGGTGGAGAACGGGACAGATGTTCTCTTCAAATTCAATGCGAGCGTGCCTGATGTCTCGGACACCAGATTCTTCAATGTCAGCGTGTATGATAATGAAAGCTCTTTGAACTGGACGCTGCTCTGGGCAGACATTGACGGGGCATCTCCTGTGGTTGCACTGGAATATCCTGAAAATGACACCGTCTTTAACTCCAGCGGCCTGGAGTTCAATTTCACAGCAATCGATAATAATGCTACTGCCATGAATTGCTCTCTTTACGTGGACGGTTCCCTCGTGGACTACAATGAGAGCACGGTGAATAATGTCACCACCACCCTGGGCGCTTCCGGCATGGGTGTAGGCGAGCATAACTGGACATTATCCTGCAGGGACGGTCTCGGGAACGAAGGCAATGCGTCAAGGGTTTTCGGGCTTTATCCTGACATCGAGGTTGTCAGCATAACGTGGTCGTCAGGAAATACCTCCGGCACAATGGACAATCATACCGGACCGGGGGACAACATAACAGTCTGGGCACAGGTAAGAAATGCAGGGGACTTTAACCTGAGCGAGAACTCCACTAACGTGACGTTCAGCCTGTACTGGGACAGTACAGGAACCTTGATAAGCACGATAAACTTCACCAATGACACGCTGACAAACGGGACGCTGTTCTGGTTTCAGTTCCCTGAGAACATAACCAGCGGTGTCACAAATGGCAGGCACAGCATAATAGTGAGAGCAGACTCTGCAGGGAATGTGACCGAGAGCAATGAAAGCAATGACTTCTGGCTCGAAAAGGTTGTGGGGTATGACGTCACAATAAACTCGGTTTCTCCCTGGTACGTGCAGGAGAATGTGAACATGACCGTCAATGTTACCGTTAGGTATGCGAACGGGGATTCTGCACAGAACCTGAGCATGTATAATTTCAGTGTGGGAGACACGTACGGGGGCGCGTCAAGCGGCGGATTTGATTATAACAGTCTCGTGTTCAATACCAGCTTTGACGCAAGCAAGAACGGTTCAGGGATATACATATTCAATATAAGTTCATGGTACGGGAGCGATGTTCCCAGACCGGGTTACCATAACATCACTGTGACCGTCACTACGAACAACAGCTTTTCCGGTTCCTCTTCAGGGAATGAGCAGTATTACCTGCTTGTGCCTGTTTTTAACATGTTTTCCCTTCACCATGACACGAGCTATGAAATCAATGAGGGGTCGAGCAGAAGCGGCTATCACATATATCTTTACAACAACGGGACAGCCAATGCCACTAATGTGGTAATAAGCGCCATAAGCTCGCAGGATACCAGCAAGCTTAATACAAGCACTTCATGCAGCGCGCCAAAGGACATACCCAACGGTACATATGCTGACATGTGCACTGTTACATTTAATGCCGGTCATGTCGGAGGCGATGAAAGCATATATGTGATTCTGACCTCGGTGTCAGGAAACTCCACGCTGAACAACACATTTACTGCCACTAATCTGCTTTCTTCAAATTATATCATCATCAAAAACGTGGCTGACGAGGGCAGCACGCCTCCGGGAGATGGCGGAACCAGCGGGGGTACAGGCAACTGCAGTTCAGACAGTGACTGTTCTGAAACACAGAAATGCGAGTCAGGAAGCTGTGTGGATGTTTCCTGTTCTGATGGAGAGGTGGTGAACCATGCATGCGTGCCGTACAATTATGATGTTTCCATAACAGAATACCCCCAGAGTGTGACCATCTTGTGGGGAAACAATTCAAATGATACGAGCGTGACCATAGAGAATACAGGGGAGAAGAGAACCACATTTGAACTCAGGGTAACATCAGATGCAAGCCCAACCGTGACGCCCCAGGGATGCACATTAGACCCCGGGGAGGAGTGCACATTTGATGTGAGCCTCTCGCTGACAGCGAGCATAAAGGTAGGCAACTATTCCGGCACCTTCAAGGCATACAGGACATCCCATGAGGATGTGAGCGACACAAGGAGCTTTTATCTCCTCATACTGCCAACAGAGGGGCAGAAGGCGCAGATTAAGGCAGACTACCAGAACATCACTGCAATAGCGCAGTCCCTGGTAAACAGGTTTCTGGCGCTGAACGCTTCCCCTGCTATTAATGACAGCGACAGGGCATCTGCCCAGCCGCTGATAGATGAAATAATCATGCTTCTTGAACATGCCGAGGAATATTCAGGCAGCGAGGACTATGCCAACATGAACACCCTGATTGAGCAGATTAACAGCAAACTGCCGTATGCAGAGACAAAGGTGAAGGAACTTGAACTCAAGAGCGGCCTGACGGGTGGTGCCGGGATATGGCTATGGGTAGCCGTGGCTGTTGTCATTGTTCTTGCTGTTGCACTGCTGGCATATATGATGCTTCCCCAGAAGGGACATTATAAGAGAACATCCTTCATACCCAGGGGAGGTTCTTCAATGTCCTCTTTGTTCAATCATAAAAAATTCCCGCTTGGCAGCAAAAATGAGGAGGACAGGGAATTTGACCTTCTTGATTACGGCTCGGGTTACAAAAAGCATAAAGCGTTCGGTTACAGTTATGGAACCAGAACGCAAATGATAAAAAACATTTTTTCCAGGCTCAAACCAAGGGGTAAAGGCCCGCAGAAATCCATATCAGAGTTTGTCAAGGAGAGCACCACAACCGAGTGATTCTGAATCAGCATCAGCGGGTGAGCAATTGTTCAGTCATGCCTCATGCCTGAAACCCAGCTCTATTATTTTTGCATAGGCAGGCCTTGTGATAAGTATTCCTATCAGCACCCCGACTATTGTGGTGATGGCAAAGCCCCTGACCAGGCCGATGCCTATGAACATCAGCGGAGTCATTGCTGCTATTGTGGTGGCCGCTGAGCCGAATATTATGAAGAATGCCCTCTTTATCCTTTCCCTGAGGGAATAAACCCGTTTGTCCTTCCTCCCGCTGAGCGTTTCATCAGCTATGATTATCTGGTCATCCATGCCTGTTCCTATTACTGCCACTATTCCTGCTATGGCAGGGAGGTCGATTGTCCATGACATGAGCCCGAGAAGGGGTATCAGTATGGCTCCTATCCAGGCATATATATCTATCTCGTGCTTTTTCCACCACGCAGCAGAGATCAGGGTGAAATTAAGCACAAGAACAGATACCCACACAGCAGTGTCATTGGTGGCGGCTATGCCAAGTATTATTATTGCTTCGGAAAGCCCTGTCAGGACAAGGGGCACGGCCACCTTGAACCTGCGGTAGCGGATGAATACAACCAGGATTACAGCAATCCCGGCCAGTCCGGCTGCAAGCAGGGTAGAGGAAATGAATTCAGTGCCCAGTGTGGGTGACAGCACATCAACCGAAACCGTTTTCAGTGTGGTAGGAAGCGCGCCTGACCTGAGTATGGTCTGCAGCCGCAGCTTCTCCTGGGTGGCATCGTCAATCTCGCTCCTGAACCCTGTTATCTGGGGGGTGTTGTATATCTTGCCGCCAAGCTCTGAGCTTATTCTGAGGTCAGAAACCAGCTGGTTGTCAAGATAGAGGAGTATCCTGGAATCCAGATATCTCTCACCTGTCCGCACATCAAGAATGCTTGGTATTCCTTTTGTAACTGCAGCAAACCTCTTCGCACCCTCTTCTGACACAAGAACCACAAAGTAAAACTTGTAGCCACCTGATGCTGGAATCACGCCGGAGTGCTGGGGGTCTGAATAGACCAGCTCTATGTCAGTTCCTGTATAGGCCCTGGCCAGGAAGAGTGCCTTGTTATTTGTCACATTCTCATACACGAAGCTTACCCCGCTGAGTTCAAATGTGCCGTTCTCGTCAACCGTGATGTTGCCTACCCTGATTTTTGTGGTATTTGGCACAGCGAAAACAGGATACATATCATCGCCAATCTCCATTGTCCCTTTCCGGTTTTTAAGAGCAACCGGCTTTTCGACCATTGCCCTGAATGTACCCTGCCTGGAGAGAAGCTCTTCAATGACTTCCCTGTTCAAGCCGGCTGCCTCTATCTGGACATAATGCCTTCCGTCAGCGCCAGTGAGGGAAGACACCTTCATCTCTTTCAGTCCAAACAGGTTTGCTCTTGTGTTGAGTGTTGAGATAACCTGGGCGATATCCTCCTTGGTCACATTTTCCTCTTCAGGCTGGAGTATTATCCTTGTTCCGCCTCTCAGGTCAAGCCCGAGTTCAAGGTTGGTTCTCTCCATGTCCATTACATCTATTCCCAAGCCATGGGAATCATTCATCCGGAACTTGTATTCTCTGCCGTTGGCCATAAGGGTGATTGTGCCTGAAAGGTTTTTCGTCAGAGAATCCCACTCAAGCGAGTTCGCTACTTTGCGGCTATTGATGTGCGTTATTTGCATCCCCTGCACAAGAACGCCTGATGCAGGAGATGTATTGGACACATAAACTATCTCCACACCGTTCCTTCCGTAGGGGTAGTACTTCATACCCACAGCAAAGAGTGAACCAAGAACCATAATCAGAAGCATCAGGACACGCCAGTATTTCAGCATCACATACCCCTCCTCTCGCAGTACCATCTCAGGATTGTGGCGTTCTGCATCCATGTGTTGATTATGTCAATCAGCAGGCCTATCAGGAGAACCGCAGCTATCTGCGAAAGCACAGGAGAAACCGCTGAAACATAAAGGGCGGTAAGAGCCGCAAGCGTGGTACCGCTCATTGTTATGCCTGTTTTAAATGCTGATTTCACCCTGTCCAAGACGCGGGTCTCCTGGGTCTTGAGCAGTCTTGTGGTGAGAAGAATGTCTGTGTCAATTGAATAACCTATCAGCATGAGAAGCGCGGCCATTCCGGCAAGGGTCAGGTCGATCCTGAAGATTTGCATGGCAGCCAGAGTGACAACTATATCAGACACTGCCGCCAGTATGACAGCAAAAGAGGGAACAACTGTTCTGAATATCAGGAGCACTATTATTCCCATGAATATGAAGGCAAGAACTATGGCCAGCTGTGCCTGTGCCCAGAAGGACTGCCCAAGAGCCGGGCCTATTGTGGCTGCAGAGGCGCCTGATGTGTCAAACCCTTCTGCTTCCAGAAAATTCAGCACATCAGGGATTTTTACAGAGGCATCCAATGATATCAGAACCTCCTGGCCGCCAAGACTCCTGAGATGCTTTACAGTTGTATGGCCGAATTCCCGGGAAAGTCCGGCCTGGAGTTCAGCGGTG
>CAZCSS010000006.1:0-12272 GCA_964501515.1 uncultured archaeon
GTCAAGAACAGATGTGCATGGTTTTATGTAACCTGAAAGGTAGGAAGAAACCCTCCTGGCCCGGATGTTCATCAGTAACGGGATCATATCAATCTCCTGTATGTTTTCAGTGTTTCATCCGCCACCGCGTCCCAGGAATATCTGCCCTTCACGTAACGGACACAAAACCTGCTTGCACTTGCCGGGAACGGGTTGTCCCTGACATAAAGCACCGCCTTCCTGAGTGCAGCCGGGGTTTTTTCCCTGACAAGAAGGCCGTTCTTTCCCTCAACGACTATCTCAGGAACGCCGCCCACGCTGTGCGCAAGAACAGGGGTTCCGCAGGCCATGGATTCTATCAGAACCATGCCAAAGGGCTCCTGCCATGTGGAGGGAAAAACTGTCATGTTAGCGGCTGAGTAGTGCTTTCTCAGGACGTCATTGGAAACCCTTCCCAGGAAGTTTATGTTGCTGTGCCTTGCGGAGTAGAGCTTGCAGAGTGAAGAGAGCGGGCCTGAACCTATTATATTGAGCCTGACATTGTCCAGTCTTTTGCAGGCACTGAGCAGGTTTGTGATTCCCTTTTCAGGAGACAATCTGCCCACAAAAAGCAGGGTGAATTCATCATTGGGTGTTCTGAGATCCTGCCTGGCACTGGTATCAGGATAGAAAATGCTGGTGTCAACACCGTTAGGGATTGTTTTGACATCAGGCAGCCCAAGTTTTTCAATTTTCTGTTTCATATAATTGCTTACGCATATCATCTGGTCGGCGGAGGAGAGGGGCTTTATAATGCGCCTGAAGTAGAAGCCCACAATCCTGTCTATGCGGGATTTGTTGTCAGGTGCTATGTGTATTGTGCTCACAAGCGGTTTCCCAAGTCTTTTTATCTTTGGGAGAAAGAAATCCAGGTTTCCTGACTGGTGGTGGGTGTGGATGATGTCAGGGCGGAGTCTTCTGAGGTTGGATATTATCCCGGACATGTGGTAGAAATACTCAAGGCTGTAGATGCGGACTGCCCTTGCCCGGTGGTGGGGTATGTTCTTTTGTGGCGGGGTTTTGGATATCAAATCGGTTTTCTGGCCTGTTCTCTGGAGCGCAGAGGAGAGGTGAACAGCGTGGTTCCATATGCCGCCCTGCACGGAATTGGTGAGCATGCTTATTTTCATAAGAATAATACCTGGGAAAGGTTTAAATCTGGTTGGGAGGCCAGTCCTTCAAGATGTGGTGGGTTTTGCGCCCGGTCCTTTCTGAAATGCCTGACACTATCCCCGCGGCGTATATGAGCACAACCAGCGGGATGTAGAGGAATGTGTAGGGTATTACAAGGAACGCTTCCTTTGGGCTGAATTCAGGGAACAGGATGACTGAGTTGTAAACAAGGCTTCCGAGGAAGAGGAAGAGCGATGCTTCAAGGGGAAGGACAGAAGCAGTGGGGAAGGGGAAGAGCAGCATGCCAGTAATCAGGGAAAGCATACCAAAAAAGGTGAGCAGGAAGGGAAGATAGTAGGAAAACTGGGTCTCCTTTTGCTTGGAATAGATGTCCCGGTTATCCAGAAGTGTATGAAGAGAGCCCTTGCCCCAGCGGAATTTCTGGGATTTCAGTTGGTGAGGGGTTTCAGGCTCCCTGGTCAGGGCAGCAGCGCCAGGAACATATTGTATTTTATATCCATTTCTGAGGAGTTTGCAGGAAAAGCCAATGTCATCCATGAGGTTTTCAGGCCACCCGGACAGTTTCCTGAACGTGCTGCTTCTTATGGCAACGCAGCAGCCCCTGAAGGACATCAGAGTGCCTTTTTTCATTGAGGATTCCTGAAAAACATGGTTGAACGTGTTTTCAACAGAGACCATGGAAGCAGTCCCTTTTCTGTTCAGATTAAAAACCCTGGGGCACACTGCTGCCACGCCTGGTTTTGAAAACCAGGGGATGAGCCTTGAAAGCGTGTTTTCCCTGAGAACAGTGTCGGAATCGAGGAACAGGATTACGTCTGATTTTACTTGTTCAGCGGCCCTGTTCAATGCCCTTGCCTTGCCTGTCCTGTGTTTGTTGTGCATAAGCCGGGCGTTGTGTTTCCTGCACATCTCTCTGATGCTGCCCAACGGCCCGTCGTTCACGACTATTGTTTCTTTTATTGGATAGTCCTGCTTTTCAAGGGAAAGCAGGGTGCGGAGAATCGTTTTTTCTGACATGTAAGAGGGGATGAGAACAGAAACGCCGGGTTTGGATTCGCCCGGGCGCGGTGACCGGTTGTTTGCCCGCCAGGAAGCGGCTCTGTGGCGAACCACAAGGGCGTAAAGGCCTGCAAGAACGGGTATAACAAACAGAAGCATAAATAATTGTTTTTCAAATGGTATAAAAGCTTGGTATGAATTTTTAAATATGTAACCACTTTATTCCATTAAATCGTGGGCAGGTGAATGTTATTGGAAAGCACGGGCGATATGAACAGGGTTGTAGAGGTGTGCAGAAGAAGGGCCATTGTTTTTCCTGCAGCTGAGATTTACGGGGGCCTGGCTGGTTTTTATGATTACGGCCCTGTAGGAGCTGCATTAAAGAGAAAAATTATTGACTATTGGAGGGAGTTCTTTGTAAAAGAGGACGGCAATGTTCTGGAAATGGACGGCGTGACTGTTCTTCCCGAAGAGGTTTTCATAGCATCCGGTCATGCGGGAGGGTTTACTGACCCCATAACACAGTGCAAGAAATGCAAGAGCATGCACAGGGCAGACCATCTGATAGAGGATGCCACAGGAAAGTTTGTGGAGGGGTACAAACCCGGTGAACTCTCTGAAGAAATCCGAAAGGGTGGTCTGAAGTGCCCCAAATGTGGGGGTGCCCTGGGAAGGGTAAGGGTGTTTAATCTTATGCTGAGCACTGAGATAAGCCCTGTTGGGGGACAAACCGCCTATCTGAGGCCTGAAACTGCGCAGAATATGTTCATTAACTTCAAGAGGATATTCAGTGCCATGAGGGGGAGGTTTCCGCTTGGGATTGCGCAGGTGGGGCATTCCTTTAGGAATGAGATATCTCCAAGGCAGTTCCTGGTCAGGTTAAGGGAGTTTACCCAGATGGAGATTGAGATGTTCATGGACCCTGCTGGTATGGACGAATGCCCGATGTGGGACAAATACAAAAAGACCAGGGTTGTCCTGCATACCGGGGATACCCAAAGGAGGGGCATAGAACCTGTGGAGATAACCGCGGAACAGGCACTTAAAAGGGGACTGGTTCCTGCCAAATACATGGCCTATTACATGGCAAAAGAGATGTTGTGGTATGAGAGTTTGGGAATACCGAAAAAACACCTGAGGTTCAGGCACATGCTTCCTGAAGAAACACCCCATTACAGCAAAGGTAGTTTTGACCTGGAAATAAGGTTTGATTTCGGCTGGAAGGAGACAGTGGGGAATGCCTTCAGGGGTGACTATGACCTGACCAACCATACAAAGCACAGCAAAAAGGACATGAGCATTGACGTGGAAGGGCACAAGGTGGTTGCTAATGTCATTGAACCCTCTTTTGGTATGGAAAGGACCATAGGCGGGGTTTTGCTTCACTGTTACAGGCGCGGAGAGGAAAGAGGATGGAACTGGTTTGCCTTTCCCCCAAGAATTGCACCTTACACAGCAGGCATATTTCCCCTGATGAACAAGGACGGGCTTCCTGAAAGGGCAAAAAAGATTGAGGCCGCCCTGAGAAAGGAGTTTGACGTGCTGTATGATGACAGCGGCTCAATAGGCAAAAGATACGCCCGAATGGATGAGATAGGTACGCCTGTATGTATCACTGTTGATTATGAAACAAAAAAGGATAGCACAGTAACCGTAAGGGACAGGGACACAACAAAGCAGAGAAGGGTTAAAATAAAGGATTTGCCGCGGATTCTTCAGGCAGTGATAGGGGGAAGAAAACTGGAAATGTTCGGGAGGGCTGTAAAATAGGAATCATGCGAACTGGATATAAAGAAAGAACGCATAAACCAAGAGCAGGATTGTCCCCTCTTTTCTGGATATCTTCCAACCTGTTCTCATAAAAACCAGGAGCAGTGCTGTTACAAAAAGCATTATTGCAAGGTCTGTAAGAACAATGCCTGAAACAGCGGATATTGGGGCGAACAGGGAGGCCATGCCGAGTATGGATATGTTAAATATATTGCTGCCTATTATGTTGCCCACAGAAATGCCCCTCATTTTCTTGAGCGCTGCGACAAAGGATGTCACAAGTTCGGGGAGGGAGGTTCCCACTGCCACTGCTATAAGAGATATCACAAATTCCGGCACGCCCAGCCACTGCGCTATGTTTATGGTGGATCTTACAAGAACATAGGCGCCGAGGATTACCATGCCTGCACCGATGAGGGTGAATGTGAGGTGGATTATGTTTTTTCTCTGTGTTATTCTGTCAAGGAAGTCTTCGTGTTTGTGCCTGAAGCCTCTTTTCACGGGTTTTTTCCTCAGGAGATACCACATGTAGGCGAAAAGCCCTAATATGAGAAACAGTCCTGTATACCAGACCATGCCGGAGAGCAGAAGCAGGGTGAGAGCAAGCGAAAACGTCATTGTGATGCAGCCTTCGCGAAGAAAGTCCTTTCTCACAAAAAGTGGCGCAGCCAGGGCAGAGAGGCCGATTATGAGGCCAATATTGGCTATGTTGGAGCCCACAATTGTTCCCACTGCAATGTCGCTTACCTTGAACAGCACAGAGGTCAGGCTCACAGCAAGCTCAGGAAGCGAGGTGGAAAAGGCCACAAGCGTGATTCCTATTACAAGCTGGGATATTCCAAAGCGGCGGGCAATGGAGGCAGAGTGATCAGTCACCATGTCAGCGCCCTTGACAAGAAGAACAAACCCCAGCGCGAACAAGACCAGATAAGCGGCTTCCATCATAAAGGCACCTAAAGCTGCGACTTAGAGAGCTTGTCTCTTAGCCACATTATAATTAATACTGTGCTTGAAACTAAAATAATTTTGAGCCAGTCCATAAGGCCAAGCGAAACCGTGTTGAAAACCGGCTGGAGAAAGGGTGTATACACAACCAGGAACTGAAGGCCTATTGAAACCGCCATGGCGAGGATAAGTTTGGGGTTTGAGAAAAAACCGACATTGAACTTCATGCGCACGGATTGGACCCTGACCATCTCGAACATGACTATTGTGGTGAAAGCCACTGTGATTGCCTTTACCGCTCCCATGGGAAGCGTCCACATAAACAGTAACAGTGTCCCTGTGGCTATTATGATGCCCACTATTATTATGTCAGCAAGCATGGTTTTGGAGAGTATCCTCTCCCTCGGGTCCCTGGGCGGCCTGTCCATTATGCCAGGGGAGGGGGGGTCAACCCCCAGGGCAAGCGCAGGAAGCCCGTCCGTGAGCAGATTTATCCAGAGCAGCTGGACCGCTGTTACCGGAAGAATTATCATTCCTGTTTCAGGGTCAGTGAATCCTATGAGCATGGCTATGAACACTAACATGACCTCTCCCAGGTTTGAGGAGAGGAGATACTGTATGAACTTTTTTATGTTATCATAGATGCCCCTTCCCTCCTTCACAGCCCGGACTATTGACGCAAAGTTGTCGTCAGCGAGTATCATGTCAGAGGCCTCTTTCGCAACATCTGTGCCCTTTATGCCCATAGCCACGCCTATGTCGGCCTTCTTAAGCGCAGGGGCGTCATTGACCCCGTCGCCTGTCATTGCTATTATATGGTTCTTTGATCGCAAGGCATTCACTATTCTCACCTTGTGCTCAGGGTTGACGCGGGCATAAACAGAGACTGATTCCACCACTCTCTCGAGTTGCTGGTCGGTCATGCTATCCAGCTCCTGGCCTGTCAGCACCCCGGGAGTTTTCTTGTTTATGATTCCTATCTGGGCTGCGATTGCTGCGGCGGTGTTTTTGTGGTCTCCTGTTATCATAACTGTTCTTATCCCGGCCCTTTTGCATATCTCTATGTCTTTTGTTATCCCCTCCCTGGGAGGGTCTATCATACCCACAAGGCCCAAAAGCACCAGGCCGCTCTCTTTTGTGTCTGAAGCACGCGCTCTCTTGTAGCACACTGCCAGCACCCTGAGCGCCTGGCCTGCAAGTTCTGCGTTGGCATTGAGTATGCGTCTCCTTTCCCCTGGCGTGAGCCTCTTTTCCCTCCCGTCCGAAAGCATCCTCTCACACCTGCTGAGGATTACTTCAGGCGCGCCCTTTGCAAACATCATCATGCCTTTCCCTGCGGCATGAACAGTGCTCATCATCTTTCTTTCCGAACTAAACGGTGTTTCCCCCTTTCTGGGATATGCCTTTCTCAGTTTCTCTGGTGCAAGGCCCGCCTTTGCGGCAGCCACAAGAAGGGCAGCCTCTGTAGGATCGCCTATTATCTCCCAACCCTTTGCGGTTTTTGTGAACTCGGCGTTGTTGCACAGGGCAGCAGACGTCAGAAGCAAAGACATGTCATGGTTTTTTTCTGTTTCCAACGGGTTTCCGTTATATGTGAAATCCCCACTGGGTTCGTATCCCTCGCCTGAGACTTGGATTGTTTTTCCGTTCAGCCATATCCTGCGGACGGTCATTTCGTTCTTGGTCAGCGTGCCTGTTTTATCAGAACAGATGACGGTTGTGCTTCCAAGTGTTTCCACTGCAGGGAGCTTTCTCATAAGGGCGTTGTGACCGGCCAGCCTCTGCAGCCCCAGGGCCAGGGTGATGGTCACCACTGCGGGGAGGCCTTCTGGTATGGCTGCCACTGCAAGCGCTATTCCTGTTATCACCATTGTGACCAGGAGGCCTTCTGTAACAGGCAGTCCCGCAAGGGGTCCTTCTTTTGCCACACCTATGACCACAACAAGCGCGCATATTACAAGTATCAGGAACCCCAGATTCTTTCCAAACACCTGCAGCTTCTTCTGAAGCGGGGTTGTTTCCTCACCTGCCCGCTGAACAGCGTGGGCTATCCTTCCTATCTCGGTCTTCATTCCTGTAGCCACCACGAGGCCTGTTCCTCGGCCGTAGACTGCTGTTGTGCCCATCCAGGCCAGATTCTTTCGTTCTGCAAGAACGCAGGGCTTCTGTATGGGCGCTGTTTGTTTTGTTACCGCGGCCGATTCTCCTGAAATGGGGGACTCGTCTATTTTGAGGTTTGAGGTGCTGAGAAGGCGGAGATCAGCAGGGATTTTGGTGCCCTGCTCTATCAGGACGATGTCGCCGGGAACGAGCTGGCTGCTTTTTATCCTGACAGGCCTGTTGTCCCTTATAACCACTGCCTCGGGTGAGGTCATGCTCTTCAGGGCCTCTATGGTCTTTTCGGCCTTGTATTCCTGAAAAAAACCAAACACGGCGTTGAGAACCACTATGATTATTATAGCAGCAGCGTCAATGATTTCGCCTATCAGTGCAGAGAACACTGTGGCTGCTATGAGAATAATGACAAGGATGCTCTTGAACTGGGACAAAAGGATTTCAAGTTTGCTGATTCCCCTTTCCTTTTTCAGTTCATTTGGGCCATATATGCGCAGCCGGGAAGCGGCCTCAGAAGAGGACAGGCCATTCCTGGATGATTTGAGAGTGGAGAGCGCTTTTTTCGCATCCAGCCTGTGCCATTCCCGTTGGTCAGGAACCATATAATTTAATGGTTGCGCTGGTTAATTAATCCTTCATGAGTTTCATTATGGCCTTTGTAAGGTCATGGGTTTCATGAAGCGCAGATATGGCATCTTCGTGGGAGCATCCTGTTTTGTCAACTACAATCTGCACATCTTCTTCGCTGAATTCCCCGGCTTGGGGCTCAGAGACATCGCCTGTGACCTGGAAGGTTTCCTGGCCCATGAGGTTTATCCTGGAAACGCTCGGGTTGGATATCACAATCCTGGAGCCGTTGTGTTTTTTTATTACAACCTCTTCAGCATCTATCTGCTCCATGTTCATTCCCATTTGCCTGGCCATCTTCTCCAGTTTTCTTGGGTTTATTTTCATGGCAATCACCTTTGCTGCGTTACATTGTAATCATGTATTGAAAAATCTGGGTTTAAAGATATATAACAGTGTTTGGGGTGTGTTTTTATCTTTTTGCGTGCAAGAATATTACACCCCTTGCATCCATTCTTGATGTGATAACATGGAATTTCAGATACTTAACGTGGATTACATAACCGTCAATGAGGATGCTGTGGTCAGGATTTTTGGAAAAACCGCAGAGGGCAAGAGCGTGTGCGCTTTCTATGAGGGATTCAGGCCATATTTCTACTGCGACAGCCAGCATGTTGAAAAGGTGCTTGAGAACGACCCCCAGCTTGTGAAGATAGAAAGGGTCAAAAGGTGCAATGTCATGGGGTTCCAGGACCCGAAGGATTTCTGGAAGGTAACTATAAGGAACCCTGCAAAGGTCCCTGAAATAAGGGACAGGCTTGCATCGCTGGGTATAAACACATATGAAGCCGATATACTTTTCAAATACAGGTTTCTCAATGACATGGGGCTGGGTGGTCTGTGCTGGGTGAAGGTGGATTATAACGGAGCGCCCACAAACACGGTCAATGCAAATTCATGCATAAGGGTGAAGTCAATAAAGCGAATAGAGAAGGAAACAGATGCCCCGTTAAGGACCGTGGCAATAGACATAGAGTGCGTTCCCCTAAACAAGGGCGCTGTTCCTGATCCGGGCAGGGACCCAATTATAATGATATCCATGGTGTTCAGCAGCCCGTACAAGGGAAAGCAGTCCATTGTGCTGAGCACGAGGAATACTCGGGGTGTGGTTGGGTTTGAATCCGAGAGTGATATGCTGAAGGAACTGATAAGGATAGTGAATGAATATGACCCTGATATCATAACAGGATACAACATAAACAACTTTGATATGCCGTATATCCTGGAGAGGATGAGAAAAAATGATATACGGCCCCTGATGGGAAGGTGCAAACAAAGGGGTGTGTCCGCCAGGAAGATTATGAGCAGGTACAGGGTGAGCATAACCGGCCGTGTTTGTGTTGACAGCTTTGAGATAATAAAACGGGACTATTCGCTTCCTATTTACAGACTGGATTATGTTGCAAAAGCATTGCTTAAGGAAAGAAAAGACGATGTCAGGTATTCAGAGATAGTATCTCTTTACAGCGGGGGTGACGAGGGATTCAGGAAGCTGGTTGAATATTGCAGAAAGGATTCCCTGCTTGCCCTTTGGCTGGTGGAAAGACTTAATCTGATTGACAAGTATGCCGCACTCTCGAAGGTTTCAGGCACGCTTCTGCAGGACACGCTTGACAGCGGCGAAACCAGCAGGATAGACAACTTCCTCCTGAGGGAGTTCAACAGGAACGGGTATGTGCTTCCAAACAAGCCGGATTCAGGCAAGGTGGGGCAGAGAGAGGCAGCAACCGGAAAGGAACTCAAGGGTGGGTTTGTGCTGGAACCTGACAGGCGGCTTCATAAGAACGTTGTTGTGCTGGATTTCCTTTCAATGTATCCTTCAATAATAATATCATTCAACATATGCCCGACAACGCTTGTGAGGAATAAGAGGGTTGAAAAAACCATAAGAACCCCGCTGGGAGCAGAGTTTGTTCCCCGCGAGGTCAAGAAGGGTGTAATACCTTCCATACTGAAGTCCCTGATGGAGAACAGGGTCAGGGCAAAAAAGAAGCTGAAAGCAGCAAAGTCTCCGGAAAAAAAGAAGATGTATTATGCACAGCAGTATGCGTTCAAGATAATGATGAACGCGTTTTACGGGCACATGGGATATTCCAGGGCAAGGATATATGACCTTGAGATAGCCAGTGCTATAACAGCATGTGGAAGGGATATCATTAAGAAAACAAAAAGTGAGATAGAGAACAGGTTTGGTTATCGTGTGGTTTACGGGGACACTGATTCTGTGATGATTGAAATGAAAGAGACGGGCATGGATGAGATAAGGAAAAGGGGGAATGAGATAGCAGAGGGTGTAACCAAGGATCTTCCCGGAAAGATGACGCTTGAATTTGAGAGGTTTTTCAAGAGGTTCCTTCCGCTTACCAAGAAGAGGTACATGGCATGGTCATTTGAGTATACAGGAGAAGGATGGGAAGACAGGCTCCTGATGAAGGGGATAGAAACCGTGAGAAGGGACTGGTGCGAACTTGTTAGCGACACCACCAAAAGGATAATAGAGATCATTCTGAAAGAGGACGACATAAAGGCTGCTGTAAAGCATTTCAGGTGTGTTGTGCAGGACCTCATGAAAGGAAAGGTGGATATGCAGAAACTGGTCATCACCAAAACCATGACAAAACAGGTAAAAAGTTACGCGGGCATGCAGCCGCACATCGAGCTTGTGAAAAAGATTCAGGCAAGGGACCCTGCCGATGCGCCAGGTATAGGAGACAGGATCGGGTATGTAATAGTTAAGGGAACAGGGTTGCTCTCAAAAAGGGCAGAGGATCCTGCATATGTAAAAAGAAACAGGCTCGAGATTGATTCCAGGTATTATATAGAGAACCAGCTTCTGCCCCCTGTGGAGAGGATATTCAGCGCGCTGAACATCACAAAATCAGAGCTTCTGGGGAACGGCAAACAGACGCTGCTTTGTGATGTTGGTTACAATGGGGCGCATGAGAATGTGAAGAACAAGGGTGTTGTGGTTTCCGAAATTACTGGCTTTATTTGCAAGGATTGCAACCGGTTGTATACCAGGATGCCTCTTATTGGGAGGTGTGTTTGTGGTGGGGAGCTGGTTTTTTCCTCAAAAAAAGGCCCTGCTGAACGTGCAATGGTGCCGGGTTCTGCTGGATAGGAAAACAGCTGCGCTGGTGGAAACAGGTTTGTGATGCGCTGTTGAATCTGGGCGCACCTGCGCAACTGGCGTGAATTTCATGTTGTATTCATTGCAGGGTGTGTATGCCCTGTGTTTTTGTGTGAAAATATGTAAAACCTCCAGTGGAAACTGTGGGGTGTTTCCAGTGGAAAAATGGGTGTTCACATTACGTTCATTTAAAGTTCATTGGGTTCGCGCTGTGTCGGTTTACACCCCTTTGTTTCCTATGGAACTTCATGTTACTGCATGTAAAGTTATGAAAACTCACAACCCAAATGCAAACAACAGCGCGTTCTGCATGCCTGAGAAATAAAGTATAGTGGGGAGGATTAGAAAACCCATCATGTGCGTGCGTTTTATTCCTGAGAGAACAGTTGCTGTTCCTATCATCACCCCTGTACAACATACGAGAATGCCTATTGCACCTGAAAGAAAGAAAACCACAGCAATGAGGAAAAGAAGTGTTAGCAGGGCTGTTTTGGTGTAGTTCATTTTCCCCATCTTCACAGCAGCGTGTTTTCCTATAAACAGGGTCACGGCTGCTGATGTGAAACAAACAAGAACCATGGCTGATATTATCAGAAGCATCTCTGAAAACCCAATGTTCCACATGAACTGGGATATTGCATGCGTGGCGCCTGACCTTATCTTGCCTATGAGGTAAAAGACCAGGATTGTGAATATCATGTTTGATGTGTTTATTCCACCAAGGGCAACAAGAAACTCCCTTTTCCTACTGCCTGAAATCTCAGAGGTCAGCGTGCCTGCCTGTGCTGCTCCTATCCCGGGAAGCAGGCCTGAGAGCAGGCCGGCAAACCAGCCTGTGGCAGAGCCTCTCAGGAACATGGGGTGTGTTATCCTGGCAGTGCGTTCCTGTTTTGGTAGAGTGGTTTTGTTGTGAATGCTTACCAGCATTGTGCTTATGCCGAACATGCCGGTAAGCGCGGGGAACAGAGACGCATTTTCAGGGAGTGTGTTAAGGGAAAGCGTTCCAAATGCGCCGGCCAAAAGGAACATGGCCGCGGCTACGGGGGTGTTTTTTTCTGTAATTACCATCCATGCCACTATAATGAGCAGCAGGATGTGTATGTAGGGCCTTGTAAGAAAGTAAAGGGTTGGGAGCAGGATAAAAAGCAGCGGCAGGGTTGACAATGTTAGTACAACAGCACCGATGCCGCCAGCAACGCTAAGAACAAGGGCCTCGTAACCCCGGCCGGCGAGCAGGAGCCTGTGAGCAGGGAGCACAGAAAGAGCAGCATCAGGATCAGGGGCACCGAGAAATATCGAGGGTATGAAGTCTGTGAACGTGTTGGACACGGCAACAGAAACGATGAAGACAAGCACGCATTCCAAAGGAAGTTGCACCAGAACAGGGGAAAGGGAAAGCAAAAGGAGGAAGAGTGTGTTCGGGTGAATTCCTGGAACAATGCCTGTGAAGGTTCCCAGCAGCACGCCAGCCAGAACAAAAAACAATAACTCAAAGAACATTGTATTATGTTTGGCAGGGGGTGAAAAATAATTT
>CAZCSS010000006.1:12372-29491 GCA_964501515.1 uncultured archaeon
AAACAATAACTCAAAGAACATTGTATTATGTTTGGCAGGGGGTGAAAAATAATTTGGCACCGTCTGCGCGAAGGCGCCCATGACTTCAGCGGTGTTTCAGAGGAAAGCAACGTCTCTTGTGTTAAGGTTTATCCTCGCGTCCTGGTCTTTGCAGGATATAATTGTTACGCCCTTGTAAGGCAGTGTCCACTGGTTTTTTGAGATCAGCCAAAATATATCAGGCACCGCGGCCAAGAGGAAGGGGTCGCTGTTTTTTGCAAGAACCGCTTTTTCTGTGTTTATATACCTTTTCTTCAGAAACAGAAGCGCCTTTTCCATTGTGGTTTCTCCTGGGGGCTCATAGACCAGCAGGGTTATCCTGTTCGCACCGCGTGATATTGCTATCCAGGCGGGGTTGGGGAAGCAGGACACCACGTGCTTATGTTTTAATGGGTGTTTTGATACAAGAACATCGTCAGGCTTCAGTCCGGGTGGCGCGCTGTGTCTGGTTGTGAGAAAGAGGTTTGTGTTTTCTATCCTGTTTATGGCGTTTGTAAGCGGGATGTCAGGCAGCATTATCTCCTCTGCAAAAAATTTTTCTTCTCTCACGTTGCCGCGCACTGCAACAACATCACCTGTTTCAATGGGTATGGTATTATGGCCGGTTAGAATAACATCAATCTCACCTGTGGGGTCATCAAGAACAAAGCCTGAAGGAAGAATCTCTCTGACCATGCCTATTGTGGTTACTGGGGCGCTGGATTTTCTGGCCTTGTTAACAGACACGGCCTCTGTCTTTCTGAGAAGCATGTCTCTTATTGTTTCATATCTTCTCATACAATGCTCCAAAAAATCCTGTGGGGTGATGGTGGTGATCTTGATGGGCGCCTCCACACTGACAGAAAGCCTGTTTTCCGGTTGTGTTTCTGTCAGCACAAGCGTTTTTTCCCGGGCAATGCTGTCGATGTTGTTCATATCGACCCTTTCGAGGGTTTCTGGGGACACGAGATGCCCTCTTTTCAGAAGCTCCCTGACCACATCCTCCTTCATAATTCCCCGCCCAAAAATTCATTCAACTTTTCTGTTATCGGCCCGGGGAGGTTGAGTTGTATGTTTCTTGTGCGGCCGTATCTTCCCTTTGACACAACAACAGAATTGAGTATGCCGAACATCTCGAGTTCGGATATCAGGTCAGACACCCTCCTTTGGGTTAGTGGTTTTATGTTACTGTTTCTGCATATTTTTGTATAGATATCATAGACTTCCCCTGTTTGTATATTTTTTTCATCTTTTTTATGGAGCATGAGGATGGCTTTCATGACCAGTTTGGATTGTCTTGGTTGTGACTTCATGGTTTCCATGACCCTGTCCATGTTGAGTTTTTTTTCAGCAGCGTCAACGTGATGGTCTGTTATTAAGGGGCTCCCTGTTCTTTCAGCTATTTCTCCTGCCACTCTTAGGAGGTCAAGCGCCTTTCTCGCGTCGCCGTGTTCTTGGGCGGCAAGAGCAGCGCACTTGGCTATGGCGCCTGTTGAGAGCGCCCCGTTATTTATGGCTTCTCTTGCCCGTTCTGTCAAAATGTCCCTGAGCTCATTGGCATTATATGGGGGGAAAAGTAGGTTTTCTTCTGAAAGGGAAGACCTCACCCTTGGGTCAAGGCTGTCAATAAAAGAGAGGTTGTTTGATATGCCTATAACTATAAGGTTGGATGTTTCAGATTCTGTCCTTATAAGATTGTAAAGAACGCCGTCCCCTATTTTATCAACAAGCGTGTCTATTTCATCAAGAATTATTATTATACTCTGGTTTGATTTGTCTACAAGGGTGAAGAATTTTCTGTAAAGCTCGTTGGTGGGGAGGCCGGTATACGGGACCTCTGTACCAAAGGAATTTATAAGCTGTGCTAGTAAACGATACTCTGTATCAGTCACCTTCTTCATTTTACAGTTTATATATATTGTTTTTAGTTTAACACCGCTTGATTCTGCTGCTTCCAGGAGGCCGGTTATCACGTTTTTTGTGACAAGCGTCTTGCCTGTGCCTGTTTTCCCATATATAAAAATATTAGACGTTCTTTCGTTTCTAAGTGTGGGTGCAAGGATGTATGCAAGTTGTTTTATGTGTTTGTCTCTGTGTGGTATGTTTTTCGGGGTGAATTTTGAAGACAATATATCCTTGTTCTTAAAAATAGGTTTTTTCTGAATATAGTTGTCAAATATATCCTTTAAAGTGTGTTGAGGCATTCTATCCCCTTTGTTTCTGTTGGAAGATATAAATATATATGTTTGATTGAAAAAACTAAAAATATATAACAGTGTTATATTAGATAAAATTGTTTTTCCTGTTTATTGTTTTTGTTTCCATAAGAAACAATGGTGTGTTGGGGGTTGTTCTTTTTTCTTCTGTTTTTGTTTCCATAAGAAACAATGGTTAGGTTGTTTTATAGAAGATTGTGACACCAATATTTCCTGTTTCTCCTGTTGTGTTTGTTGTTTTGGTAAATGTTTAAATAATATAACAGAAATTATGTGATGTGTTGATTATGAAAATCTTGGTTTTGGCTGATGTGCATGGGGATTTTATGGTGTTGGAGAAGGTGATAAAAAACATAAAAACAAAGAACACAGACCTTGTTCTCTGTCCGGGGGATTTTACAGACATGTTCAATGTGCCTGAAGGGTTTTCTCAAACAGATGTTGCGAATATTGTGCTTCAGAAAATACTTTCTATAGGAAAACCTGTCTATGCTGTTCCGGGAAATCATGACCCATATGAGGTGATCGAATTGTTTAATGATTATAATATTAATCTACATTCCAAAATAAGGAGATTTGGCAGTCTTCTCTTTCTTGGCTGGGGCGGCGCGGCCACACCGTTTAACTCAATTTTTGAACCAACAGAAGAGGAAACAGAGGAGGAACTCTCCCGTATGGGAAAAATTGTCGGCGATCGGTTGTTTGGTTTTCTTGTGCATAATCCACCAAAAAACACAAGACTTGACATAACAAGCACAGGAAAGCATGTGGGATCCGGGTCTGTAAGAAGATTTATACTCAAAAAAAAGCCGGTTTTTGCTGTCTCCGCCCATATACATGAATCCCATGGAATTGATGTTTTGGGGGAAACCACGCTTTTTTACCCGGGCCCTGTTTACGAGGGATATTATGGTCTGATGGTAGTGAAGGGAACTGATGTTGTTTGCAAAATCAGGAAAGTGGAAATATAAACAACCAAACACCTAACAACCCTACTCTATCTCGTTCAGTTTTTCGGTTATCTTCTCGACATCCTCAAGTTTGCATACAGCGAGCGGGATGTTCTCAACCCCTGCTATTCTCACAGCAACATCATCAACCACATCCAGGCCGTGGAGCACAACAAGGGCAGGATGAAGGTTGGTGAGTTTTATGGCAACCATTGGGGTTTTGCCTGTAGACACTTTTGTGAATATCAGCGCCCTTTGTGTGGTGGTGCCGTAAAGTTTTATTAGTTCTGTGAAGGAAAGCTCTGTTATGGCTCTAAGGGAGTCTATCAGCGTGTATCCATAGATTTCCCTGTCACTGTATATTCTTTTCATAAGCGGCGCGTTGAGATGTCTGCAAAATTCACTCACGGTTATACCAGACCCGAATTCCCTTATATCAAGTATGGCATTAGAAGGTGGTGGGGACTGCATGGATTTCGCAAAGCTTCTCGTTACATTACCACCCCTTTTGGCGTCAATGAGCAGGAGTGCGTCTACATATTTTTTTATCATCTTAATACCCGGCGACTTTCTCCTCCCGGATTCATAATCAGACACCACAGAAGAGGTTATACCAAGCTCGCTCGCGAGTCTTTTCTGGGATATTTTGAAGATGCTTCTCCATTTCTTTATAACCCTGTCCGAGTTTTCAGAAAGAACGATTTCGCCTATTATGTCTTTGGCGAGTCTGTTCCTGGCCAACGAAATTTCGTCAGTTACACTATTCATGAACGTTAATTAACACAGATATATTTAAATGTGGCGCTGGGAGGGGCGTTGAACGGTATATGATAGTTGGTGCAGCGCGTTTCGGATATGAACAACTATAACACTGTTATATTCCCGCACACATTAATACGCACCAATTCACAATATTATCATGAAAGCCTACAGAAAGGGCTACCGCAGCGAAAGGGAGATACTCCGGATACTGAGTTCACACGGCTACTCTTGCGTGCGCTCGGCCTCTTCCGGCGGCTTTCTGACACCTGTTGACATCGTGGCCCTAAAAAACGGCAAAACACTGGCCTTTGAAATAAAGTCCTGGGCCAAGATGCCCAGGCTCGACAAAAAATCACTCGAAAGATTCTCCGCGTGGGCGGCAAAGGCAGGCGCCTGCAGCTTCCTGGCATGGTACAACAGAAACGAGTGGAGGTTTCTTCCACTCAAGGACGCTGCAGAAGGAAATTACTCAGACGAGAACTGGCTTGGGCTGGAAGACTTCCTCAAGGTGTTCTGCTAAAACCTTATGCTCATCCCCCTCATTATCTGCTCCTCTGTTATCTCCGGTCTTGTGAGCCTGACAAGTTTTATTCTCAATCCCACATCTTCAAGCTCCTCTAGCACGGTGCTCTCCACAAAATGATGCATCCAGATATCAACTGTTCTGGAAACCGTCCACTTATGAAGTCCGGTTTGCCTGGCAATCTCGCTTACTGTCATGGGTTCGGTGTTTGTTTTATGCGCTTCCCTGAGAACCCTGAATATCTTCAGAACATTGCTCCTGGTTTTTTTGTAAAAACCCTGTGCCTTCATCTTTAAGATATATTGACGCGGTCAAATTTATTTCTTTCCTAAAAACGCAGTGTTTTTACAAATCCCTCAATCCTCTCCAGCGCCTTCTCTATCAGACCATATTCAGTGGCGTATGAGATTCTGACAAAACCTTCCCCTGCCCTGCCGAACTCTGTTCCCGGAACCACAGCAACCCCGGCCTTCCTGAGAAGGGCTTCAGCAAAATCATAAGACCCCATCCTGAACGCAGTTATATTTGGAAAAGCGTAAAAAGCGCCCCGCGGCTTCACACACCTGAACCCCACAATCTCATTCAGTCTTCTCACCACCATCACCCTCCTTCTGTCATATTCCTTTCTCATTCTCTCCACAGGCGCCTGGGTGCCCTTTAGGGCGCTGATTCCAGCCACCTGCGAAACAGTGGGCGCGCACAGTGTTGTGAATATATGAAGCTTTGTCATGGCCTTCACAATCTTCTCAGGACCGCATGCATACCCTAATCTGAAACCCGGCATGGCGTATGTTTTTGAGAAGGAATGCAGCGTCATTACATACTCATCCATGCCATTGAGCGACCCAATAGAAACATGCCTAACATTATCGTACACAAATTTCTCATATGCCTCATCAGATATGACAAGCAGGTTGTTCTCCCTGGCAAAGTCAGCGATTTCCTCGAGCACCTTCCTGCTAAAAACCGCGCCAGTGGGATTGGATGGGGTGTTTATTATAATTGCCCTGGTCTTTTCAGGTATAATGTCTTTTTTCATCTCATCCACATCAGGAAGAAATCCCCTGCTCTCTAACAGCCTGTATGGTACTGGAACCCCGTTCAGTGTCTCTATGGAAGGGGTATATGCCAAAAACCCCGGGTCAGGTACAAACACCCCCTCTCCGGGGTCAATGACACACATCAGTGAGAGCAGTATGCCTTCTGTTGACCCGCATGTCACAACAACATTTTCAGGACCCGCCAATATCTTATTGTCCCTCTTGAGCTTCCTGATAACAGCCTCCTTGAAGTCGGTCCTTCCCCCCACAGGTGAATAGTGTGTCATTCCCCTTTCCAGCGCCCTCCTAGCAGCCGCTATGATGCTCCCCGGCGCTGTGAAGTCAGGCTCCCCGGGTCCAAGCGAAATCACACTCTTGTCCTCAGCCGCTATCTTGAGCAGCTTTCCTATGGTGAGTTTGGGAAGGTCCTTCTCCCTTTCAGAAACAATGTTCCTGAGCATATTTTATATTGCACTCTTCATAATAAATAGTATGAACCAGCTCGACTGTTTTTTCAACCCCGGTGCCGTGGCTGTGATAGGAGCATCCAGGAACCCCAAAAAGGTGGGGCACGTGATTTTCAGGAACTTTGTCGAGGACGAGTTTAGGGGGAAGGTTTTCCCCATCAACCCCAATGCCAGGGAAATCTTTGGCAGAAAATGCTATCCCAGTGTTCTGTCAGTAAGGGAAAAAATCGACCTCGCAGTAATATCTGTTCCCGCGCACCTCGTTCCAGGCGTTCTCAGGGAGTGTGGAAAAAAGAAAATCCCTGCGGTCATAATAATATCAGGCGGTTTCAGGGAAATCGGCAATACAGAGCTTGAGGAAACAGTAAAGACGACACTGAAGAAGCACAAAATACGCGCCATGGGGGTGAACTGCATCGGCGTCTTTGATCCCTGTACTGGTGTGGACACGTTCTTCCTCCCCAGATACAAGCTCGAGCGTCCTGACGCGGGAGACATGGCCTTCATATCCCAGTCTGGCGCGCTGGGTTCCGTTGTTCTGGACTGGATGGCCATGAAAGGATACAGAATCTCAAAATTCGTTTCATACGGCAACGCCACTGATATTGATGAAGCCGACCTTCTGGATTATCTTTCCAGAGACCCCAAGACCAGGGTAATATGCTGCTATTTTGAGGGGCTTTCCCGAGGAAGAAAGTTCTTTGATATCTGCAGCAGGGTTTCGAAAAAAAAGCCCGTGATTGTGATAAAAGGCGGCCAGACAAAGGCGGGGAAAACAGCCGTGTCCTCTCATACAGGCTCACTGGCAGGCGAGTCTGCTGTGGCTTCCGCGGCCTTCAGGCAGGCCGGCGCAATAGAAGCCCACACGCTGGAGCAACTCTTTGACTACGCCCGGGTTCTTGCCACGCAGCCAATGCCCAGAGGAAAGAAAACCCTTATAATAACAGACGGGGGAGGGTTTGGTGTGCTTACCACGGACTGGCTGATAAAGAGCGGTCTTGAACTTGCTGAGATGAGCGCGGCTTCTGTTCAGGCCATGAAGAAACTCTACCCAGAACACGTGGTTATAAAGAATCCGCTTGACCTGACAGGAGATGCTGACGCCGAGCGCTACAGAACAGCCCTTAATTTTGCTCTCAAAGACCCCGGCGTGGACATGATAGCTGTAATCACCCTGTTCCAGATCCCCACACTCACAGCCGAGATAGTTGATGTGGTGTCCTCTTATGCTGAGAAAAAATTAAAACCCATAATTGTAATAGCAGCGGGAGGCCGCTTCACTGAGGTCCTGAAAAAGGTTCTCGAAGACAACGGCGTTCCTGCGTTTTCCTACCCGGAAAAGGCTACCCAGGCCCTGTCTGCATTGTGGAAATTCTCCGAACAACGATCTTAATTTCATTATGAGGCACCGTGGCAATATCGCATCATATTTGCAAGCACGCCTGCATATAAGCGATCGGTGGACGCTGATAGACCCTTCTGGGAGATTGGTTGCAAGCCCTGTACCCGATCCTTCAGACGGTTGCCAATAGCTTTTTTATCCGGCCAGTGAATAATATAACATGCCACTGAAAACATACAGGATTCTCATAGGCGGGAAGTGGGTTGTTTCTGACTCAGGGGAAACGTTTGCCTCTTTAAATCCGGCAACAGAAAAACCCCTCGGCCGGTTTCAGCAGGGAACAGAGAGCGATGTTGAGCGCGCGGTCAGGGCCGCGAAAAAGGGGTTTGAAAAATGGAGGCGCATCCCTGCTCCCAAAAGGGGGCTTGTCCTCCTCCGTTTTGCCTCTCTTCTGAGAAGGAAGAAGGAATTCCTTGCCAGGCTTCTCACCCAGGAGATGGGAAAGGTGCTTCCTGAGGCCAGAGGGGATGTTCAGGAGGCCATAGACACAGCAGAATATATAGCAGGAGAGGGGCGCAGGCTATGGGGCAGGACAACCCCGTCTGAGCTTCCTGAAAAGTTCTGCATGACTACCAGAACGCCTTTCGGCGTGGCGGGTTTGATAACCCCCTGGAACTTTCCTTATGCAATCCCTTCTTGGAAGATGATGCCTGCTCTCATATGCGGAAACAGCGTGGTTTTCAAGCCCGCATCAGACACCCCCCTCACTGCAATAACATTTGTCCGGCTTCTTGAGAAGGCCGGGCTCCCCAAGGGCGTGGTTAACCTTGTAACAGGCCCCGGCTCCACTGTAGGGTCAGCAATAGTCAAGCACCCTGAAATAAGGACAATATCCTTTACAGGCTCCCGTGACATCGGGCTGCGGGTCTCTCGGGATGCTGGCCTGAAAAAGGTTTCCCTTGAACTTGGTGGAAAAAACGGCATTATAGTCATGGATGACGCTGATCTGAATCTTGCTCTTGACGGCGTCCTCTGGGGCGCATTCGGAACAACCGGGCAGAGGTGCACCGCCACGTCCAGGGCAATAGTTCACAAGAAGGTTAAAGACAGATTTGAGAAGATGCTTGTGAGCAGGATAAAAAAACTCCGGCTGGGAAACGGCCTTGACCCAAGAACAGATGTGGGGCCGCAGATAAACAAAAGGGCAGTGGAAAAAACGCACAACCACACCCAGATAGGCATTTCCGAGGGAGCAAAACTGCTCACCGGCGGGAGGGCGCCAAACACAAAAGGTTTTTTCTACCAACCCACGCTGTTCACAGATGCCTCCCCTGATATGAGAATCGCTCAGGAGGAAATATTCGGGCCCACGCTTTCCCTCATACCCGTCAAAAATCTTGACGAAGCAATAGATGTTATGAACTCAATACGCTACGGCCTGAGCTCTGCTATTTACACCAGCAATATCCGCAACGCCTTTTTGGCCGTGGAACGCATAGAGGCCGGGCTTACATACATAAATTCCTCCACAATAGGCAGCGAGGTCCATCTTCCCTTTGGCGGGGTGAAAGACACTGGCCATGGAAAAGAGGCCGGCTGGGCTGCCATAGAGGAGTTTTCTGAGGAAAAAACCGTTTACTTTGACTACTCGGGAAAGCTCCAGAAAGCGCAGATTGACTCGTAACCCTGTTATATTTTATGTGATCATCTCTTTTTATTCCCTGTCCACATATATTCTCCAATGAAATGCAACAAACCCCCTGTTGTCATCTCTCTTGGCGGCTCCCTTGTGGTTCCTGATGAGATAGACGTTCCATTTCTCAGGAAATTCCGCAAATTTATCCTTAATCAGACAAGGAAAGGCAGGAGGTTCATAATAATTGTGGGTGGGGGAAAGATATGCAGAAAATACCAGAAAGCCGCAGCCAATGTGGCAAACCTCGACCCTGAGGACCTGGACTGGCTGGGCATCCACTCTACCAGGCTCAATGCCCATTTGCTCAGAACCATACTTAGAAGCCACACCCACCCGGCAATAATCAAAAACCCGGCTAAAAAACCAGACTTCAAGGAAGATATCCTTATAGCAGCCGGGTGGAAGCCGGGTTTCTCGACAGACTATGACGCTGTTCTGCTCGCCAAACAGTTCGGTTCAAAAACAGTGATAAATCTCAGCAACATTGACTACGTTTATGACAAGGACCCCCAAAAATACAAAAAGGCCAAGAGATTCGCTGCGCTTTCCTGGACAGAATTCAGGAAGATCGTGGGAGACAAATGGGATCCCGGGCTTAACGTTCCCTTTGATCCTGCAGCGTCCAGGGAGGCACAGCACCTTGGAATGAAGGTTCTGATAACCAACGGGAAGGACCTGAGGAATATAGAGCAGTTTCTGGATGGTCACCCTTTCAGGGGAACCTTAATTAGATAGTTTCCTAAAAACTATTTATGGCTGAGCTCGTGGGCAGGCCGCTTCTGAGGAAACTCTTCCCGAAGAGACCGGACTGGAGCCACAAGGGGGATTTCGGAAAGCTTCTTATCATAGCAGGCAGCAGGAACTGCACAGGCGCCCCTGTACTTACATCACTTGCAGCCCTGAGAACAGGCGCTGACCTTGTTATTGCAGCGTGCCCGGAAAATGCATCTGCTGCCACCTCTACCTTCCCTGACATTATAACCTTCCCGCTTAAGGGAGACCGGCTCTCTGAAAAGCATGTCAGCAAGCTGCTCGCCCTTTCCCTGGACGCAGACGCAGTGGTGATAGGTGGCGGTCTTGGGCAGGAAAAACACACGCAGAAAGCCGTGGTTAACTTCCTGAAAAAACTGGAAAGGCCCTGCGTAATAGACGCCGATGCCATCAGGGCCCTGTCCGGTAACATGGACATACTGAAGAAGGGCTTTGTTCTCACTCCGCACGCAAACGAATTCCTTTCGCTCACAGGAGAAGACCCAAGAAAAGAGATTGAGGACAGAAAGAGAATAGCCATGATGTACGCAGGAAGGCTGGGAACCAATCTTCTTCTGAAGGGCCATGTTGACATAATCACCGACGGAAGCAGAGTGTGCACAAACAAGACAGGAAACCCGTTCATGACAAAGGGCGGAACAGGGGAAACACTTTCAGGGATATGCGGTGCCCTGCTTGCAATGAAAGCAGACCCCTTTGATGCGGCCTGCGCAGCCGCATACATAAACGGCGCAGCCGGTGACCAGGCTGCCAGAAAGTTCGGCCAGGGCATGCTGGCATCTGACCTTGTTCAGGAAATACCAAACATTATAAAACAGGCACTCAAATAACCTATAATGAAGGCAAAGAAAGTTATCATAATGGGCGCCGCAGGAAGGGACTACCACAATTTCCTTGTTTTCTTCAGCAATAATCCCGCATACACTGTGGTGGCTTTTACTGCTTCCCAGATTCCTGGCATAGAAAAACGCACCTTCCCCAAGGAGCTTGCAGGAGGACTGTATAAAAAGAACATTCCCATTTATCCTGAAAAAGAGCTACCCAAACTGGTAAAGAAATATAAACCAGATGAAGTGGTCCTTGCATACTCTGACCTCTCCAATCAGGAGGTCATGCGCAAGGCCAGCGCTGTTCTCTCTTCCGGCCCGGATTTCAGACTGATGGGGCCTGTTTCAACCATGCTGAAGTCCAGGAAGCCGGTGATTTCGGTATGCGCTGTTCGGACAGGTGCAGGGAAGAGCCCTGTCACGAGAAAGGTGTGCTCAATCCTCAGGGATGAGAGAAAGAGATTCGTAATAATCAGGCACCCCATGCCTTACGGTTCGCTCCTGAAGCAGGCCGTCCAGAGATTTGAAACCACTGAAGACCTGAAGACCCACAAATGCACAATAGAGGAAATGGAGGAATATGAGCCCCATATAAGAGAGGGCCATGTAGTGTACGCCGGCGTGGATTATGAAAAAATACTCCGTTCCGCAGAAAAAGAAGCTGATATAATCGTCTGGGATGGCGGGAACAACGACCTCCCTTTCTACAAACCCGACCTGCATATAGTGATAGCAGATCCGCACAGGCCGGGGCACGAACTCAGATACTATCCAGGCACAGCAAACCTCATACTCGCTGATGTTGTTATAATAAATAAGACCGATACCGCAAGCCCGAAAAACATCAAAACAGTGGAAAACAACGTCAAGAAAACCAACCCCAGAGCGGTTGTGATAAAGGCCGAGTCCCCGATGACCATAGACCGGCCTGAACTGGTTGAGGGCAGGACTGTGATAACTGTAGATGACGGACCCACAATCACCCACGGTGGGATGTCAGGGGGAGCGGGGTTTTTCGCGGCAAAAAAACATCACCCCCGGAGGATAATCGACCCCAGGCCTTATGCGGTGGGTTCTATAAAGCAGGCATATAAAAAATACCCCCACATAGGCACCACCCTCCCCGCGCTTGGTTACAGTAAAGCCCAGGTAAGAGAGCTTGAGCAGACAATAAACAGGGCGAAGTGCGACGCCGTAGTTGCGGGCACCCCCATCATTCTGCAGAAACACCTGAAAATCAACAAACCCATCGCCAGGGTTTCCTATTCCCTGAAAGAGACCACAAAACCCGCGTTAAAAACCATCATCAGGGGGTTCCTGAATACGATATGAACTAGAACGCCCTGCCGAGTTTCTTTATATCAGACAGCGGGACACAGAGTATGAGAATGTCTCCTTCTCTCACCTTGATATCAGGATCTGGCTTCATGTATTCACCTTTTCTTTCCACCCCGGCAATCGCAAACTCCCCCCTGACCCCTTTCAGGGGCTTGCCTATGATCTTAGAGCCCTTGAGGATGGTTTTCTCATATATTCCCGCGCTGCCGTCAGCCACCACACTGACCAGCTTTTTCCCGCCGCTTTCAAGCACATTCTTGAACGCAATCACAGAAGACATTGTCGTGTTGACAGTGGCTGTTATCTCAAGCTCTGCGAATATGGACTCGTTTGAGGAGTCGTTCACCCTGGCCACTATGACAGGGACATGGAACGGCTTGGCAACCTCGCATATCATGAGATTGGTCTTGTCATCGCTTGTGGACACAGCAAGCGCATCGCACTTCTCTATCCCCGCGTCCCTGAGTATCTTTCTGTTGCTGGCGTCCCCGTAAAGCACAAGCGCATCCAGCGCCTCCCCGAGCTGCTCGGCCCTTTTCTCGTCCTTTTCTATAACCACAACATCATGCTTTTCCTTAACCAGAAGCTCGGCCAGACCAGAACCTATCCTGCCCCCACCGGCAATTACGAATCTCATAATCAGTATTAACCCTCACAGATATTTAAACAGCAACAGGGCATTTACGCCAGCTTCGCAGAAACGCCCGGATTCGACCATGTACCGAATGCGTAACCAGAATATCCCCCTCCATCTCAGACATTCCAGCAAACCTACCACACCCACACGTCTATCCTGGCCACATTGTTGCTTTCTGTGATGCCAAAGCGTGTGACTTTGGCGTATCTGGCTCCGGTTTCAGGCACGCCACACCGCATTATCTCCCCCATGCCGGTCTCGTTAACAAGCATGGCCACACCGTTGTCCGGGCCAAGCCCCAGCCTGTATTTAAGGTCCTGATAATCAGTGCTGCAATAACTTTCCAGATACTGCATCTTTGTGGAGTTCAGAACAGGCCAGTCGTCGGAAACCCCAATCATTACAGGCGTTTCCCCCGTCCACACACCGCTGCCCCTGAAGACAGCATCAGATATCATGAATGCCCTGGTCATAAGCGTGTTCTGCGCCGACCCCGCGTTTCTGGAATCAACGCTTGCCATCACGTTCCCCATGACATATAATATCACCCCGAAAAGAATTATTGCCGCCACCACAAACTCCAGAACAAGCTGCCCCTTCATCACACCCCCGCACCCTGCGTGTCCCGCATTCATAATAATATATTAGTTTCCCTGTTAATTATATGTATGAAGCACTCCCCAAGTTATCGCCCGCTCCTGCTCCTCTTGCCAATCTTTTTCGTGCTGATAGTTTCCGGCTGCACCATTCCAGGAACAGACATTGAAATACCCTTTGTATCCGACCTTTTCGGCACGCCTGTTGAGCAGGATACCACTGATGTTGTTGTAATATCATCCCTCAGGGCCATTCCGGATACCGTGGTTCCCGGCCAGACCTTCCGGATAGTGGCCTATGTGCAGAACAAGGGGAGCAAGACACTTGAAAATGATAACAAAGTAGTGGTCAAACTATACGACTACTGCAGCGGCCTCTTCGAGCTTCTGAATAACAACAAAAATAAACAAGGGCCGAGCGCAGCCGAGTATAGTATAGAAAAGCTCCTCCCCTATGAAACCAAGGAGATATCCTGGACACTCAAGGCAAATAGCGGCATAAAGCTCAAGACCACCTGCCCGAAGGACGGCATGAAAGTCTCTGTCACCTACCCGTACAGTTCAACAAGCATGAGCACAATAACCTTTATAAACCCCGCAGAATACCAGCGGAGGATAGAACAGGGCACATCCAAAGGCGTGACGTCCGCCATATCAGCCGGAGACGGTCCTGTCAGGGCCTACTTCACAGTGGAGGATGAGCAGCCCATACCCACTGATTCAGGAACCACGGTCCTTGCCCTGAACATTGAAAACAAGGGCAGCGGCTACCCTGTAACCCGGACCACCCAAGGACATGATTATCAGATAACGCTTGACAGTTTTGACATCGGCGAAATGGAATGGAAAAACAATGACTGTGAAATAAAAAACGGCCTCACAACAAAACTCATCCAGAACAAGAGAAAGTTCGTGTGCGAAGCTAACATAAGCAAATACAGTGGCGACATAGGCCTGGAATCAACAATCAACATGAAAACAGAAATATCCTATGCATACCAGTTCACCAAATCAGCCAGGGTGACAGTTGAACCGAAGATATAGCGCGTTCTAAAACTTATAAATCAATGCGGACAATTATATTCAGGATAAGAATGCCCGCAGGCAACCACTTCAAGATGACACTCACAATCCTTCCAGTTCTCGCAATCCTTCTCGCATCCGGCTGTGTAACAGGCCCCTCAGGCGGCCCAACAGGTCCGGGTGTTGTGATTACAAAATTCGAGCCCGACTTCTCCTACATGGAATCAGGTCAGCGTCTCATCCTTGACCTCGAGGTCCAGAACCAGGGAGGCGAGGAGGCCACCGATGTGGTGGCTGTGCTCACAGGAATAGATCCGGACGAGTGGGACCTGAGTTCTTCAAAAGCAGAGGTTGACCTCCACGACCTCTCCCCCGGGAACCCTGAATACAACACGCTTGGAGAAACCGACACTGCCCAGTGGGAGCTCACAGCGCCTGAACTCCCGCAAACCATAGAGCAGGTATACAACCCGAGAGTAAGGGTATACTATCACTACATAACCACCGCAACCAAGCCCATAACACTGGTCAATGAAAACGAACTCAGACGGCTTTCCCAGTCAGGCCAGTCCCTGCCCACGCAGACAGGCCAGCAATCAGCCGGCCCACTTTCAATAGACATAATTACAGGCAACCAGATTCGCGTGCCTGAAAACAGGGACCCGAGCTTCCCCATCACAGTGGTTCTTGAAAACACGGGCAGTGGCATTATTGCGCCCAAAGATTCTGAACCCAATGAAGACTATGTGGTTAGACTAACCATCAAACTGCCTGACGGCCTGGACCTTGAATCAGACTGCAGCGGGTTCGGCTCAGGCGAAGACATTGTCCTCAGCGGCGGCCGCCAGCGGTCAATAACGTGCGAGGTGGATTTCAGGCACCTGCCTGACATTGCAGAGCAAAGAACCATAACCGTGCTGGCAGAATATGACTACTACATTGACAGGACGACTTCGGTCACTGTGAAGGGCGTTGAGACAGAGATTTAAGTTGTCGTTGCGAAAAATATATCATGAACATTCTTCTCCTCACACTGCTTGTTCTCGCTGCGCTCCTTGTATCAGGCTGTACTATCAACCCGGCCCTCAGCCCGGCCACGCCTGCAACCACCCGCAGCGGCGTGATTATAGAAAGATTTGGTCCGGTATTCCATGAGATTCAGTCAGAAGAACCGGTCACATTCCGCCTCAGCGTGCGCAACGCAGGCTCTGTTGACGCCACTGATGTTCACGCCGAACTTCTCGGCCTTGACCAGGCCTGGTGCGAGAACACCCGGTGCCAGACAAGCGCCGGCGGGTTTGCTGAAAAGCTTCCCGAAGAGGAAGAATGCAGATACACAGGCCAGGGATTCAATCTTAAAGCCCCGGACCCGACCCTTGGAAGCCCGGGAGAAACGCGCGAATGCACATGGAAATACGTTGCTCCCACGCTGGACAGGGACCTCAAGGTCACATACGACGCCACGGCCAGGGTGTTCTATACATACCAGAGCAGCACAGTGGAATCAGTGATTATAGGCTCTATTGACGAGCTCAAAAGGGTACAGGACAGCGGAGGCACCATTCCTTCCCAGACAGTGAGCAAGTCCGCTTCTCCAATAGAGATATCAGTAGCCATTCAGAACCCGGTCAGGTCGTGGAAAAACAGCGCAACATTCCCTGTAAAGATAACGGTTCAGAACATTGGCGGAGGCTTTGCTTGCGCAAGGAATTCCGGTCCCATGAAGGACGCTTGCAAGAAAACCAGTCCAGAATATGAAAAAAACAGGGACAGGGTTCTGCTGAAAATAACAGGGAATAACCTTGAGCTATCTGATGACTGCACTGGTTTTGAGAACGGCGAGCCGTTCAGCCTTGCCAGAGGAATTTCAAACAGCTTTCTCTGCGACATAACCGCAACAGGCCTTAATCAGGGCCTTGTTGAAAGAACACTCACAGTTACTGCTACATATGAATATGCCACTGATTCCCAGGCAACAATAACAGTTGCTGGTTTGGGTTACAGTGTATGATCAGAAATCGCTCAGGTTTTTCTGCCGTCCCGATGGGCGCTTTACGCCCCCGGCCTTTACGCCCGTGACAACCTTCCCCTTTCCTATAAGCGGGTGTCCGTACACCCCATCATAACCAGGCTCCACCTCTATCCTACCTTCCCTGTTCTTCATTATTAGCCCGACCAGTTCTTTGTCAGCAACACTTCCCAGTTCCCCTTCCGGGGCTTCTGTCAAAACCCGGAACTCGCTTCCAAACCTATCCAGAAGGGTGTTGTAAACAGCCCAGACCTTCTTCGAGAACGGCTGACCTGTTCCCAGAGCAGCGGCGATTATTTCCGACAGGGGGATAAGTGATCTGAAGGGAATCACGGTCCTGGGAACAAACCCTTCCTCCCTGTCAGCAAGCTCTTCCACTCTGTGCAGCACCCCTATGGTGAGCGGCCTCCCGCATTTGGGGCACATGTTGTTATGCCTTCTTGCCTCTTCGGGTGTCATCACAACCCCACATGCTCTGTGGCCATCCAGGTGGTACTTCCCATAGCTTGGTTCCACCTCTACCGTTCCGGCAAGCCCCTCTTTTGTTCTTATTGCCCTGATTATGTTGTCATATGTCATTTCCTTTAACTCGAATATGGTGGCTTCCCTTCCTATTCTCCATGGCCAGAAAGAATGTGAATCAGAAAAGGACACCAGCGCATATCTGTCCAGCGCCGACAATCTCCAGTTCATTGCAGGGTCGCTGCTCAACCCAGTCTCAAGAGCATGTATGTCCTTTGTCCTGTCCTGAAAGCATTCCTCCACGCTGTCAAACCCGGACATGGATCCGAACAAACTGAACCAGGGAGTCCACACGTGCGCTGGTATAACCTCATTCCTTGGGCTCACTGACTTCACTATGTCCACAATTTCCGGGCACCTGA
>CAZCSS010000007.1:0-28435 GCA_964501515.1 uncultured archaeon
CGGAACTCTGACCCAGTACGAATGGCTGCTTTCCCTGCTGCCCAGCGATTTCAGATATTCCTGAATTTCCATGATAATTAAATAGAACGCCTGCTAAAAAACCTTCTGAAGAGCTACCGGTTCATGCTCGGCGCCTTCATGACCTCTATCTTTGCAACCTCTGCAAACCTGACAGGATATGTTTTGGTGACTTTTTTCTTTATCTCCTTCTGCAGATTGCTTGAGATTATCCTTGTGACCATGTCATTTATTCCGGACTTCTTTGCGCTGTTATCCAGTATTTTTGAGACCTCTTTTCTGACTTTTTTCTGCACCATCTTCTCTGCGTTTCTGTTAAGTATGGTGATTACAGTAAGCTGGAGCTTCCATTTGTCCGCTGTTTCGAGCTCTTTTATCAGTTCAACCCTCTGCGACCGCTTCCTGACCATTCTGTATATGTAGTCCCTTGTGGTCTCCATGCCATTGAACACGGTCAAGGCCGTGCCGTCCGAAACATCGCTTATCCTGAAGTTGAGCTTGATATAGTACTTGTTCCTGTCTCCCGAGAGGTCAGAAAAGCTGACCTGAACGTTCCTTCCCACCACTGACTTTGGGTCTGTGGCAGGCGTTTCGCCCACAACCTTTTTGTTAAACATGTCAGGAGCTGAAATAACGTACCAGTCCTTTCCCTTCCATTTTTTGGTTATCTTTCTGGCCCCGGACCTCGCTTTCTTCTCCTTCCCGGATCTCCTTTCTTCTCTCTTCTCCTGCCTCTTCTTCTCCCTCAGTTCTATTTCCCTCAGACTCTGTACTGCCATGCTCTTCTCCTCCATTGGGTGTTAATTCTTCTTGTTGCGACGTATTTATATGTATTTGCTGCCCGTGCCCGGCATTGTCTGCATCCCCTGCAACATGTCTCGAGAGCATCTTTGCAACAGCCTCCATGAATAGCGCCTCATTCTCCTTGGGGATGGTTGCGCCTGCGGCTCCTTTGTGGCCGCCGCCCTCTCCCCCGGTCTGCTCTGCTATGCTTTCCATTATTTCCTGCAGGTTGATGCCCCTTTCCACAAGGGAGTCATCAGCCCTTGCGCTTACCTTGACCTGCCCGTCCTCTGTGTCAGCAAATGCAAACACGGGTTTGTTTGAGGGGAGCAACCCCGACCTGTTCAGTATCGAAACCACATTAGAGATTATATGTTCTGACACTGCTGTTCCTGCCCTGATGAACACGCAGTTCTCTTTCTCCTCTGTCATGTCAGGGCTGTTTCTGATTATGTCAAGGGCCCTGCCTATCTCCTTTCTGTAGCTTGCAAGCACGCTCCTGGCCTCCTCGTATGCTCCCTCGTCATCAAGGCAGAGCGCCACCCCGAGCCAGGCCCTGTCCATTTTTCCGCATGCATTGAGTATGGTGGCGAACTCGTTCGCATTCCTGAAATCCCTCTTCTTGGACAAAAGCTCATAAGCATCGCCGAAAATCCATTCGGGATTATCCTGGTTGTTTCGTATTCTCTCCTTTATTATGCCTGTAGCCAGTTTCTTCTGTTCCTCATGAGTGAGGTCAGCAAGCGTTCTCCACTCTCCGTCATCCTTCTTGAGTGGTATTCCTATCTCTTGAAGGAACTGCACGCTGGCTGATTCTGATCCTGATATCCCTGGTATGACGGGATCGACCGAGTATTCCAGCGCCTTGTGGACAGGCCTTGTGTATTTTCCCCACAGCCGGAGCCCTGTTTCCACCTTTACTTTCCCAGAGCCTTCAGCATCCTTCAGAATCTCCCTGTTCAGGCCCGACAGTCCCCAGTTCTCCTCTATCGAACCTGTCTGGGAGTCTCCGATTGCGCCCACAACAGCGAGTTCGCTGAGGTCCTTGTTTTCAGGGGAAACCGCCCTGGCCAGTATGTATGTTACACCAGAGCCTGAGACGTTTTCATCAAGCCCGAAAACCAGAGGATTAAGATGAATCAGCCTCTCCCTGTTCTCAGGGAGCACATCGCCATTGACCTGATGGTGATCCGAAACAATCACATTCACGCCGTTTCTGAGAAGCTCTTTCTGTATGGCGGCCAGCTTGCCCGAACCCAGGTCAGTGAATATGTAAAGGGAATGCTTCTCCTCTGAAAGTTCCTTTAGCGTGGCATCTGCAAGCTGCTTCACTATTGACAAGTGGAAGGGCTTGCCAAGCCTTGAAAGTGCTCTGGCCATTATAGCAGCAGACGCTATGCCGTCAGCATCGTAATGGGAAACCACCCGAACCGTGCCTGCGTGCGAAACCAGCATCCCGGCCGCTTTTCCAGCCTCTTTTACAAGATTCTCCAGATGCTCCTTCATCAGACCACAGCATATAATAGTTGGAATATTATATAACCTTGACTCTAACCTTGACTCCGGGGTATGCAGCGGGCACTGTCAAAATCATGCCTGTTTCAAAAATCCCTTTACTATAGATAGCTATATAAATGCTCGATCTTAATTATTCGCAATGTCAGAGGAAAATGAAGTCAGCGAAGATACATCAAAAGAAGTCCGGGAAAAGAACCCCGCCAAGAAGGATGAAAAGGAGCTCAAGAGTTTCAAGGACCTTTTCAAGAAGGAGAAGGCCTATTTTGCTTCCGCTGTTCTGGTCGCTCTGCTGATTGGCTTTGGCCTGGGCAATCTCTGGGGAGCGAACACCACTGGTTATGCGGTTTCTGCCCCGGCCCTGTCCCCTGAGCAGGCCGGGCAGGCGGGCGTGGACTTCCTGAACAAGTACCTGGTGAAGAATGGCGGCATTTCGTTTGTTTCTGCTGAAAATGAAGGGCAGCTGATAAAGGTCATCACCAGTTACAAAGGGAATGAAATCCCTGTTTATATGACAACAGACGGGGAGAACATAATACTTGACGGCGTAGGGCTCATTAACATGGACGATTACGCCAAGAAGGTAGAAACCCAGCAGAGTACGCCGCCTCCCTCAGAAGGGCCGGATGTCCCGAAATCTGACAAGCCGGTCGCAAACATTTTTGTGATGTCGCACTGCCCGTATGGTCTGCAGATGCAGAAAGCAGCGGTGCCTGTTATGGAACTCCTGGGCGACAAGGCTGACATCAGGATAAACTTCGTTCACTACATGATGCACGGCAGGGACGAGCTGATCGACAACAACATTGAATACTGCATTCAGAGGGACCAGAAGGAAAAGCTTACCACGTATCTCAGGTGCTTCATAGAGAGCGGTGACAGGGAGAAGTGCAAGTCAGATGCAGGGGTAAACGAAAACACCCTGAACTCCTGCCTGGACGATCTGGAAAAAGAGTTCAATGTAACCGGGGTGTTCGAGTCATCCACCAGCAGATTCCCTCCTTATCCGGTTGATGCGCAGCTTGCACAGATGTATGGCGTGAGGGGGTCCCCCACGTTTGTACTAAACGGCAAGACAATATCTGTTAGCCGCTCGCCGGAATCAGTAAAGCAGGCCATATGCAGCGCATTCAACACACCGCCTGCGGAGTGCAGCAGCACACAACTCATTTCGCAGGCCGAGTCGCCCGGCTTCGGTCCCCTGGGAAGCGGGACAGCATCATCTTCAGGCTCGGCAAGCTGTGGAGGATAGCAGCAAATCATGCCCGCGTCCATTTCTTTCTCAGGGTTTCCCATGTAAGCTCCTCTTTCTTGTGTCTGAACCAGAGCCACAGGCCCCCTGTTACCCCCAATATAGTAACGCCTCCGAAAACAAGGAGCATGCTCAGTATCTGGAATGTGCAGGGCACCTCGCATATGCCCCCGCAGTCAGGCCCGGCTTCCAGGCCCTCATCTAATCGGCCATTGAAGCACACCTCGCAGTCCTCATCAACCTGACCGTCGCAGTCATTGTCCTTTTTGTCGCATATTTCGGGCGCAGGGTCCACTCCCCCTCTACATGGACCCCAAGTGCCTCCGGAGCAGGTCTGCTCACCTGAGACACACTCTCCTATATTAGAGCCGCACACTTTTGTGGTGCCCTCCATGCACCTGCATCCCGGGGCAGTTTTTTCACCAATTGTGTCAAATTCCTCGTCTGTTATGCCGTCGCAGTCATCATCCTTCCCGTTGTAGCATATCTCCTCCACAGGCGCGACCCCATCTATGCACCTGGAGGTGTCCCACACGCCAAACCTGTCGCATATGTAATACCCTTTCTTGCACTCCCCTGTGCTGGTGCCGCATTCCTTCCTATCACCCGGCTCGCAGCATTTTATGCCCTCGTCAACATATCCGTCGCAGTCGTCATCCACGAAATTGCACTCCTCGGCCTTTGGGGAGGCGCCCCCGTAGCAGCCGCATCCCGTGTCTTCTACAGAGCTGTTCTCGCCAAAATCCATTCCTATATTGTCAACTATCCCATCGCAGTTGTCATCAAGCCCGTTGCAGCTTTTTTCCTTTGGGTATTCAGTCGCTTCAGTGGCATTCCTGGTGACCACCCATTCGCCGTTTGCGCACACCATTTCTCCAGACCTGCATACGCCCCTGTCCGAACCGAATGTCTTGTTATCCCCATCGATGCAGACCACAACCTCAAAGGGAAAATCATACATGCCCTGCTGGTTATGGGAATCCGAGACCCTTATGGTGAAATTCTGCTTTCCAACAGAGAGGGAAGATATCACCCATGTCACATGCCATCTGGTTCTGTTCTTCTGTATGTCATTAATGGATACGCTCCCGGACGATTTCAGCGTGGCGTTTGTAATGTTGGCAGCATCTTCTATTTCAGCGTACACAAACAGCCTGTCATTCTTCGTGATCCTGCTCTCATACGTTATGTTCGTTATCTGCGGAGGGCTGATGTCTATTGTGGCGTGCCTCACGGCAGAGAAATCTCCTGTGTTCAGGGCCATGTCAGTGGCAGAGCACCTGAAAAAATAGACATCCCCATCCCGCCCTTCAAACACAGTGTTTGTGGACTCCGTCCTGTCTCCTCCCGGAACAGGGGCCCATTCTCCAGTTGCATTGGTTTCAACCTCAAAGTACCTTATTCCTGTGTAATCATCTGTCCCGCTCCACGAGAGGGGGATGCTGCTGTTTTCATAGTATTCCTCAAGCGGCCCGAGGTCGCAGGCCGGCCCTGCAGCGTCCACGCTCATGTTTGCGTTGCCTGAATACGAACCCTGCAGCCCTGCAAAGTCAACAGCAGCAACCCTGAACTGGTAAAGGCTCCCGGCTTTTCCACCGGTAAATTCCTTCCGGGTCAGCGAGCCTGTGTAAAAGGAAGACCACGGCCCAAGGTTCTCTGAATACTCCACCCTGAACTCGCTTATTCCACAGAATGCGCAGTCGCCATCGCTTCCTCCCCAGTCCACCATAAAGTCAGAGGAGTTGGTGTAGTTCTGCGAGAACCCCATCCAGGCGCCGGGCGGGGTGACATCCACTATGGTATCGATTGCGCTTGACCATGAGCCCTCAACCTGGGTGATTGTTCTGCATTGGAACCTGTGGGAGCTGTTTTCCCGGAGGCCTGTAAAGGTATGCGAGTATGTCGTGCTGCTTGTGGAAAACTGCTGCGTTTCCCATTCTCCGCCGTCCACAGAGTGCCTGACATCATATCTCACTATACCCTGTGAAAGGGGGTCTGTTCCCTGCCATTCAAGAAGAAGGTCAGCGGAAGTGGTGTATTTTCCCACAGCGGTGATGAACGAGCACTCCGGCCTGCTGGTGTCTATCTGTATTATCTTGAACGGGTTCATCTCTTCAATATTGCCTGCATTGTCAACAGAGTAGTATGAGAGATTGTATTTGCATATCCCGGTCGGGCAGTTGAAAGCTATCTCGGTCTCATTCGAATAACTGGCAGCATAATTGCAGTTGCCAAGCGTGCTGCACTCTCCCTCTATGCAGCATTTCCTGTAATATGTCATGCTGCACCCCGATGTAGAGTCGCGGCAGGTTATGTTGATCCTGTATCCTGAAGAATGAACATCCTCATCCCCGTTGTCTGTGGTCTCAGGCGGCGTGGGGTCGACCATCAGAGGACTTGAAGAGACAGCGGTGTCAGCATTGTTTTCATTATCCTCCACCCACAGGCAAACATGTTCGTTGTGGTCTGTGTCAAATGTCACATATTCTGCCGCTTCTGTATAGGAAGACCGGTCTCCCGGGCATATGCCATCAGATGACAGGTAATACCATCTTTCGGGTTTGCAGCCGCTTTCATGGTCAGTGCAGTTCAGCCGGATCTGGTCTGAACTCACCCATGATGCGGACACGTCGAGGACATCTGCCACAGGGCTCCCTGCATCAGTGGCATTGCAGCATATCTTTGCGGCATACGCATCAGTTCCTGTGCAGTTGGACAGAACAGCACTGGTTTCACCCGATATCCCGGCCAGGCATGTATGGGTTGTCGGGCATGACCCGTCTGCATACGTGCAGTTGAAATCATAGCTGTAGCTGGTCTTCATGCCGGCTTCATACTGGTAATTGTCATAATATGCCTTCTCCACAACCGAAGCACTGTCAGAATAAAGCCTTAGGAAAAGAGCCCCGTTAATGTCACTGCTGCTGAACTCAAGGCCCTTCACGCCCGAACAGCATATCTTGTAAGGATAGGACGGTTGTTTTTCAGGAAGCTGGGCAACATACCCCCCTGATACGCTTTCATTAAGCTGCAGCATTGTGACCTCATCTGCGGCGCATGACGGATTTATCCGGCAGTCAAGCGTTGCCGCAGCTGCAGGCATGGTGAGGATGGCTGCAAGGAATAAAATGAACGCAGGCAAGGCTCTCATGCTTTAATTATTATTAAGCCGGCCTAATAAATTGGTTAATATGAAAACAAAAAAAGCAAAGGCCCTTGTGCTCTTTTCCGGAGGGCTCGATTCCATTCTTGTTGTCAGGCTTCTTCAGAGCCACGGGATTGCTGTTGAAGGGTTGAATATTGAAACGCCTTTCTACCCCGAGTATGAGAAGGTGAAGCAAAGGGCACGCATGCTCGGAATAAAACTCCACACAATCAGGACGGGGAGGGAATATTTCGCACTCCTGAAAAATCCGAAGCATGGCTACGGGGCGAACATGAACCCCTGCATAGACTGCAGGGCGTATATGCTCAGGAAGGCCGAAGAGGCAAGGAAGAGAACGGGGGCTGATTTCCTTGCCACAGGAGAAGTCCTGGGCGAAAGGCCGTTCTCCCAAACGAGAGACAAACTTTTCCTGATTGAGAAAGAAGCCGGTCTGAGGGAACGGGTTGTAAGGCCCCTCTCGGGGAAGCTCCTGCCCCCCACGGAGGCTGAGAAAAACGGCCTCGTAAAAAGGGAATGGTTGTTAGACATACAGGGAAGGAGCCGAAAGAGGCAGCTCTCGCTGGCCAGGAAGTTCGGGATAAGCGATTTTCCATCCCCTGCAGGGGGCTGTCTGCTCACAGACTCTTCATACTCCAGGAGGCTCAGGGACCTGCTGGAACATGGGGAGCGGATCGGCTGGAGGGATGCAGAACTCCTGAAGATGGGAAGGCATTTCAGGGTGAGGGGGAAGAAGATTATAGTCGGAAGGAACGAAAGGGAGAACATGAAGCTTATGGGGATAGCAAGGAAATCCGGCCTCGGGTGGCTTGAAACCAAGGTTGTCCCCGGGCCTGTTGCTGTGATTCCTGACAAAAGGGTTCCTCTTCAGGTCATCATAATTGCGGCCTCCCTGGCAGCAAGATATTCTGACGTTCCGCAGGGAAAGGATGCAGAGATTGAGCTGTGCACCCCTGAGAAGAAGCAGCCCATTACCGTGAGGCCTCTTGCAGAAGAGGAAGCAAAGAAGATGATGATATAGTTTTTAACCCGCGATACAATTATTTGATATGAATGCCAGAATCATGAAAATCCTGAGGGACATAAAAACCCTGAGAATACAGGGAGCCAGGGAGGTTGCGAAAGCCGGAATAAGAGCCCTGGACGTGCAGGCAAGGACCAGCAAGGCAAAGAACAGGAAACAGTTTCTCTCTGAGTTGCAGTCCCTTTCAAAAATGCTTTTTGAGACCAGGCCCACTGAGCCTGCATTGAGGAATTCCGTGAGCGGTGTTATTCTGAGAATAAGCGACCACAAGGATCTGGAGGAGATGAAGAAATTTTCAGGGACCATATGCAGGCAGTACCTGAAGGAGCTCGCCCTGGCGCTGGAGAAGATTGCCCAGATAGGATCAGGGCAGATTCATGATGGTGACAGGATTGTCACGCACTGCCATTCGCATTCTGTAGTGGATATATTAAAACATGCGAAGAACCAGGGGAAGCAGTTCGAAGTGATTGCGACAGAGACGCGGCCCCTTTACCAGGGACTGAAAACCGCAAAAGAGCTTTCAAGGGCGGGGATAAAAGTCACGTTCTGCGTGGATTCTGCAATAGGGTATGTCATGAAGAAGGCAGACCGCGTTCTTGTGGGATGCGATGCCATCCTGGCTGACGGCTCCATAGTGAACAAAATAGGCACGTTCCCTCTCGCCCTTGTGGCTCACAGGTTCAGCGTTCCCTTTCTGGTTGCAGGAGGGACCTACAAGTTCGACCCCCAGACAGTTATGGGTTACCCTGAACCCATTGAACAGAGAGACCCGGGGGAGGTGGCAGACCCAAGGAAACTTTCTGGCGTGAGAATAATTAATCCCGCATTTGACATCACACCAGCTGAGTACATCCATGCCCTGATAACAGAGAAGGGCGTGATGAGGCCCGAAGAGGCAAGAAGGCACGCTGAGTTCTGACTGCCTACAACCCTCGGTACAATCAGGCCGATGCAAGCCGCCCCCTTTCCGGTCAATCTTTCATGTCTCCTGCCAGGGAAATGCGGGGCATCTCGCCAGCTTCACAGGGCTCGCGCTGGCGGCTTTCCTGAAAGGGTCACATAAACTCCCTGGCGTCCTTCCTCTTCTGCGAGATTTTTTTGTAGTACTCCCTGGCCTCTTCCTCAATGGGCAGCCCCCTCATGGAAGGCTTTGATTCCCTGTTCCTGATTTTCACAAAAAGCGGGAAGTTCACCGCCTCGCCTACTATGATGCCGTTTCCTACCTGAAGGGATGATATCCTGTTCAGCACTGCCCGTGTCAGACCCTCTGAGGACTTGCCTATGTGATCAAGGTCGTACGGGTTGGTCACCCTCAGTATTATCTGGGTGTTGCACTGCGACAAAACAGTGGTGGAGAGCTGAATCGGCCTTTGCGATATCAGGCACAAAGAAGCGGAGAACTTCCTTCCCTCCCTTGCAATAGTCTGCAGAATCCCGCGGGAGATGGCAGTCTCTTTTCTGGCTGTCTCAGGGACGAACTGATGAGCCTCCTCAAGCACGAGCAGGAATGGCGGGATTATGCCCTCCTTCCTGGCATTGAACAGCTTTCTGGCAAGATATGCAACCAGAAACTGCTTCTTCTTCAGGTTCGTGGTCCCGGAAAGGTCTATCACAGAGAGCCGGCCCTGGGAGGCCATGTCATCGAGCGGGGGATAGTCCGTTGCCCCGAACAGTCCGGTTCTTCTCATATCAGTCAGAACAGAAAGCAGGACATCCTTTGTGGCTGATTTTATATCCTCATTCTCGTCAATCCTGTCTATGAGGTCTGTGATTGAATATCCCTTTCTGAAGGATTCCATAACCCTGCTGAGCTCCCTTTCTTGTGGATAAGTAATACCGGGAAAGAATGACTTTATGCTGTGCACTGACAGATTGGACATCCCGATCTGAATGTCATTCACGGGGAACACAGAAGTGGCAGAGGAGAACCTGGGGTCGTCTGCAAAGGACGTGTACTCACCGTGCGTGTCAATAACAATTACTGCAAGCTGGCCCTGTTCCGGCTTTCTTTTCAGCAGCTCTTCTATGATGACAGAGGAGAGAAAGGATTTGCCTGCTCCGGAAATCGCAAGTATGGCCAGATGTTTTTGGACAAGTCGCGTGAGGTTTATTCTCGCCCGGGTGTCGTGGTAGGATATCTCGCCTATATGGAGCCCCTTTTCATCAAGCCCGAAGAATTCTGTAAGAACCCTTTTCTCGGGTTCTACAACCCTGGTTCCTGGCGATGGTGGGAAAGAGGAATCCTGAAAGCCCTTCCCTGTATAAACACCCACTGCACTGGCATCTGCCACGAGGTATTCCCAGTCATCAACAGGAAAGGCCTCATCCATCCGGGTTCCTCTGTTTTCATACTCATTCACCGATTCAGGGCGCATAAAGTAGCGGTTGGTCTTCCTTATGTCTGATATTCTTCCCACAAGCTTGCCATCCCTGACCCTGAGCTGCACGAACTGGCCGCGGTGAACACGGGCATTCCTGTTGACCACAAAGGAAAACTTCCTTGTGCTCGGCCCCTCCGGGGTTGAGATGACTGTTCCGAACTCGTCCATGCCAATTACCTGCAAAAGAGCTGTTCCGGATTGCTGCATTAATGCTAAGATAGTTATGTTTGAAAGGAATTTAAATCTGAACCCGTTGTTTCCGGCGGCCAACCAGTTTTTAAGCATTAAGTACGCAAGAAAAAGCATGGAACCGATGTTCGTGGCAGGTCACCCTGCCATCAGGATAGGCAAAACCCTTGTGGTGTCTGATTTGCATATAGGAATAGAACGCGAATTCCGGAAATCCGGGATTAACCTGCTTTCCCAGACGCGCAGGATGCTGGAAAGATTGGGGAGACTGATAGGAATGACGGGTGCCCGCAAGCTTGTTGTTATAGGCGATGTCAAACACAAGGTCCCTGGGGCAAGCTGGCAGGAGGAGAGGGAGATACCCGCATTTTTCAGCAGTCTTCTGGAAAAGGTGAGCGTGGAGGTGGTCCCGGGGAACCATGATGACAGGATAAGGGACCTGGTTCCCCCGGGGGTGAAGATTCATCCGTCAGAGGGATTCCTTTTCGGTGAATCATATCTCTTCCACGGGCACACCTGGCCCGGAAAGGACGCAGTGAAGGCAAGGTATATAGTGACAGGGCACACCCAGCCACAGGTGGAGATAAGGGATTCCCTTGGATACAGGTGGGTTGATCCTGTATGGGTAAAGGCTTACGTGTCCGCAAACAAACTGGGAAAGAAATGCAGGTCAGAAACATCAGACAAGGAGCTGATAATAATGCCCGCGTTCAATGAATTTGCAGGTGGAATGCCTGTGAACAGAAAATCTGAGAAGAGGTTCATATCCCCTGTTCTGAGGATTGCGGACATGGAAAAATCCAGGGTTTTCCTGCTTGACGGAACCTACCTGGGCACACTTTCCAGGATAATGGCAGGCAGCAGTTCTGTAACACCAAGCAGCGCAGGTGAGGGATGAAGATGAGAACGGTGCGTGACAAAAGGTCAGGGAAGAGCAGAGGCAGGTCAGCGAGAAAGCGCGGCCTGATGAAAAGCATGGTGTGCGCATCATGCGGCAGGAAAGAGAAGGTTCCGTTTGTTCCCAGGAAGGGAATGCCTGTATTCTGCAGGGAGTGCATGAGGAAAAGAAGCGCATATTAACAGGGTGCTGCCCCCGGAGGTTACTTGTTTGTGAGATTCTCGGCCAGGGCGCCTATGTATGGCAGCTTGAACCTGATTCCGTTGTAGGCCTTGACCATCAGGACGACCCAGACTATAACAGCAGCGAGAAAGTAAAGAGGGAGGATTAGCATACTTGTTCCTGACAGCATGAGCGGCGAGAACCCAGAAGGAGCAAGCAAAGGAGTGATAATCCATCCTGTGACGATTACGGTTATGTGGAAAAATATGGACTGGACCGCATGAAACCGGGTGTATGTGTCTTTCTTTTCGGTTACAAGCAGAATTATTATCCCTGTGATCATGCCCAGTACGTAGGCCGCAGCAGCGGGTGCGGTATTCTGCTGTTTTTTCAGCATATAGATATTTGTTTCCCCGGCTTATTAATCTTCAAGCCCGCCTCTCGCAATATCGGCCACAACAAACAGCACAGCAAAGAAGATGATGATCTCACCGAACATGTTGAGAGGATATTCCCAGCCGGCTGTTATGTTTGTGAGTTTTATCAGCCCTCCGAACACAGCAGCTGCCAGAGCGCCAGATGTGGATCTCCTTGTCCTGAGCAGCCGTGCGGCTTTCTCGAGGAAGTCTGTGAGCTGGTCAAGTATGGGCTTTTTCCCTGTTTTTCTGCGTTTTGTCATTATTTATATTAGTAACAGGGAAATATATTTTATGTCATCAGGCCTGTTTGCTGTCTCCATGCTTCTGGCAGCGCTTTTGCTGGTCTTTATTGATATCCCACTGACAGGGCAGGTGATTGTCCCTCTGGTGGAGCAGTCGAGACTGGTCACCGCGTCAGGCCCTGAGAACCAGACATTCTCCCTGGCGTTTGGAAAAATAATAGTTTATTTCATCTTCACGGTGGCAATATACCTGTTTCTAAGGGGTGTTCACAAAAGCTTTTCCTACAGTGGGCACGGCAAGGAGAGAACAGTGTCAAGGTATTCCTGACCTGAAGCGCGTGAACCATGCCAAGCCCTGTTATCAATGCTATGCTAAGCACTAACCAGATGCGCCCGTTTCCAGGAGGCGGTTGCGCCATTTGTGGCCGAGTGTTTGATTCCCGGCAAGATGCGGCTTTACAATAACAGAAGCACTATCGATAATCATCTCATCCAGGTGCCTGGAGCACATCGACACTGTCATGTCTCCTATGCTGTAGTATATTTCATCTCTTGCTTTTCTGCCGCAGATAACGCATCTCATTTGCTGCACCTTCCTTGTTAATTCCCCGGGTAGCGGCCGGGGCCAAAACATTTCCAGGGCATTGTCATGATGTCATGGCATGTCCCAGCTTTGAGAGGGGAGTTATAATGTGGAGGTTCTATTTAAAAAGATTTCTATTCTGAAGAATATATTTTATATTTGCTGATTATTAAGTATATTTTACCATATAACAATAAAAAATGAAAAATCACAGGAATCATACCGAAAGCTAATCCTTCCAGAACCTCCTGGTTCTCACGTATTTTTTCTCAGCCTCGAGTATCTCCTTCAGAAGTTCATCGCCTGTGGCCTGCCTGCCGAGTATGCGACCCGCTGTCTTCACCCCCACTCCCCTGCCTGACATGGCAAGGACAGCATCCCTGCCGGAGCCGGATACGAGGCTTGCTGAGTCGAGCATGATATCCAGATGCTTCTGTTCCTGCCTGGTAAGATTTCCTCCGGAGAGGTGCTTTCTGATTATCTCCTGCGCTTCTATCAAATGCCTCTGTGGAACCACGCTTATCATGCTGGCCTCGCATATGGGGCAGCGCAGTTTCTCAGGGATGTCCTTCAGCCTGTATATGGTAGCCCACTTGCCGCAGTTGTAGCACACGAGGCCTGTACTGGAACCAAGCAGCCTGTTCCTGAACATGGAGAATATCTCCTTCTCCGGCCTTTCAGGGGCCACTATCTCGTACCTGCGGGAAAGTGCAATCTCTCCCAGCGGGGAGGGGCCCTGCCTGACCTCAAGCCCGATGTTGCCTGATATCACCTCTTTCATGACACTTTCAGCCTTCTCTATGTCAAGCTTCTCCTGCATGACCTCATTCAGCGCCTCCCTGAAGGCAGGCGTTCCGGCGTAGACCTCCACCAGCTTTTTTATGTACGCCTTTCCGTACTCAGCATCGCGCGATATTATGCCAAACCTCTTGGCCGTGTGAACAAATCTCCATGTAAAAAGCTCTGTGTTGGGCAGGGATGACTCAAGCACCGGCCTTATGTCTTTGGGATTAAGTTTGCGGAAGGCCTGCACAACCGCTTTCCAGTCTGCAAGCGGCTGGAGCTTGAAGGTAATCCTGTAGGGGTCTGAGTTAAGGCCGACTGAGCCCATTCTGCGGGTGAGAAGCGTGGAAAGGACCCTTCCTACGGTGTCGTTCACCAGCGAGCCCCAATGCGTGTGAAATATCACCCTGCTTCCGTCCTCATCAGCGAAATATTCCGCAAGCACCTCTCTTCGTGAGGGAACAAACCCCCACGATGACTGCTTCCTGACAATCCTGCAGATGCCCTCTGCAACCTCTCTGGTCACAGGATACCTCCCCATCAGTGTTTCCATTGCGTATTTCTTCCCCTTGCGAATGGTTCTTGCGGTCTCCTCCCACATGGCCGCCACAGCCTGCGCCACCTCAAAGGGAACAGGTATCAGCTCTCCTTCCCATGCGGGTATGGCTGCATGAAGCCCCTTCATGGGCTCAACCACAACCTCGGAGCGGTCAATACTCACTATCCTCCAGGCCTGGCCCTTTGTTATGAACGCTGAACCAGGGCTCCCGTGAAGGGCCACGAACTCCGCGTCCAGGCTGCCCACATGCTTGCTGGATATTATGTCAATCACCCTGTAATTCTTGACATCGGGTATGGTTGAGAGATTCCTGTAGTAGTACTCCCATGAGCGCTTCCTTCTTCTCAGAACAGGCTCCGGGGCGAACTTGGAATCAACCCATAGAAAACCAAGCTTCTGGACAAGCTTCAGGGTTGCCTGGTAGTCTTCCCATGAGAGATTCCTGAAAGGGTAAGCCCTTTTCACTATTCCAAACGCCTTCTTGTGTGTTATTCTGTACTCCTCGAGGGCAATGCCAACAACCTGGTGGGCAAGAACATCAAATGCAATTGTGTATGGTTTTGTGGGTTCTATTCTTCCCTCGAGGGTATGCCTGGCTATTACAGCAGATTCGAACAGGTCGTCGGGTTCCCCTGATATTATAACCCCCTCGGATATTCTTGTCAGGGAATGCCCTGAGCGGCCGGCTCTCTGCAGCAGCTTGGCCACCTGCCTCGGGGACTGGTACTGGATGACCATGTCCACCTGCCCAATGTCAATTCCCAGTTCAAGAGAGGACGTGCACACAAGTGATTTCAGCTCGCTCTTTTTGAAATCATCCTCTGCTTTGATCCTGACCTCCTTCGAGAGCGAGGAGTGGTGGGTTTCAACCTTCATCTCCTGGTCAAGCGTTCGCAGCCTTGATGAAAGGACTTCTGCAAACTCTCTTGTGTTGGTAAATAAAAGAACAGACCTGCGGGACTTTATGATGTCTCTTATCCTCCTTACCCTGGCCACTACACTCGGCCCGGCATATATCTTTACACCCAGCGCAGAGTCCCTGGTTTCGGGCTTTGGGGCCTCTACCTTGAGGGAAAGCGCTTTGCTTTTCATAGAATTCAGAACCCTGACCTCCCTGCTGGTATTGAGGCTGAAGAAGTCAACAATTCTTTCAGGCGTTCCAACAGTGGCCGACAGCAGAATCATCTGAGGGTCCTTTCCGCCCGATGACATTATTAGTTCCTTCAGGCGTTCAAGCCCGACAGAAAGCTGGAGGCCCCTCTTGTTCGGGACAAGCTCGTGAACCTCGTCTATCACCACGAATTTCACATTCTTCAGGTGCTCTCTTATCAGCCTTCCAACAAGTATGGCCTGCAGGGTCTCAGGCGTCAGGATAAGCATGTCAGGGGGGTTCTCTGTCTGCATTCTTCTTTCGTGCGGAGAGGTGTCGCCGTGGCGCACGCTGACATCAAGCCCAAGCCTCTTTGACCACCACAATATCCTTTCCTGCAGGTCCCTGTTCAGACTCTTGAGCGGGGTTATGTAGAGGATGGAATTGGGTTTTGGTTTTTCCTGCAGCCATTTGCTCATCACAGGCAGCAGGCAGGCCTCTGTCTTGCCCGAACCCGTTTCAGAAAGAACAAGAACGTTGCGTTCCCTGAGTATGTGAGGAATGACAAGGTTCTGGATAGGGGTTGGTTTATTAAACCTCTGGCTGACAAAGCCCTGGAGTTCTTTGTTCAGTAAACCGAATGCGTTTGCCATACTGCCCCCGCGGATATAACAGTGTTATATTCCCCAGCGCCCCCATGGACGCAAGAGGTATATATCAACACAACTTAAATACATTTCTTACATTTCCACTGCTTCAATACCAGCAGATCAGGCAGACCCTGCTATAACCAACATTATTATACAGAACAATACAAATATTATACATGCGCCTGATCCCCTTTGCTGTTCCTGTTATGGCAATGCTCACAGTTGCCTGTCTGGCTCTTCCTGCAGCAGGATATCTCTCCCTCACTGTAAACGATACCTGGGGCAACCACAGTTCATACACGCATCTCAAAGGAAGCATAAAAATCGTTTTCGACGAGTTCCTTCCAAACGCATCAGTTCTTTACTTCTACTTCGACGGCTCACCCGCGCCAGACGGCTCCCTTGGCCTCGGAGATTACATAGGCAATGAATCTGAATACGAAACAGGCGTTTATGACTTCTCCTACAGTGTCACAGCAAACGGCGCTGCGGAATGGAAGGAATTTCCGGACCAGGAATTCTCCTATGGCGTCACGGCATACGGCAGCTGCGGCAATGAAAACTGCAACGAGCCTGAATGCTGTCCCTGTTATCCGGAGCCATACCCGTGCGGCTGGGCAATAAGCTTTTATGACATAGGCACCGCCGCTGTAAGAGGCGACCAGGGTCTTGTTGAGATTTACAATGCCAGCGAGAGCATAACCATTCCTTCGGGAGCAAACAACGACACCAGATGGGTGGAGGTCAGCAACAACAACCCCAATGTGAACATAGCCATGATGGAGAGGTGCGAGACCGCGAACAGCGGCTGGATTACCAGGGATCTGACAGATTTCCAGGAGATATCAGGAACAACATCCAAGAAAACCGTGATAGAACACTTCAACCACACCAGCCTCTCAGAAGACAGGAAGGATTTCCAGCCGGACTGCCAGGACCCTGTCTGCGGAGGATTGTATGAAAAATCAGGTGATGAATGGATCTATCTTGATTTTGTCAGCGACTGCGACAATGCCCCCAGCGAAACAGCACACTGGAACGGCACAACAGGTGAAATTACAATATGCTACTTCAAGGGCAATGCAGACTACATGATAAAATACCTCCCCTACAACGGCCCCATGATATGTGCCTATACCAGCAATTACACCACCAACATCTCTGCCTGGGCCGGGAACCACACAGAAGAGGCTCAGACCAGCAACGAAAACCCCTTCTCCATGGTTTACACCACCCTGGAAATGCCTTATGCTTACAACTCCACAACCTATTTCACAGCCCTGATTCAGCCCGACCTCTGCCCGGGATATGCATACAATGACCTGGGAAAGGACTGCAATATCACCGTGGCATCCTATTCCGTGTCAGATGACCAGCCGGACGACCCTGTTAAAATCATTTTTGACGAAGCAAAGAGGATGGTCAATGCAACGACCAGCAAAACCAAACTCGCAGGAAATTACAGCATAACAGTTGAGTTTGCCAACATAAGCGGGCTCGTTCCGCCCTCTGCTCTCGGGCAGCACAGCATCCTGTTCTCCCTCATGGATGGCGGGCAGGTTCTTGCCGAGACCAACCACACATTCTTTATATGCAGGGACTCTGATGAAGACGGATACTGCGTTGAGAACGGCGACTGCGACAACAATGACAACACCGTATATCCCGGCAGGGCAGAAAAATGCAACGGCATAGATGACAACTGCGACGGCCGGATTGACGAGGGTTTCGCAAACCTCGGAGAACCCTGCGGTTCAGCCTACTGCGAGGGGAGGATTGTGTGCACCACTGACGGCAACGGGACGGTTTGCAGCAGCGACCTTACAAAGGGGGTTGAGATATGCGGGAATGGAATAGATGATGACTGCGACGGGGAAGTGGATGAGGCATGGGAGCAGCTGGACAACGGCAGCATAGTCCAGGGGTGCTTCTGCATGCCCGGAGAAACATCACCCTGCGGATCCAACATAGGTGAATGCTCACAGGGAGAGAAGCTATGCAAAGATGACTATACATGGGGCGACTGCGTGGGCCAGATCCTGCCCTCTGAAGAGGTATGCAACGGAAAGGATGACAACTGCGACGGGATAGTTGACAACATCGGCGCAGAAACAGGAAAGGAAAGCTCTGTTGAAGACACAAAATGCGGCTGCTATGGCGGAAGGGATCCCGCTGACGAGTCCCGGAACGGCTGCAACGGCATAGATGACAACTGCGACGGCCGGATTGACGAGGGTCTTGTGTGCTGCCAGAACGGCCAGGAAAGGGAATGTGGCTCTTCGGTTGGCGTGTGCAGGCCCGGCAGGGAGAAGTGCATCAACGGGCAGTGGAGCGGAGAATGCAACGGGGGCGTCCAGCCCGGTTATGAGATATGTTATGACAATCTTGACAATGACTGCGACGGCCTTGTTGATGAAAGCGGAACGTGCAACCCCGACATAACCTGCAAAAACAGGAGGCAGGACCTCAATGAGGACGGGATTGACTGCGGCGGCCCGTGCCCGAACCCATGCGGGATACCCCTGCCGCTCATTCTGTTGGCCGCAGGGATTATTGTAGTAATAGTGGCAGTGATGATTATGGCACTCGGGGGAAGCTCTAATACGCCGCGGCCCGGCTTCTGCAGCCATGCAAAACTTAAATACAGCCCTTTATAATTATATAATACATGCGGTTAAGAAACCTGCTGCTGATTTCATTTCTGCTCCCGGCAATAGCAATATCAGGCTGTATTGCATCCAACCCCGAGGCCTTTGCCAAGACAATACCCATTGTACAGGAGTTCCTTTCCAAGCACCCGAACGCTGAGATAAGGATGGTTCATTATTCTGCCAACGAATCAGCAGCAATAATCGACCTCATAAAAGAAGATTGCGGCAAGCTTTCTGTGGAACCCAAGGAATACTATTTTGTAAATATATCAGACCCCTCCGAGGGAATGAATGTCAGGGTCTGGATTGACTGGGAGAACCAGGTGATAGAGTGCGCATACAAAGAGGGCAGCTCTGCAAAGCCCCTGTCCGAATGCACCCCGAGGTACAGGGCCGAATGCTTCGGTGACCACGTCTACTGGTTTGACTCCTGCGGCAACAGGGAGGATAAAAAGGAGTTCTGCCCGCTTGGCTGCGACGAGCACGGCTGCATAAAGAGCATAGAGTCCTGCGACATTGGCAAAACCTACCATGAAAAACCGTCATGCACATGCCCTGAGGGGTATGAGATGATAGAGTTCTTCCCCAGATGCGGGGGAAATGACTGCATGGAGGAATGCGAGGAGAAATGCAAAAAGGAAACAGCAATCCCCTGCATTGACAAATGCATGGCAGAGAACGCATGCGCCAGCGATGACGAGGAATGCTACAAAACCACGAAGGACAAGTGCAGCGGGCTGTGCAATGAAAATGCTCTCATGAAGGACTGTATCACTGCCTGTTCGTCAAGATGCGCTGCACAGGCAGCCCCCGTGACAGGAGCAATAACAGGCATGCCCTATGCTGCTGCAAACACCGCACCGACCGCACCGCAACCAGTAATTGTAAAGGCCGGATCAGCGGGCGAAAAGGTTGAGATATCCCCTTCATTCACAACCGACTACAATGAGAGATGCCCCGGCGGGGCGCCTGTGTACAAATGTGTGAAAAAGGAGCAGTGCAAATCCCACGCCCAAACGAAATGCTATGCAGGCCACGTCTACTGGTTTGACTCCTGCGGCCATGTGCAGGATAAAAAGGAGTTCTGCCAGGAGGGTTGCGAGAACGGCTTCTGCAGGAAAGTGAATGAGAAAACATGCGAGGAAATGGGCGGCTACTGTGTTTATCCCCGGGTTACGTGCCCTGAAGACGCAAGGGTTTGCCCTGACGGCACAACCGTTGGAAGAGTCCCGCCTGATTGCGAATTCAAGCCTTGCCCATCGGAGAGTGTTCCAACCAGCTCCGGCGGCGGAGGCGGCGGGGCCGCAACCGCAACAGGCATGCCGATACTGAAAACACCCGCACCGGCAACAGAAGAGGCAGGTTCTGCAACAGGCGCGGTCTCTGGCCGGACCGCGGTGACATCATCCAACCCCTGCCCCGAGGGCCATTACCCGGCCAACTACTGGTGCCCAGACAACGGGTACTGCTGCATGCCCAAGCCCCATGAACCGGAGAGCGGGTGCTGGGATTCTGACAACGGCCTTGACTACTACTCAGCAGGTTATGTCAAATACAGTGGCGAAGTTTACAAAGACTACTGCAAAGAAGGCCAGGTTGTGGAGTTCTACTGCAGGGACGACGGAACAAAGGGAATAGAAGACTACTGGTGCCCGGAAGGATGCGAAAACAGCGCCTGTATAGAAAGGAAGGCAAATGAAACGAGTTGCTATGATTCTGATGGAGGGGAGAACTATGATCAAAAGGGCGTGGCTGAAACCGCTGACGGGCAGAAGCTTGAAGACCACTGCAACAGCGATGGCACGCTTACAGAGAATTACTGCACAGAATCAGGCGAGGCAGTGGCCACAAAATACACCTGCCCGGCGGGAACAACATGCTTTGACGGTGCCTGTATCCAGACCGGCTGCAATTCCCATGAATATGCAGCATGTTTCGAGGGGGATTTATACTGGTACGACTCCTGCAACAACAAGGAAGATCTGAAGGAGGAGTGCCCGAACGGGTGCGAGAACGCAACCTGTATCCATGAAGCCAATCAGACAAACCAGACATACGAGAAACTCTTTGCAATGACAGCAGCTACATGCGAGAACTCAACAATACTTGTCAGGGTGAAAAACACAGGAAACACCACCCTGGAACCGGATGACTTCACCATTACTGTAAACCAGCAGACTGTGACAGCGTCTCAGACAAGCATAAACCCCGGAGAAGAAGAGGCCATACTTTCCTATTCCTGTGGACAGATGTGCCCGCCAGGAAACTATTCAATCATTGTGCAGACCGCAGACACAATTCATGACGGGCTTGCTGTATGCGAATAGTGTGCAACATAAGAGCATCTGTTATTTCCCTGTTTTCCACCTCACCCCTTCCGGGGTGTCCTCGAGAACATATCCTCTTTTCTTCAGCTCTGACCTTATGCGGTCCGCTTTTTCCCATTCTCTGCGCTTCCTTAATTCCTCCCTTCTCATCATAAGCTCCCTCGCCTTGGCAGGGGCCTCATCAGGGGAATGCCACACCTTTCCTGTTTCCCCCAGACCAAGCCCCAGTACCCGGTCAAAGCTGTTCATGGCCTCCATAAGCTTCCTGGCTCCTGTTTCTCCAAGCTGCCTTTTGTCAATAAGCTTGTTGGCCTCCCTGACAAGCGCGAATACATGCGATAAAGCGCCCGGCATGTTCAGGTCATCATCCATCTCCTTCTCAAACCCCTTCATTGCTTCCTCCGCAAGTTTTCCTGCTTTGTTGTCTCCCTCTCCCTTCCCCTTTATCTCCCTGATGTTAGCCATAAAACCCTTCAGGCTCTTCACATTCTCCTCTGCTGCCTTCAGCCCCCTCTCCGTAAGATTGAATCTGGTCCTGTAGTGACCTGATATCAGGGCATACCTCACACCTTCCGGAGAGAATCCCCTGTCAAGCAGGTCGCGCAAGCGAAGGAAGTTGCCGAGCCTTTTTGACATCTTCTTTCCCTCCACCATCATATGCCTGGAATGCATCCAGTATCTCACAAAAGGCTTTTTGTTTGCGCATTCTGACTGGGCAATCTCGCATTCATGATGAGGAAATATGTTGTCTTCACCCCCTGTGTGTATGTCTATGGTCTTGCCCAGGAGACTCATGCTCATGGCCGAACACTCTATGTGCCATCCCGGATATCCCCTTCCCCACGGCGAATCCCACTGCATTACATGCCTTGGATTCTTCACCCATAGGGCAAAGTCGAGCTGGTTCCTTTTTTCCGGATTGCGCTCAACCCTTCCTCCTGCCCCTGCCTTGAGCCGCTCAATCGTGTTACCTGAAAGCTTTCCATAGTCAGGAAAGCTGGGCACGTGAAAATACACCGAGCCGTTGGACTCGTAAGCATGGCCGTTCCTTATAAGCGTCTTGATTATCCCTATCATCTGCTCTATATATTCCGTTGCTCTTGGCCTGGCCTCCGGCTCCCTCATCCTGAGCTTCTTCCAGTCTTCAAGAAAGATCCTTGTGTAAAAATCAGCCACTTCCTTGGGGGTCTTTCTCTCCTCCCTGGCCTTTTTCTCGATCTTGTCCTCCCCCCTGGCATCAGCCACCTCATCAACAGTCATGTGCCCCACATCGGTTATGTTCATGACCTGACGGACACGGAAACCCTTCCACTCCAGGTATCTCCTCAGGACATCCGCAAACAAATAGGTCCTGAAGTTCCCGAGATGGGCGTAATCGTAAACAGTGGGCCCGCAGTTGTACATGGTAACAACGCCTGGTTTCAGTGGCCTGAAAACCTCCTCCTTCCTTGTAAGCGTGTTGTAAAATCTCAGCGCCATATAACCTCTATCGGGTTCTGTCTTATATTTCTTCCACCTGTCCGGCCCTGAACCCAAATATATACAATCGCATAATAATTATTATCATGAGCCTTTTCGGAAACAGCAAAAAGAAAAAGGAACCCTCAGAGGAGGACTTCAGAAGAGAGGAGATATCCCGGATAGTGAATGAATACAAGCAGCGCCACAAAATACGGCTTTCTTCAATGAAGAGATTTCCCGAAGTCACATCAAGGGAGTACAGGCTCTTCAAGAAGCAGGACCTGAAGAAGAGGAGCTGGTACGAGAATCTCTGCGCACTTTCCGGCAAGATCCTCACCATGAGCCCTGACAAATCCACAAAACAGGAGCTGGAGGATGCGATTTCTTTCACCGAACTTGACGTAAAGCCTGAAAGCGTGATGGGGCTTTTTATCCTGACCATATTCCTTTCTGTCATTCTGGGCATCACCTTCGTCATAACAGGAGTCGTTCCTCCTATGGCAGGCCTGCTCGTCGCTGCCGCAGGTCTTCCCCTCGGATACTATCTCCTGAAATACCCGTCAGGCCTGGTCAAGCAGTACCGCATGCAGGCCTCCTCCCAGGTGGTGCTGGCTGTTCTCTACATGGTTGTGTCCATGAGAATATCTCCCAATCTGGAGCGCGCCCTGAGATTCGCGGCCGCCAATGTCTCCGGTGCCCTGGCCTGGGACATGAGGCGCCTCCTGTGGGACATAGAGATGAGGAAATACTCCTCAGCAGGCGAGGCCCTCTCAGATTACATAGCCAAGTGGAAGAATGAGAACAGCGAGTTCTCCGATGCGCTGCATCTCATACGGGACTCAGAGAGCCAGGCAGGGGAGAGGGGAAGGGAAACCCTTGACCAGGCGCTCAGGGTCATACTCGAAGGAACCAAGACCAGAATGAAGCACTATGCCCAGGATCTCAGCATGCCTGTGATGGTCATACACATGATGGGTATTGTCCTTCCTGTTCTTGGAACCATAATGGCCCCGCTTGCGGCTGTATTCCTGGCCGACCTGGTGGGTCCCATGCACTTCATAATAGGGTATGACGTGATTCTCCCGCTCCTCATAATATGGTTCATAAACAGCACGCTCAAAAAAAGGCCTGTGACATTCTCCCAGGTTGATATATCCCATCATCCTGACCTCCCCAAGGAAGGGGCCATTAACATAGGCGGAAAGAGCATACCTGTTCTTCCCCTTGCAGTTTTTGTGCTGCTTGCATTCATTACCGTGCCTGTTGCCTTCTTCTTGCAGAATCCTGAGCTCATGTTTGCAGGGATGCCCAAAAACTCGGAGCACAGCGTCTACTCCCTCATGATGTCCGCCCTCATAACACTCGGAATCTCGATATCCATTGCAGTGTATTTCATCCTGACCACAATACAGTCCTCAAAAATCCAGGATAGTGTCCAGTCAATAGAGAAGGAGTTTGAGCTTGCCCTGTTCCAGCTCGGCAACAGGATATCAGGAGGCACGCCCACCGAAGTCGCTATTGAGAAATCCATAGAGGACATGAAGGACCTTGAGATAGCAGGCCTGTTCAGGCAATCCCTTCGGAACATCCGCAATCTGGGGATGACGTTTGAGGAATCCCTCTTCAATCCCAAATACGGTGCCCTGAGATATTATCCTTCGCGACTGATAAGAAACATAATGTACACCATAATAGACACCTCAAAGAAAGGGGTAACATACGCCTCGGAAGCCATGCTCAGGATATCCAGCTACCTCAAGAACATCAGGGAGACCCAGGAATATATCAGGGAACTTCTTTCCGAGACCGTGTCTTCCATGAAATTCCAGGCCTACATGCTCACGCCGCTGATAACAGGCCTTATAGTTTCAATGGCTGACATAATAATCCAGGTTCTTGTCAAGCTTGGGAAGTACCTTGAGGGAATCTCAGGCGGGACAGACTTCACAGGAATAAACATAGCGAGCGCCTTTGGGAACATAGAAAAGGCCATGTCTCCGTCACTCTTTCAGCTCATTGTAGGCGTCTATGTAATAGAGGTCATCACAATACTCGCCATATTCCTCACAAAAATCAGCACAGGAGAAAACAGGATAGTCCAGCGCTTTACAATAGGCAAGATGCTCATTGTTGGCATGTTTCTCTATTTCATAGTGGCCATAGCGTCTTCCTCCCTCTTCGGCGATCTCATAAAAGACGCCCTCTCAGGAATGGGCATCTGAACGCTTATAAAAACTGCGCATGAACAAAAAACATGGACGAGAAGGAATTTCTCAGAAATGTGGACAGGGGCGTGTTTATCAGGGCCGAAGGCAGCGGGCCAGACATAAGGGTGAAATACGCCCTGAGAAAGGATCGCTCTATCATATACCGCCTTCCTCTTGAAGGCATGGATTTGAGGGAAGCAGTCCATGGCCTCGCAATGGAGGGCTGCGCCGTGTATCCGGAGGAACTGAGAAACTACCTGTGCGCGAAATAGATTGTAATCAGCCCCTTCCTGATGGAATCCACCCTGCCAAACCCAATCCTGACCAGCTGTACAAATTCCCCCTTCTTCACTTTTGCCATAGCGGGTTCCCCGGAAAGAGTCTCCTCCCCCCGGGGCCTAACAAGATTCACTTTCACCGGCTTCTCCGGGACCCACTGAATCTTCTGGAAGGCATTTACTTCCTGGTTATGGCTCTTCAGCGCCCTTTTCTTCAGAACCACGTTCCCTATTTCGATCAGTCTCACATCCTTCCCCCTGAATCTCTTGAAATCATCCCGCGATACCATGACCCTGCCGGTAAGCTGAATCTTTCTTGTTTTTCTCTTTTCAGGATGGATTCTTATCCTGATTGTCTTTCCTTCCCCGACAACCTCTGATATGTCCACCTCCACAGGGTCCTTTACAGCAAAATACCTTCCTGCCCTGATATCCATAATCTTCCTGTTATGCGTTTCCAGACTCTCCCAGTCAAGTGTTATGTCATTCTTTGTAAGGCCGACCTGTATCGCATACGCCCTGAATGCCTCGGGAGCGAACCCCCTCCTCAGAAGAGCCCTCACTGTGTGCAGCCTCGGGTCATCCCATCCTGACAATCTACCCTCCTCAATCATCCTTTTTATGTCCCTTGTATGAACCTTCTCTCCGGGAAGATGTATCATCCCGAAATTGACAACAACAGGGGGCTTCCATCCCAGCACATCGTACAGGTGCTTTTGAATCTGCGTATTGTGCTCATGCTCCTTTCCCCTGAACACATGGGTAATCCCTTGCATATGGTCCTCTATCACATTCGCATAATTGTACAGCGGCCAGAACGAAAAGGCCCTTCCCTTCAGCGGATGGGCAGCCGTTATGATCCTCATCAGGGGAGGGTCCCTTATGGCAGGGTTCGGGTCTTTCATGGATGTTTTCAGCCGGAGAACGAAATCACCCTCTCTGTACTTGCCTCTTACGCAATCGTTCATCTCCTTTGTGCTCTGTCTTGGGGGCTTGTCCCTGTGCGGGCACGGCATCCCCCTCTTCTTCAGTGCCCTGAATGTGTCAGGGTGGCAGGAGCACATATAAGCTTTCCCTCCCCTTATGAGCTTCCTGGCACAATCATAATAATCTGTCATATGGTCAGACTCCAGTACCATCTTGTCCCACCCTATCCCCGAATTCTTCAAGTCCTCCTTTATCATCCCATAGTACCGCTTCTCTATTCTTGCGGGGTCTGTATCCTCAATCCTGAGGATGAACACGCCTTTGTATTTCCTTGCATACAGATAGTTCATCATCGCTGCCCTGAGCAGCTGCGCTATATTCAGCGGGCCTGTTGGGCTGGGAGCGAATCTCAGGACCACCTTCCCCTTCCTGGCGCCCCTAAGCGGGGGGAGTTCCTCTTGCTCCTTTGGCTTCTTCTCAAGAAGCCCGGAGTCAATCTTCTCCAGTTTCTTTACCTGCTGTTCAGGTCCGAGCCTGTTTACCATGTCCACAGCCCTTTCGGTCTCTCCCCTGATTTTAGCGGTCTCCCCCCTGAGCTTTGGGTTTTCAGCCAGAACCTTTCCCAGAACCGCCTTCGCGCTGGCCCTGCCTCTGTACAGGACCGCATTCTGCAGCGCATACTTCAGAATCAGTTTCCTCAGATTCTTCATGCAAATTTCTTTTCCTCAGGATTAATAAGATTTCAAACCAGCCCCTATGCAGCATTGTAACCTGCCATGGGCCGGGGCCCGGCCACGATGGAACAGCAATATGCCATAACCATGCTTGCTTATCTTTTATCTCTTTGTTTTTTCATCCAAACAACTGGTAAACCAGGAATTCCGTATCTATTGGTATTCAGCATATTCCTGCAAAACCGGATTTCAGCTGAAACAGAGCGGTGCCACTCAGCGCCACATGCCAGCTGTCCGGAGCGGTAACGCGCACCGCAGTGCTCATCCTGAAAACTATGCAATTAAAACAAAAGCGAGAATCCGGTTCTTTCCAGCATTGCTGGAATCGGTTCCATCATCATCTCATCAAATCTTCGTTCATCAATCTCCTGCTTTCCAGAAAGATCAGAACTCGACTACTTTCTTTGAGACGAATTCCTTGATTTCCTTATCATCCGGTATTGCAAGAGACTTCTTGAACCTCTTTGTTCCGTCAGGCAGGAAGAAACCCCTTGAAATCGCAATGAACTCGTTGTCTTCTCCTTCCTCGACAACGGCCTTCTTCCTTGCGATCTCAATGAAGTTGTTCTTTCCAAACTTTATTTCCTCTGCCTTCACGGTCTGGAATTCTACCATTGTTTCTACCTCCGTGTTTTGGTTAATTACTTGGTTAATTGATTAATAGTATTTATAAATGTAACGGTAAGGCTGTTCCGGCTGTTCCGTCGTGCGCGCGGAAAAACCCGTCCAGCATACCCAAAACCCTGCAACCCCGCGGCCTCCTGTCTTTATAACGAACCTGAAATAAATATATTTTATGGGAAGTGAGAAGGCTTTGGCGGTTTTTATCATGGCGATTTCGCTAATCATTCTCATTCCAAAGGCCTCCGCAAGCTTATCATTCTTCGGGTGCCCTGACAGCATATTTGGCGTAAACCCTTACGGAACCGAGCAGGACATCTCAGAATATCTTGAAAATGTATGCAATGAGGATGACCGGTACATACCCATACACCCGGGATACAAGCTCAGGGGTGAATGGGCAGACGCTCCGACCGGGGAGGACTATGCAATAGAGTCCATAACCCTTCACGCCGGAATGGTCTCAAGCGGCAAAACAATAGAAACAGGGATCTATGTATGGAACGGCGGGAATCCCGTCAGGGTTGACACTGTGAATCTTGGCAGCGAATATCTGCATTACACCAGAAACATAACCGAGGAAATCCAGCCTGGCAGCGGCATATACAAGATCATGATAGATAACCAGAATGAAAATTATGTGCTTCAGAGAAAAAGCACCATATATCTGGACTACCTCTACCTGGAGATAGAATACAGTGAAAAGCCCCCACCTGCTCCCGGAAGTCTTTCAGTTCAGATAAATCCTTCGCAAATAACAGAAGACATCGGGACTCTTTTTAACGTGTACGGAACAGTGACATGCAGCGGAGGAGACTGCGGGGCAGTTTCGGCCGAACTCAGGTACAATGAGACATCCCCCCTTCCGGACACCCCTGTCCCTGAATCCTATTCCGGGCCGATGTATATTGCATCGCAAACAGGGACCCAATGCGGCCCAATGCCTGACGGGAGCGTGTGCTATCCCTCATGGTCAGTGAACGGGACACTTGCAGGATCCTATCTTATTGACATAAACCTGACATCAGACACATCACCAGGAGCAGATTCGTCAGATTCTTTTGTCACAATAAACAATCCCCCACCCCCGCCGCCCCCGCTCGGAACACTCTCGGCATCGTGCACTATTAGCCCGGACTCTGTAGATGCAGGCCTTGACACTGTTCTCTCATGCGAAGTAAACTGCATGGACGGCTACTGCGGCGAGGTTACGGTTACAGCAAAATATGACGGCTCTGACGGGATTGTGATATCCCAGTCATCCCCGAACATGACAACCAGCGATGAGAACCCAGTTCAGCATCTCTCTTTCCCTGTTTATCCTGCCTGGAGCATACACGCAATAGAGCCGGGCACCTATTCCCTGGGCATTGTTGCTGCTTCCAACGAGTCCATAAGCGATGCAATCTATTTCAGCACACTGATAGTCAGGGAGCCCGGCCAGCCCCCCGTCCCTGTCATTGCGGTCTCTTCCCCCAGTCTTGACAACCTTCCCGGCCAGAACCCCTTTGCGCA
>CAZCSS010000008.1:0-21682 GCA_964501515.1 uncultured archaeon
ATTGCCTGGCAGTTCAAACTTCCCTCGTCTATTTCATTCCCTCCGACGCAGTCAGCGCAGCTAATAGAGGAAGAGGATGTTGCTGTTGTGGCTGAGTCGGCTGTTGTGGCTGAGTCAGCGCTGGTCGCGGAGTCTGCTGTTGCTGCGTGGTCAGCGTTTGCTGCGCTCGATGCTGTGGTCGCGGAGTCCGCTGTCGCTGCGTGCTCTGCCTGATCGATTACACCGTTAAAGTCAGCGTCGCAGTTCGAGGAGCCGCACTGCATCTCGTCTATGGTGTGGCCCATGAAGGAGGGGTTCTGCGAGCTGTACGCCACTGCCTGGTTTACTGCAGCAACTGCCAGGGCTGTGATAAACAAGGCCATTATGTGCTTTTCTGTGAGGTTTATCCGGATTTTCATGTTTGATTCAGCCATACTTTTTGCCCGCGCTCCTTCCGGAGAGCATGAACACTACAACTGCTGCCAGGGAAACCATGAGCATGGCGGCCCAGTCTGAAAGCCCGGGGAATGAGGCCGGGGTCCCGATGGTTATGGTTATCTGGTCGGAATCGCTCACGTTATTGTCTGTCAGGGAAACCGCATTCAGCGTCAGTCTGTAGTCGCCGAGGTCTGTGGACGGTATTCTGACAAAGAAAACAGTGTTCTGCTTCTTGTCAAGCGTGACATTCATATGCCTACCATCGGCTGATATATTGTCAGCGTCAGTGCTGTTTTCAAATCTGGCAAGTGGATAGTCAGTAAGGTTAAGGTATATTGTATCCCTGAACTCATTGAGGTTCCTGACCTGTATCTTCGCAAGGGCATCTTTCCCTATGTCAGTATAAACAGCGCTGCCCACAAAATTGGCAAGCCGATGGGAAACTATGTAGAAATAGTCGCTGAACATATGGTTTCCTGCCCTGTCAACTACCTCCACCTGATACTGTATAAGCATATCCTCGGTGTAGGGTATATCAACAGTGCAGTTGCTGTACCCTCCCCAGGGGTTTGCGGAGCCACAGTCATATATATAATAGTTCTCGGTGTCAGTGGTAATCCAGTAATGAATTATGTTGTGCTCTATTCCTGATACAAAGTCCGTGGTATTAGAGAACAGGGTTACTGTTGTTATATCCTTCTGCGATATCACCCCGTCAAGCGGTCTTCCGTACTGATCATACGCTCCTGTGGCCAGTATCTGCGGCGGGTCATCTGCTGCCAGGTCAGCAGTGGTTTCGGTTTCAGAACCCGGAGCAGGGGGATAACTTCCCAGGTTGTCCAGATTGTCCCTGGCCCTTGACCTGAAGTAGTATGTCACCCCTGTGGTCACGTCAGTGGAGTACTGGTTGAAATCAGCATATCTGAGCGATGTGCAGTCAGTGTATGAACCCGGGTTGTATTCAATGTATTTCCACTCAGAATCCTGCGAGCAGTCCTTTGTGGAATCGCACCACTGCACATCAAAGCATTTGACCCCGCTCCCTCCCGAGTCGTCGCCCTGCCAGCTCACATTGAATACACTGGAATTCATCCATGCGGGAAGAGCATCAACATTGCTTGTGGGCGGGGTGGTGTCAAGGAATATGCTGTCATACTCGGAGTTGTTTATGTTCCCGGCAAGGTCCCTGACCCTGTAATATACTGTTCTTGAACCGTCTTCCTGCCTCAGCGTCCATGATTTGGTGGCCTGGCAGTCCTCCCAGGAAGACCAGCTCTCCCCATCGTTCATGTAGCTGCACTTGTCTATCCCTGACTGGGAGTCAGAATACGTAAGGGAAAGCGTCACATCAGGGGAGGAAGTGTAACTGTTCCCATTGTTTATTATTATGGATGCTGATGGGGGGGTTGTCTCAGCAGAACGGCAGCATATCTTTATTCCGTAACTGTTGCCTGATGTACAATCAGCCACATGGGCATTCGTGTTGTCAGAAAGGGTAACTATGCAGGTATAGTCGCTTCCCAGAGCAAGACAATCGGAAAACCCGTCTGTTCCAGGGCTTGTTGTTACGTAACTGCATTCAAGGTTCCCGTTCGCAATGGACATGCACACCTCATAGCCGTAATTGTTCTCGTCGCTCTTCTCCACATGAGAGTTGGTCTTGCTCTGAAGCCTCGCCAGAACAGTTCCGCATGCTGTTCCAAGATTCTCCCACGACCCTCCGCAGCACACCTTATAATTATAACTTGATTCTGTGCTGAGTTCGGCATGGCTGTTGTTGCGGTCATACATATGCATCAGGTCGGCCTCACCGGAACCGCATGCTGTCTTCACGCTGCAGCTGAGGGTGGATGACACGAAAGGGACAGATAACAAAAACAGGAAGAAAAACGAAACTATCAATATCCTCATGTAAGTATTTTGTTTTTCTTCATTAATATAGTTATTCTATTAAACATCCTCGGACAATTAATAAAGCATGGGCATGTTTAGACTCAGGGGCACATTAAGGAAGAAGGCAACGAAAAAGTCCTGGCCCGGAGAGGGGTATGAGAAATTTGCCATCAGGGAGCCCAAGCTTGTTGCTATACCTCATTTTGGCAAAATCAGCGATGTTGACGTCAGGTACCCTCTTATGGAGCCGTTTGCATATGCAAGAGTGAAATGGAATCCTGCAGGGAAAAAACTGATTTACACTGTGGAAGAGCCTGAACTCACAACCGAAGAGAACACCATGCTGATAAAAATAGAGAATGGCCTGTCAGAGATGGTGGATATCAAGATTTCATCAGCGAAGAACACCGGACAGATAATAGACTATATACAGAAAAAGATAAGCGCCATAATCAGTGAGATGAAGCTGAAGGTCCTGCCCGAAAGCTACAACAAAATAATGTATTTCATTGTAAGGGATTTTGTGGGCCTGAATGAGATAGAGCCCATGATGCACGACCCCTATATAGAGGACATAGGATGCACGGGTCTGAACAGCCCGGTGTATATAATACACAGGAGGTTTGGCTCACTGGAAACAGGCCTTGTGTACAGGGATTTTGAGCGCCTGTCCAATTTTGTTATAAAAATGGCCGAGAGGTGCGGAAGATATATATCATATGCCACCCCCCTGCTGGACGGCACGCTTCCGGACGGCTCGAGGGTACAGGCCTCCCTCGCCAGGGATGTCACAACGAAAGGCCCCACGTTCACCATCAGGAAGTTCAGGAGAAACCCCTTTTCCATGGTGGATATCGTAAACATGAACACTGCGTCTGCTGACATCATGGCTTACCTATGGGTACTGATAGAATACGGGGCTTCTGTAATGATATGCGGAGGGGTTTCCACGGGAAAGACATCGCTCCTTAACGTGCTCAGCATGTTCATCCCCAGGGAGAAGAAAATAATATCAATAGAAGACACCAGAGAGATAAATCTCCCCCATGAAAACTGGATACCGTCTGTTGCCAGGATGGGTTTTGGCATGCCTGACCAGAGAGGGAAGAGATACGGAGAGGTTGACCTTTTTGACCTGCTCAAGGAATCCTTCAGGCAGAATCCTGATTATGTGATAGTCGGAGAGGTCAGGGGCAAGGAGGCATACGTTCTCTTTCAGGGCATGGCATCCGGCCACCCCTCAATAGGAACCATCCATGCCGGCTCAATAGAGGATGTAATGAAAAGGCTGGAAAGCCCTCCAATCGAGCTCTCCCCCTCCCTTGTAGACAGCCTTGACGTCCTGATAGTGATGGTTAACGCAAAGGAGAAGGGCAAGTCAGCCAGAAGGGTGAAAGAGATTGTGGAGGTCCAGGCAGTTGACCAGAACACGGGAAGAGCCCAGACAAACACGATATTCAGGTGGATACCGTCAGAGGACATCTTTGAGGGAAATTTCATCCAGTCCGAGCTTCTCCAGAGGATATCCTTCAGGGAGGGCATAACACTGAACCAGATCAAACAGGAAATGGAGAACAGGAAGAGATTCATAAAATGGCTCCGGAAGAACAAGATTGTTCAGTACAATGAGGTGTGCGAACTCATAAACCTCTACTCCAAGGAGAAGGAAAGGGTGCTCTCATGGATAAACAAGAACCAGACACCCTTTAAAAAAGAGGCAGACAATGTGTATGAAAAGGGCTTTGCTAAGAGGATTGCCAGCGCCGTGAAAACTGGAAAGAACAATCCGGAGCCGATCAGGCCGCTGGAGATAACTGAAAAGAAAAGCGCGCCTGAACATGCAGACGTGTCTGAAAAGGATGATATAAGCACAAAACCTCTGAAGGAAGTGAAAACTGATTTGGGAATGAAGAGTCTTGCCAAACCCGCGGGACTGCTGTACAAAACCCCCCCGCCCCCGGGAAAAAAAGCCGGAGTAATGCCTGCTCCGGCCGGGGCGACAGCGCCTGCAAAGGAAAGGGAAGTGAAACCCCCTGAAAGAAAAGCTCCTTCTGGCAACCTTCCTCTTCCAGAACCCAGTAATGTTCAGGCCAGAAGATTTGACATAGAAAAGATACCTGAAAGGGTAACCGCAATAAGAAACGAACTCAGGGAGAACATCGGCGCTTTGAGGTCAATGTTTCTCGGTCAGGAAAGACAGGGAGGAAAACAGGGGATAGATATCTCAGAAAAACTCCTTAGGAATGAGGAAAAACACAGGGAAGATTTTCTTGATATTGACGCTGACACCGTGCAGGGCATAAGCATAAACCCGAAACCAGGGAAAAGGATAAAGATGTTCATACCCGATGACATACTCCCCGGAAAGGGGGGGTCCGGAAACAAGGAGAAAACAAAGCCAGCAGGAAAGCCTGCAAAGAAGCGCGCAAAGGCCAGGGTAAAACCAAAGCCCGCTAAGCGAAAACCCGCAAGAAAACCGGCCCGGAAGTGCAAGGCCAGGAAGAGGGCCTCAAAAAGAAACGTTTCTGGACAGAAGGACATCTACTCCTCTGAAGACGCAATAGTGATAGAATGAACCGCTGCTGCCGAGGCAGCGTGTGTGCTGCTCATGCGGATTTTTTCTGCACGGATGATGCAATCAGGCTTTCGGGAAAGTTACATGGAGGAACGCTATGAACACTATGTTTATGGCAGGAAGCACAAACCACGTCACCAGAAACAGGACATCATCTATTGCCATTCCCATGACATCTGCCCCGATAGCGCTCATGGCTCCGAGAACTACAAGCATTATAAGTGGGGCGGTTATCATCACCGCTGTGTATATGTCAGAATACGTTGACAGGGTCTTGAGGTAGCTTTCTCTCTTTATCCTGTAATCAAAGAATGCCCTTTCTGACATCTCCTTCAGGTATTTGGCGAGGTTGCCGCCCTTTTCAATTGTTGAGCGGATGCCCGAGAGAATCTGCTTGAAATCAGGAGATGGTGTGGAATTCTCCACATTTCTGAGCGCGTCAACAGAACTCATGCCAAATGTTTTTATGTTTCTCACGATAAGGCCCGACTGGTTTGCTATCTCGCCATATTCCTTGAATCCCATCAGGAGCTCGAACATGAACTCAGGGGGTATTCCGGCAGATGCTATTGCGCTCATATGCGAGAGCGCGAACGGGAGATTGTTATCTATTGAATTTCTTATCTTTGAGGCCTTCTGCACCGGATATACATAGAAAAATACAAAAACAAACGAAGCCGCCATTACAGGACCGAAAAGAAGCAGATACGCGAGTGTCAACCCCCCAAAAGCCAGAACAACCCCTATGACTGCTATGGCAGCTGCTGATATTATGTATGAAAGCAATGTTGAGAAATATGTTATGGATACCCACGTATTCAGCATCACGCCCATCTGGGAGCCCCTGAGATAGGGCTTCAGCGTCATGAAGCTTCCGGCAGTCCTCTGGGATATGCTGCCGAAAAGCCGCACGGCCAGATTTTTGTAGGCGTCCCACATACTAAATAATTGGGTTTTTGTGCTAAAAAAGTCCTTTTGATTATGAGCGTGTCTAATAATTACCGCAGTTTACCGGTTCCAGCCCCGAAAGAATATTTCCGTGAAGGAAAGGTTTCAGCACGAACTTCATCCTTTCAGCACAACGATTCTGCGAACAGGGGAAACGAGGGAGAATGGAGTTATTTTTTCAGACATACCCTTTCGATCATCTCTTCTTTCTAACTATGTTTCTGTGCCTTGCGCATGCAGGGCATGCATACATCTTGCTGCTTGTCAGCAACACTCCCCTTCTTGACCTTACCCCGAGTTCGCTCTTTATAAGCGGGTCTCTTATGCTGAATCCCTTGGTAACAGGAAATGTTTTGTATCTTGGAACCTTTCTTCCGCAGAAGCTGCATGTTATCATGCTTTCCTTTCCCCTGGTCCTGGTGTGCGTCCACCCTCTCTTATAATACTGCTTGGACATCTCTGTCACTTCCTCTCCTTTCTTATCGGCCTCAGCTGCTTCCTCCTGCATTTGCGGCACTTGACCTTCCCGGACCTCACCTTGGCCAGGTCAGACCTCATCCTGGCACCGCAGTTCATGCAGATGAAAACGCGCTGAAAGATTCTCTGCTCCGCTTCAGGAAATTTGTGCTTTGCCATTTTGTCTCCCTTCTTTTTGGAATAATCTAATTTGATGCTATTTATATAAATATTCCGGGTTTTCCAGTATATGTCATGAACAGGGAGAACAGGGGTATTCTTAAACATGTAATCCTTCTGGACAAGCCCGAGACGCTGACCAGTATGCAGTGCGTGGAAAGGGTGAAAAAAACCATCGGCGCCAGAAAGGCCGGGCACTCAGGAACGCTTGATCCAAAGGTTACAGGGCTTATGATAATAGCGCTTGACGAGGCCCTGAAGGCAATGCCTGTTTTTCTGGGAATGGACAAGGAGTATGAAGGTATTATACACCTTCACTCCAGCGTCTCCCTGACCGAGTTCAGGAAAGCGGCCTCGGGGTTTGTAGGACAGATAACCCAAAGGCCGCCTGTCAGGTCGGCTGTGGCCAGGATTCCAAGAAAAAGGACAGTGCACTCCTTCCGGATTATGGGAAAGAGCGGCAGGGATGTTCTCTTCAGGGTCAGGTGCGAGGCCGGGACATACATAAGGAAGCTCTGCTCTGATATCGGTGAATCACTGGGATCAGGGGCTCACATGGCCTCTCTGAGGAGGACAGGCATAGGCGGATTCTCCGTGAAGGAGGCGGTGACAATGGAGAGGATTGAGAAAGAAAAAGTGAAATGCCTTATCCCGCTTGAGAACGCACTTGAAAGAGCCGGCCTGAAAAGGGTAGAGATAAAGGAGAGTTCTGTCCGGAAGGTCGGGAACGGCCTTCCTGTGAGATGGGAAGATGTGGAAAAGGCAGACCGGGGGATAAAGCCCGGGGAGGTTGTGGGAATATATTCCGGCAGCAGGATAATAGCCCTTGGCATGGCCCAGAAGGATTATCCAGAAGGGAGGAACATGTTCAAGACCGACAGGGTGTTCAGGAAATAATTTCAAAGTTTTTTCACGTCCAGGCAGACCCTCCATTTCCCGGGGGAATAGGGAAGGACCCTTCTTCTGGATATTATCCTGTATCTGAAACCACTCTTCTTCAGGTGCTCCTCCACGTCGCCAAAGAAGCTCTCCTCAGCCGAGATTCCGTAGAAATGTATTGTCCCCCCCTTTTTGCAGCAATCGAAAGCTGTTTTCAGGAACCTGTATCCATTTTCAGGAAGCGGCATGACCACCCTGTCGAAAGGGAAGGGGAAGGAAATCTTCCTGGCATCGCCTGTTATATGAACTATCTTGTGGGAAAGCTTGTTTATCCTTATGTTTTCAAGGGCAAACCCTTCTGCGGCCGGATTGAGCTCAACCCCGTACACCTTTCTCACACCAGGCTGCTTTTTCGCGACCGCTATTGAATACGGCTCCACCCCGGAGAACATGACCAGCACGGTCTCCCCGGGTCTGACCTGCTCTGCTATCCTCTGCCTTTCTGTGGATTCCCTTGGAGAGAAATACACCCTTTCCGGATCAATAACCAGCCTGTAGCCGTGCTCTGTGTGAACAGTGGGGCCGGGCTTTCCTGCAATCCTCCTGAGTTTCCTCAGTCTGTACTTGCCCTTCCTTTTCCCGGTCCTTCTGAATACCCTCTTCACATTCTTGTGCGTGCGCATTATCCTGCTCGCTATCTCTTTGTCCTTCCCCCTTTCCTGTGTCTCAAAAACCGCTATATCCCCTATTATATCAAAGCTGTATTGCATAACAATATTGAGGCAAATTAAAATATAAGGCAGCACAATAACAGGATATGACAGAATGAGGGGCTTGTTATGAGGAAATACAGGTACATGAGGCAGGATTTCAAAGAACTTCCGGCCAGGCTCAATCACATGACAATCTACCTGAATTTTTTTGAGGACAGGGTAGAGGCTGAAAACACGCTTGAGATGACTGCGAACAGGAAACTTGGTTCTCTCTGTCTGGATGCAAATGAGCTGGAAATAATAAAGGTGGAATCCTGCAGAGGCCCTGAAGACAGGAAGGGAAAAAGGCTTGATTACAGGTATGACAGGAAAAGAAGCAAGCTGGTAGTGAAACTGGGGAGGAATGTGAACAGGGGAGAAAAACTCTGCATCAGGACATTCACCCGCTGCTTCCCCTCCAGCCACATCCTGAAGGGCATATACAGGGACCAGACCCCTCCGGGAGCGCCGCAGCAGTACATGTCACAGTGCGAGATGTGGGGCTTCCAGAGAATCATGCCTGTGATAGACGACCCCAGGGCCAAGTGCACCATGACCACTACGCTTGAAGGGGATGCCAGATACACACACCTTATCAGCAACGGCAATGTGAAGAAGGAGACCAACCCCGACGGCAGGCCTGAATTGAAAAAGGATGACCCTTCACGAAGGGTGATAACATACCAGAACGACACGCCCATCTCGCCCTACCTCTTCATCGCAGCCGCAGGAACATGGGATGTTCTAAAGGACAGTGTGACCTATCCCAGCGGAAAGAGGGTGAAGCTGGAGTATCTGGTCCCTCCACGAAGAGCAGACAGTGCCAGAATCCCAATGGAAATCCTCAAGAAAGCTGTTTTGTGGATAAAGGAGAAGCAGGGTTATGAATATCCCTGGGACACCTACAGAACAATCACGATGAACAAGTCTGATGCCGGGGGCATGGAGAATTCCGGGAACACCACCATAGTGACTGACGCCGCGCTGATAGACGAGCACACCACTGACGGCCTTCTCATGTATGCGTACAAGGTAATTGCGCATGAATTCGAGCACAATCAGTGCGGAAGCGAAACCACGATGGAGACCCCTTTTGATATGTGGCTGAACGAGGCCTACACCGTGGATGTTGACAGGCAGTTTGCCGCAGAGCATTTCAATCCAGCAATGCTGAGAATACAGCAGGTATCCAGCCTCAGAGACCCTGTGCTGGGACCGCTTGCAGCAGAGGATGCGGGCTACAAGGGAAGGGTGGTGAGAAGGGGTTTCAATGACCCGGATGAGCTGATAGACAGCGTAACCTATGAGAAGGCTGCTGAGATTATAAGGATGCTCAGGCTGATACTTGGGGACAGTTTCAGAAAGGGCAAGGAAACATATTTCTCTGTTTACAGGGGAGGGAATGCCAACACGGACCAGTTCTTCGGGTGTTTTGAGCGCGCATGGGGCAAGCCGCTTGATGCTTTCAAAAAGGGATGGCTCCTGAGAAGGGGCTATCCAAAAGTAAGCGCAAAAACCAGTTATAATGAGAGGAAAAAGGAATATCGCATAGCCTTCAGGCAGGAGCAGCCGGGCAAACCCTTTCACATACCCATTGAGCTGGCTCTTGTGGATGAGAAAGGAAGGGACATGCCCGGAACCTCCACTGTCTTTCATTTCAGCGAAAAACAGGCAGGTATTGTGCTTAAAGGCATAGGGAAAAAACCCGCGTTTGCCTCTCTGAACAGGGACTGTTCCTTCTACGGGACCTTCAGGCACGACATGACAAGGGAAGAGATGATAAAACAGGTCCTTCACGATCCCAATCACTTCAACAGATATGAAGCCATGAACACGCTCACAGATATGCAGAGGGTGAAACTGGTAAGGAGCCCGAAAGCCGGGGTAGACCAGTGGTGGCTTGACCTGTACAAAAGGATTCTGGACGACAGAAAACTCCCAGCGTCTCTTAAGGCCAGCCTGCTGGCAATAGGTGAAATTACACATGACAGGAGGTATCTGGGCTGGTTCAGGGAAAGGGTCGCCGCCAGAGAGGCCATAATGAGGGCTGTGAACCGGGCATGCAGGGACGCTCTCATATCAGAGTTCAGATCGCTTGATACGTACAGCCCAGGACCTCTTGAGAGGGGGGTGGAAAACAGGATGCTGAAATCTGTTCTTCTCGGACTCATAGCCATAGAGAACACGCCCGAGTCCCACAGCATCATAATTGACCACTACAAAAAAGCCACTACTGCAACAGACAGGATTTCAGCCCTTTTGGCTCTTAACAGGAGCAGTTATCCGGGAAGGAGAGAAATCCTCGAGGGTGTTTACAGGAAATGGCACGTCCACCCCGGCGGTTATGCCAATTATCTCAGAATTGTGGGTGCGGGGACGAATGATGATGTATGGGACATGATAGAGAGGGAAAAGAAAAGGAAGACCATGGACATCGAACACCCCACCCTCGCAAGGGCGCTTATGATGTCCATGACATACAACACAAAAATGGTCTGGACCCGTAAAGGGATGCAGTGGCTCAGAAACCAGATAATAGAATTTTCAGAAATAAACACCACCCTTGCCACCAGAATGCTTAGCAACTTCCAGCTGGTGAAGAAGACCAGGCCTGAAATAAGAAAAGAAATCGTGAATCATCTGAAGTTCATTGTGAAGGAATGCAAAAACAATCCCGCTGTTCACGGACAGGCCAGCGCATATCTTGCAGGTCTCGCGGGCAAGTGACACTCATCATCGCAGATGCTGCTGATGATGCATTCATGATATGAACTTCACATTGCCTCTTATCGGAATAATTTCAGGCTCCCCCCTGTATGTTTCAACCGTTCCTGTGACCTCGGCATACATGCCGTTTCTTACTCCGGAGATATTGGTGCCCGAAAGTTCAAGCCTCTCAACATCATCCTGCCAGAGAACCACTCTCACCTTTCCTGTCTCGTCCATAAGGGAAAAGAATATGTGGCCGTTGCTGTGCCTGTAGAGGCCGGTTACCTCGCCTGCAACCCTTACAATGCGGCCGGACATGCCAGAGGTAACCTCCCCAGCGCCCACAGGGCTTGATTCCGTGTAAAAAGATACAAAATAGAGCGCCACTATCCCTGCAAATGCTCCTGCAAAACACAGCTTCATGAGCTGCCTGTCATCCATGAATGTTCATTCTCCTTCATTGTTTTGTCTCCTGAGGTGAAAGACGCGCAGGTCAGCGTATACCGGCCCATGTCCTGTAAGCGTGCTCTGCTTCAGGGAAACCCCGGACAGCTCAAATTCACCAAACTTCACATCATTATGTGAAGAAATTATATGCGCCAGTCCAGCAGTACTTTCCGCTGCCTTCACGCGTGCTATTGTGATATGTGGGCTTGGTGTGTGCTCATTCTTCCTTATATAATCCAGTTTGCGGTCCAGGGCATTCATCAACTTCACAAGTTCATCACGACCATTGTTCACACCAGCCCATACAATTCTTATGGCTTTGGGGCGGCCGAAGAAACCTGCCCCCTCCACGCTGATCCTGAACGGAGAAAAATCTCCAAGTGCAGAGAGTATGCTTTGCTCCACCTTTCCCGCTTCCCCTTCATCAACATCGCCCAGAAACTTTAGAGTGAAATGAAGGTTCTCCTCTTCTGTAATCTTGATTCTGCATCTCCCGCATACAAGGGTTTTCTGGAAGCGCATGATTCTTTTCTTCACATCATCAGGTATGCCAGCGGCTATAAACAGACGCATAGAAGATATTGGCTTTGCTGTTTTTTAAGTTTAGCGCCTGCTGAATAGGTTATGAAACCCAGAATCACAGTTACATTGCAAAACATCAGGAATACATCAGGAATAATTTCAGACGCCACAGTAACTTCACATGATGAAAAGCATTTAAATCACACTGCTAATTTAATCCTGTTATTTCATGAAGGAATTTTCATAACTACATGTGATGCAAATATGACAGATGAAAAGGTTGTGAAGCTGTTCCACTGGAACTCAAACCCGTTTACATTCCGGATTCTTCCTGACCTTTTTGTGGGGTATGAAAAGGAGTGCCAGAGCATAATAAACGGCGTGAACAACGGAAGCAAGTTCGCCCTTCTGATGGGCCCGACTGGCTCTGGAAAAACTACGCTCATGAAGCATCTTACCAGAAGGCTTGACTGCGCACGTATGCTGTATATCTCAAAGCCCCCGAAAAAACCCGAAGACTGGGTAACCGCCTTTCAGGACATCCTGAAGCGGGGTTTTTTGGGGTCGTTTTTTAACAGAAGCAAACACATCAATCTGTATAACCTCAGCGAGAAACTGAACAAAAAACTCAATGGGAACAGATGCGTGCTTTTTGTGGATGAATGCCATGAGGCATCCCTGGAGAGCCTTGAATGGCTGAGAACCCTTGTGGACCACGTTGATTACCTTTCGGTGGTGCTGGCAGGCCTGCCCGTGTTTGAGAACATTCTGAAGTCAAACCTGGAAACATTCATGAGAAGGGTTGACGTGAGAGAGGAGCTGACCAATCTCACGAAATCAGAAACCAGAGAGCGCATAAAGAGGAGAGTGGAAAACAGTGGGGGAGAAGACATAAAGCCATTCACCCACGGAACAATAGACCATATTTACGAGAGAACAGGGGGGTTTCCCAGAGAAATAATCAGGATGTGCAACTCCCTGACCCAGAAAGCGCTGGAAAAGAACATATCCATAATAGACACGGACTTTCTGAAGGAGATAGAAGAACCTGCCCCAAGAATTTCTCTGGACAAGATAAACTCGCTTCCTGAAAGGCAGAGATTAATTCTCGAAACGCTGGCACAGCACGGCGAGCTTTCACCATCGGATGTGATATCCAGAATGGAGATAGACGACTATAAGGACAGGGAGAATGCCGTGAGGTCTGTCAACAATCTTCTCAGGAGACTGATGAAGGAAAAACTGGTGGAAAGGAAAAGGACAGGGAAAACATACAGGTACAGGATTTCCGAGAAATACCAGACAATGCTGGTCAGCGCATAGGAAGTTTTAAAAACCTTAGCTGCAATATTTACTCATCAATCGATTAGCGCAGGAGGTTATTGCATGGAAGAAAGGGTAAGGAGCAAGAAGCTTATTGGAAAGATACTGATTTCTGAAGAAACCGGAAAGAAGTTCGGAGTGATTGGTGATATTGATTTCGTGACAGAATCCGGTGAGCTGATCAATCTCGTCCTTACAGACAAGACAGCGCATACGGACAATCTCAATCTACAGGCAGACGAGAAGAACAGGATGCTTGTCCCCTTTTCTGCGGTGAAATCTGTAGGGGATTTTGTCATAGTGGCCGAGAAGGACATAATGTAAGTTTGACAGGGGTGGCAAAAGCTACCCTTTTTTCTTCCTTACAAACCCTGATACCTTTCTCAGTATTATTTCCGAACTCACAAATTCAGGGACAAGAACAAAGTTCGCTCCGCACCTATAAAGATTCTCGGCATCCGGCGCATTGTGAGCCCTGGCAAATATCTTTGCATGCGGATTAAGGCGCTTTGCCCTTGTGGTCACAAAGCACGATGCCTCGATGTTTGGTATTGTAAGCACCACCAGCCTGGATGTGTACACACCCGCTCTCTTGAGCACGTCTTCATTGCTCGCATCACCGTAAACGCAGTAAATGTCCTGCTCGCTAAGTTTCTTGATTATATCAGGGTTGTGGTCAACCACATAGAACTTCTGGCCCTTGTTCTTCAGGAACTCGACCAGTTTGGAGCCCATCCTGTCCGCACCAAAGACAACAATATGATTCCTCATGCCGTCGGGTTTTTTCTCCAGACCATGCACCCTCTTTGGATGTGTTATATGCCTGAACATCTCCGAGGACCCAAACCTGGAAAAGAAGTTGTAAAATGCATTTCTGTATTTCATAAGGTAAGGGGTTATGACCATTGATGTTACCACCACGCTTATTATGAGATAGTAGAAATTGGTGGGTATCCCCATCACCCCAGAGGCACTGAGCGCTATTGTGGCTATTATAAGGGAAAACTCGCTTGCCTGGCTCAGGCCGAGACCGATTATATTGGACGTCCTTCCGCCATATCCCAGAAAGAGGTACGTAAGTGACAATATTACAGGCTTTATGGTTACGATTGCCAGAAGGAGTACAACAAACTCAAACATCATGCCCTGTATCACCCCAATGCCCATCCCTATCTGCATCCCAAGCCCTGCAAAGAATATGACCGAGAAAAAATCTCTCAATGAGTGAATCTCTCCTGCAATCTCCATGTTATAGGGAAAGCTCGCTATGGCTATGCCTCCTATAAAAGCGCCCATTGCAATGGAGAAGTCCATCACATAGGCCACGCCTATGAAAAAGAAGCACACCGAGACAGCTGTCAGGAATAGTATTTCATAGGTGTTCGCTGCATAATCCATAATCCTCCTCAGGATATACCTGTTAAGCACCACGGCCAGGGAAAACATACCAAGGCCCTTTATCACAAGGGAAAGCAGAAACTCGTATGACAACACGCTGCCAAAACCCGAAATCAGAGGCAGGAATGCTATGACTACTATGTCCTGTATAAGAAGAACGCCGAGCATTATCCTGGCGTGAAGTGTGTTAATCTCATTGTCGTCCACCAGGATCTTGGTCACTATCATTGTGCTGCTGAAGGCCAGCAGAAGTCCTATATAGAAGGATTCCGTGCTCCCGAACCCGAGAAACCCGGCAATCAGCATGCCTGCAAGAAATGTTACGGTTATCTGCATCACAGCTCCTGCAGCAGCCGCCATGCCCACACTCCTCAGCTTCTGAAGGTCAATCTCCAGCCCAACAGTGAAAAGGAGAAAGGCAATCCCCAGCTGCAAGAACATGTCAATCTCAGCGGTGTTTGTAATGAGCCCCAGTACAGCTGGCCCCAGTATTATACCCGTAAGAACGTAGGCCACGAGCATGGGCTGCCTCAGGGATCTGGCTACATATGCCAGAAACGTGGCTACAATGATTATCAAGGCTACATCTAAGAATGGCGAACTCATTGCAATCTATTTATATAGTTATGGAATAGCTGGAATATATAATTAGACCAGTATCTTGGCATCAACCACAACCACGCCGTTTTCATTCGCAAATACCGGGTTCAGGTCCAGCTCCCTGATTTTCTTTTCCTTCTGAACCATTCTGGACACATTCAGGATAAGGTCCTCCAGCTTTCCGGTATCCACGGGCTTCCTCCCCCTCGTTCCTTCCAGAATCCTGCGGCCCTTTATCTCTGCCAGCATCTCCCTTGCATCCTTCCTTCCCACAGGGACAAGCCTGAAACTGACATCCCTGAGGATTTCTGTGAATATTCCACCAAGGCCGAACATTATAACCCCTCCGAACTGGGAGTCAATCTTGCTCCCAATAATAAGCTCCACGGAGTCCGGTTCTGCCATTTCCTGGACAAGAACCCCGTCCACCCTCCTCGAGATTTTCCTTGCTCTCCTCATTATGGTCCTGAAACCCCCAATGAGTTTCTCCTCAGAGTCAATCCCCACCAGAACGCAACCTGCGTCTGTCTTGTGAATTATGTCAGGGCTGGAGACCTTTAGGGCAACAGGATAGCCGATCATCTTTCCTGCCCGCACGGCCTGCTTCTCATCCTTTGTTAGGAACTGCCTTGCAACAGGAATCCTGTACTTCTTCAGGAGTCTGGCTGCCTCCAGATCACCGAGCTTCCTCATGCATATATTTTGTTCTGCCCCCAATAAATAATATGGTGAGGGTAAGGGAACACCCACTGACATGGGGGCTGATTGCTGCGAATGTAATATCCTTTCTTTTGGTATTCTCCATGCCCGAGGGCATGAGGGACTCATTTATTCTGGAATGGGGTTTTTCAGGAGCGAATGCTGCCAATCCTCTGGTCTGGTTCACTTCACTGTTCCTGCATGCAGGCGCTTCCCATCTCTTCTTCAACATGCTCGGGCTGTTTTTCTTTGGCAAGATTCTTGAGGAGGAGGTCCGGCCGGCATGGTTCTTTGCAGTGTATTTCATATCAGGCCTCATGGGGAACTTCGTGTTCATGTTCACGTCCCCCTCTGTAGTAATCGGGGCCTCTGGCTGCGTATTCGGCCTTATGTCAGCGGCCATGCTGGTGAATCCCACAAAGCTTGTCCATTTCTACATATTCCCTCTTCCCGTGGGAGTGGTAGCGCTGACCTTTATCCTGGTGGAGACCTTTGTGATATACTTCCAGCCTGACTTCGGTCAGGTGGCGCACTACTCCCACGCCGCAGGCCTGCTGACCGGTTCTGTTTTCGCTTTTTTCTATGACACCAGGAAGGCCTTCAAGGGTCTTTTTATACTGGCCCTCTCGTTTGCGCTCCTTCTGCTGTTCGCCCCTGCCATAGGGCTCATAACATGGTTCGGCTCCGTGGTCCTGGGTTTTATGGACATGGCAACGGGCTTCTTCCTCTACGGCCTCGCAAACCTGCTTTCTTTTATATGGATTTAGACACCACTTGAAAATTCGCTTTTGGCCTTCAGGACAAAAACCGAGCCGGCGAGGATGAGGCCGGAGCCTGCGGCCTGGAGAAGCGGAAGCGGCTCTCCGAACCAGAAAATGCCGAGAAGCGCGCTTATCACAGGCGCGAACAGGAGTATGGCAGAGGCCTTTGAGACATTAATCAGCTTTATGCTCCAGTAATATGTGAACACATATCCGAACAGAATTCCTGCAGAGATGAAGAGGTTTGCCACCTGGTGGATGGAAAGTGAAAGGAGGACATTGACCTTCCCGAGAAGAACCACCACTGACATGAGGAAGGCTCCTCCGATAAACATCCTTCCAAATGAAACCACGAGATTGCCTTCTCCCTTGAGAAGTGCCTTTCTGGCTATTGTATTCTCAACCCCCCAGAGTATGGTCCCAAAGAGAGCGAGCAAATCCCCAAAGGACGGGTCTTGCCAAAAGAGGGACGGATCTACCCTGGCTGACATGAGCATGAACATGCCCGCAAGCATGACCAGAAGCCCGAGGGACTGCTTCCTGCTGACCCTCTCCTTCAGGAAGATGTAGGCGAATATGGTGACATAAATCGGGAGTGTTTTGTGGATAAAGGCCGCCCTGCCCCCTGTGGTGAATTTGAGCCCTGTAAAGTAGAGGAGGAATGCCATGCCCCCGCCGATTATCCCGATTGCGAGCAGGTATTTCCAGGGGACATTCCTGAACCTGCTGTATTCGAGCCCAGACTTCCAGGAGGCCAGAAGAAAAAATATCGTCCCTATTATCAGGGCTCTGACCGCTGTGAAGACAGTGGGGTCAAGCCCCACAACGAAAATCTTGTTCACAGGGATGGCAAAACCGCTGATAATCGCGGTCATCACTGCCAGCAGGGTCCCCTTTGTCTCTCTCTTCACAATCTCATCCCCTTAAGCATCTCGAATTCCTTCCTGCCAATGATCTCTGATGCAAAATCATAATGAACAGTTACAAAGTCGCCCCTGTTTCCTTCAGGAACGAGTTCCCTTCTGAGAAGAAGCTCGCCCCTGGGCGTGCTTGCAAGGAGCATGCCCCTCTCTTTCCTGAGAATCCTCCCGGGCTGGACAAGGCACTCGTCAATCCTTATGTCAGGAAACAGGGATGCCCTCCATTTTACAGCCCGCTCGTGCTCGAAAAGAAAGTATCTCCTTATCACATCGCTGTCTATACTTTCCTTTCCCAGCATGTTTGCGATTATGGTGCACATCCTCGCGGCCACAGGAAACAGGTCTTCAATCCTCTCCCTGACAGGTCTTTCGTCCGCTACTTTCTTGTTCAACTTCTCCAGCAACTCCCTGTCAAGCGAGCCTCTTTCTACCAAAACCTGACCACAGGGAATGGCATATCTCAGGAAAAGCTCTTTATTGACTATTTCAAGTACTCTCATGCATTCCCTCCAGTGTTTTGGCAATCTCAAGCGCCCTCTTTTTCGGGATCTTCTCTATCACGTTCCCCCCGAAGGCCAGTATGTAATCCTCTGGCTTCACCCTTACGAATCCGGAGTCAATCTCAACAACTTTGCCGAAAAAATCCACAGTGACTTTTTTTCCGGACAAAGAGAGAACCCTCCCCGGAATTGCTATGCACATACTGACAGTTAATTGGCCTTCAGGGGTTTAAAAATAATAATGCGGCTGATGGCAATTAACGAAATTAAATTATAAAAATTAGAGAAAAGGAGGGGGTCCGGAGGTATCACCTCCAGACCGGTATTCCCAGCTCCTGGGCGAAGTCCTTTTTCTCAATCTGCTGCGCTTCTACAGGCCCGAGTATATAGGGCGATTTCACGCCTGTCACAATGGTTATCACCCTTATCTTGCCTGAGAAGCTCGGGTCTATTCTTGAGCCCCATATAACCTGCGCCTCGGGGTCAAGCTGCTTGGAGACATAGTCCCCTATCATGTTCACCTCATCAAGCTTCAGGTCCTTGCCCCCGGTTATGTGTATCAGCGCGCCTGTTCCTCCGGTGTAATCCACCTCGAGCAGTGGATTGGTCATGGCCTTCATCACGGCCTCCTCTGCCCTGTTCTTGGTGTCAGACTCGCCGAAACCCACTGCTGCCACGCCGCCGGAGTGCATTATGGTCTTTACATCCGCATAGTCCAGATTAACCAGCGACGGCAGGGATATGGTCTCTGTGACTCCCTTTATTATGGTGGCTATGAGGTTGTCAGCCACGCCGAATGCCTCCTGCAGAGGGAGGTCTCCGGCAATCTTCAGGAGCCTGTCGTTCTCTATCACGATGACGGTGTCGCACACCTGCCTCAGCTGATAGAGACCGTCTTCGGCCTTGCCGATTCTGGCGCCCTCAATCTTGAAGGGCATGGTTACGCAGCCTATGACAATGGCTCCCATTTCCTTTGCAATCCTTGCTATAACAGGCGTTCCTCCTGTGCCCGTTCCCCCGCCGAGGCCGGTGACAAGGTAAACCATGTCACACCCTTCCAGTATTTTCCTCAGTTCCTTCTCGCTTTCCTCAGCGGCTTTTCTTCCCATGTCAGGATAGCCGCCTGCTCCAAGCCCTCTCGTGAGTTCCCTCCCGATAAGGACCTTCTTGTCCGCATTGGTAATAGACAGGTGCTTAACGTCTGTATTTACCGCAACGGTCTGCGCTCCTTTTATTCCAATTGTGGACAGCCTGTTCACGCAGTTGTTGCCTGCTCCTCCTGGACCAATAACAAGTATCCTGGCTTCCTTGACATCCATTCCGAATTCGTCCTGGATTTCGGTGCGGACCCTTTCCTGGTCATTGTAATCGGTCTGATGAGGTTCGCCGGCCTGGTGCACAGGTTCCTCCTTCTGGTTGAAGTTCTTTTCAAAAAGTTCTTGAACCAACGATTCCATTTCTTACCCCCTCCTAAATATATATTGCAAACCATATTTCAGGGAATACAAATGCTTTTTAATATGGCCGCCAATTATCTATAATCCTAATTTACACTAAAGAAATAGCCAAAATGCATGAGTCAATTTCCCCCAAAGCTGAATCCAATCCCCCAATCGGATGCAGCTTCGATTTCTGTTTGTTAACTGCTTCTGAGAATATTTTTTATTTGTTTCAATGATATTTAAAGTTATCCCGGAGTTGGGGCGTGTCTAAAAAATAACTCCATTCTCCCTCGTTTCCCCTGTTCGCAGAATTGTTGTGCTGAAAGGATGAAGTTCGTGCTGAAACAACTGCGGTAATTATTAGACACGCTCCCCGGAGTTTGTTTATGTGACCTGTTCCTGTGTTCATGAGATTGACTGAAATCTTGCGATCCATACAACAAGCACTGCTTGCATAAGCGACGAATTGCCCCTTCAAACACAAACTGTCAGGGTCACCCGAGGACCGGTTTATATGGTCACGGTTCCGCTGACCGTTCCTGCTGATTTGAGCGTGAGCCCTGTGTCCTGGTTTGTGTACGTTATTTCCACGCTGACGGAGTACGGAGAACCCGGAGTTGAAGTGCCCAGACCTGACAATGTTATGGTTTCCTGATCAGCGGGTTTCATGAACCTCTTGGTGGTGTCTGTCATTGTTTTGTCATTGTAAGTGGCCTCGACTTTGGTTATCTCAATCTCGGATCCCATCATGTTTCTCAGCGTTAATGTAAATTCGCCGCTGGATTTGAGCTGACACCCGCTCTCAGGGACCTGGAACCCCGGGAAACCAACAGCAGTGGAAGTGCTGTAAACTGTTGGACTGAGAATCCCTAACAGGGAAAATGCAAGGGAAAAGACAACCAAAAAGATTATAGCAATTGTTGTTATAACCATTACAGTGGCTATACCAAAGGCTCTGGCCATTGATATGTTATGGAAAACAGAAAGGCCCTTGAGGAAAAGGTAAAGAGTCCATATGGATATTGAAAGCGATATGAATAACCCTACAAATGGAATTAATGAAACAGGCAGGATGAAAATCGAGGGCCCAGTGCAATAGACAATCGCCTTGTATGTGCTGTGGTATCCTCCCTTTGCGCCAAAAATCAGGGCAAACAGATGAACAAAACCTGCTGACAGGAAGGTTCCTAAAACTGAGAAGATTATTGTTAGATTGGTATTTATTATATTGCTGAACAGTCCACCAATGATTTCAATAGGTCCAATAAAACCCAGCAGTTCTGCAACAGGTGGCATAAGTGTGACCAATGTAATTAAAATTATATTGGCGATAATAAGGTTGATGAAAGCAATCAAAAGATAGAACTTTATCGGCCCCTCATACCCCTGCTCATCCTTCACCCTGTCAAAGAGCTGGTTGGGGTGGAGGAAGCAGAGCTTGAACTTCTCAATCACACCGGGGATGCTTCCTGATTTTGCCTGCTGAACAGACATTGGCCGGCTTTGCTGCTGCAGGGAAAAATGCGGCTGGTTTTCCCAAGGATATTTCCTGACTGGTCCGGAAGGGCCTCTGGGCTGTCCGGGTGGGGGATATGCTTCCCGGAGAGCATCGTCAACTGTCCGAACAGGCCAACCCGCATCAAGGAGTTTTTGCCTTATCACTCCAGGAGGATACCCTGCCTGGCGGCTCTGGCGTATGTAGTCCAGAAGCCTCTGGTCTGTCATATGTAAATTTTGTGCAAGGTCTCTTATATATCAGAAACAGCAACGCGTTGAACTGTTACAGCATAATCATGCGGAGCGCACCCTTGGTGGAAACAGGACAGGCAAGCCAGCTGACCGGACCCCGTTCTCCACTTTGTTAACCCCGCAAGCATTCCCACCGCAACTTAGAGCTGCTCGCTTCCGCGCCTGACTCGGTTCATCACAATGACAATCCTGCGGGACAAAGCTTCTCAGTCAGGAGACCGGACTGATTCACATGCCCTGAATCGCCCTCGGGCTTCGGCCCCGCCATATAGACAGTTTGCGGTAACAGGGTATGCCTAACACCCCGGCCTAGCCCCGCAAAATAGATTTGAAAGCGGTATTTAAATGCATTCCAGACAGATGAAACTGGATAAAGAAAAATAAAAATAAATAAAAGAAGTAACAGTTCCTTGCAGTTCTTATTTTCCGTGATTATGCCGTTGGTTTTGATGCCAAGACGTACACTGCCTTGAGGGCCACCACAAGAGCTGCCGGGAACACGAATGCTGTCA
>CAZCSS010000008.1:21782-27857 GCA_964501515.1 uncultured archaeon
AAGGCCACTGCGGCTCCCACTACCAAGGCTATGAGTACGCCCAGTATAAAGGCATAATGGCCTATTCTTTCGTCAACCATATAGCCACCTGCTATATATTTTGGATGCGCACGTTTATAAGCCTGATAAGTTGATTGACGTAAAATGAAAATAAAACTCGTCAATAGCACAATTTCTGGTTGAACATGCCGTGGTTTTTCAGAGGTTTTTTGCCTTTCCGATAATATCAGAATACTTGCTTTCAAGCGCGTGCATGATAAGGTAAGTAAAAACCCCGTAAAATGCCACCATGGCCAGAATCTGCCATTCAAAGCCAAGGGACTCTATCACAGCACCGCAGAAAACAGAGAACACCGCAAAGGCCATGAGCAGCGCAGAGTCGCGCAGAACAACCTTCATAATACCCATGTCCCTGCCCCTTATCACAGCGGCTGATAGTATGCCTCCGGCAAGGCCGGCGAACAGGTAGCCCACGATTTCAGGGATTCCGTGGGGGAGGAAAACGCCTGTGCTGTAAGGGATGTCCCAGACGTACTCGGACACTCTTGCTCCCACGAAAACCCCGAGTATGGAGGCGTTCCATACTATAATGAACACAGCGCCTGCCCCGAATATCAGAGAGAAAATAAATGAGAAAAGCATTACATTGAGGTTGTTAAAAATTATCCGGTTAAACTGGAGGAAATCGCCTCCGGCAACCGCGCCAGTGCCCCTTATATGCCCTATCTTCTGGAGCTGAACATCAAAGGCCGTGTCATGAAGCGTGAATGACCAGAAGGCAAAGGAAAGTGTGATACCAAGGAAAAACATGACCAGGATAAGGATTTCCCTTCCGCACCTGGCCCAGATGTCATCCTTTCTGTGCTCTCTGATCAGGTTCTCCCCGGCAAGCTCGTCCTTCTTTATCATAAGAGTTATGAAATAAACAGAGGGTATTATTGTGAACAGCACGGCAAAAAGCCCTGTTGTATCAAGATAGGACGAGGAGATCCTGACAGGAAAGGACACCTGAACCGCAATCAGTATCCCTATGCTTCCCATTATGAACGCCCAGGGAAACATCATGTACGGTTTTTCATAAAGCTCCTTCAGGGTGAACAGGGATTCCAGCATATATTATAATATATCCTTGGATATAATATTTCTCTCATGAGGATAAGCGTTGTGGGTGTGGGGAACGAACTCAAGGCAGATGACGGGGTTGGGCTGTTCATTGCAGACATTCTGGAAACCACGCTTCGGAAGAGCATGAAGAGGCACACGTTCCAGTTCATCAGGTCAGAAAACCCTGAAAACCATATCCACAGGATTGCGAGGTTCCTTCCGGAGATTGTGCTCATAATCGACTCTGCTGACTTCAACGGCAACCCGGGAGAGTATAGATTGATAGAGGAGAAGGAGGTTGAGGGTTACACATATTCCACACACAATGCTCCCCTGACTTTTTTCATAAACGCCGTAAAGAAAACCGTCCCGAGCAATCCTGAGGTTCTTCTGGTAGGGATCCAGCCCAGGAACACAGGATTCGGCCAGGAGATGAGCAGGGAGGTGAAACTGTGCGCAAAGGACGCAGTCAGGTTCATCACAGACCTGATAAAGGGAGAGGAAGCGGCCAAGGAAGAGCAGGAGAAACCAGTAAGGCCGCTTAAGCTGGGTGACTAGAATGCATGATATGAGCATCCCTGTTGGCCCGCAGCACCCTGCATGGGTGGAACCCCTGCACCTGAACCTGGTGGTGGACGGCGAGGAGGTGACAGACGCTGACATCCAGATTGGCTACATACACAGGGGGATAGAAAAAGCGCTGGAAACAAGGACATGGATGAAGAGCGTGCATCTTTCAGGCAGGGTTTGCGGCATATGCAGCCAGTCGCATACGTCCTGCTATTCCCAGGGGGTTGAGCAGCTGCTTGAGATGCAGATACCTGAAAGGGGCAGGTTTGTAAGGACAATATTCAATGAGCTTGAAAGGATACATTCTCATCTGCTTCTTGTCGCCCATCTGGGTCATGTGATAGGGTTTGAGACAGCCTTTCATTACATCTGGAGGGACAGGGAGCTTTGCCTTGAGCTTTTCGAGATGCTGTCCGGAAAAAGGGTTCAGCAGGACATCAACACCATTGGCGGCGCCAGGTGGGAAATCAGTGCAGAGCATTTGAAGAAGATGGAGGAGAATCTGAACGAGATAAAGGAGAGGGGCCGGCATTATCTCAGGGTGTTCCAGAAGGACATATCAATAAGGAAGCGCCTCAAGGGAAAGGGCGTCCTGACCTCGAAGCAGGTGAAGAAACATTCGCTTGTCGGCCCTGTGGCAAGAGCTTCTGGTGTGAACCTGGACATAAGGAACCTGGGTTACATGGCTTATCCTGACCTGGGGTTTTCTCCTGTTCTGGGAGAGGATGGGGATGACATGGAAAGGATGCTGGTCAGGATAAGGGAGGTTGTAAAAAGCGCGGACATGATACAGAACGCTCTCGCTATCCTGCCGGAAGGGGCCATAAAAGAAAAGGTCTCCATGAACGTTATGATACCCCCGGGAAGGGAAACGGTCTCGAGGATAGAGGCCCCGAGGGGGGAACTGCTTTACTACCTCAGGTCCGCAGGAACAAAACCGGACAGGGTGAGAATAAGGACGCCCACATATGCCAACTTTGCCGGCGTCAGGGACCTTATCATAGGGCAGCAGGTGGCTGATATACCTGCAAACATAATCACAATAGACCCCTGCATGGCATGCTGCGACAGGATGACACTCACCAATGCAAGCACAGGAAGGAAAGGGGCTTTTGACTACCACGAACTGAATAACTGGGGTGACGGCAGGGGGAAATGGGACCAAGAGAATGGTGGCCCTTGACATGGAAGTAACGAAACCCTCGCCCGGTCATCATGCACTGATGCAAAATTTCATTAACAAAGAGGTTAATTATTAAGGGATGCTGGAACAGATTGTTCAGATGCTGGTATTCCCGGGTTTTTTTTCAGCCGCGCTGATAGGTTTCCTCTATGAGGGACTCACAAGGAAACTGGCCGCCAGGATGCAGAGCAGGGTGGGACCACCTGTGTGGCAGCCTTTTTTTGACTGGGTAAAGCTGATGTTCAAGGAGAGCATTGTTCCGAGGAACGCCATGCCCTTGCTGTTTACGCTGTGCCCTGTTGCGGCATTTGCCGCATCTCTTTCTGCGGTTTTTGTCATACCCGTATACGGGCAGGCCATGATAAACTTCCAAGGAAACATGATTGTCCTGATATACCTCCTTGTCATATCATCGCTTGCCATTGCTCTTGCCGGGTGGGCATCGGGAAACCCCCTTGCATTTCACGGCTCTGTCAGGGAAATCGTTCAGTTGTTCTCGTATGAGCTTCCCTTTATACTCTCTCTCTTTACAATAGGAATCTTCACGGGGTTTTCTGTCGCCCCCTTCATGGCATGGCAGTTTCCCCTGGCATTTCTGGGGTACATGGCCTCCATGCAGGGCAAACTCTCCCTGCCCCCGTTCCACATACCCGACGCCGAGCAGGAGATTGTGTCAGGCCCTCTGGTTGAGTATTCAGGAAGCAGGCTTGGTATGTTTTCCCTGGCCAGGGCAGTGAGCTTCTGGGTTCTGGCATCCCTTGGGGCAGTGCTGTTCCTCGGGGGGTCATCCTCGCTCCTGCCCGGAATGTGGCCTGACTCCCTGCTCTGGTTCTTCCTCAAGTCGCTTGCAATAGTCTTTCTGGTTTCGGTGACGAAAGTTGTGTTCTCCAGGCTCAGGATAGAGCAGGCATTGCGGCTGTACTGGTTCTTTCTGGGGCCTCTTGTCCTGATAGATCTCTTCAGGGCAGCCACCGGCTTCATGGTGTTCTGAACCGGTGTGGATTTTTTATGACAGCATCCAATTATTACGTATGAGATTCCTTCCCGAGGTCCTGAAAAGGATTTTCTCTCCTGCAGCTACCATCAAATACCCCCGGCAGAAGCCCAGAATCTACTCCAGGTTCAGGGGCAAGCATGTGTGGGACCCTGAGAAATGCATATTCTGCCTTCAGTGCATGCTAAACTGCCCAACAGGAGCCATAATGATTAACAAGGCAAAGAAGGAATACTGGATTGATTTCGGGAAGTGCATCTATTGTGGCGTCTGCCAGGAGGTGTGCCCTGTTCCGGGGAAGGCCATAAGGCTCGGCCAGGACTTTGAGATGGCAGTGGCAAGGAAGGGGAAGGCCAGGGAGAAAATGGGAAAATCTAAGCAGAAGTCTTGTAGTCCCTGAGCGGCTTTGCCCATTCGATTATGTTCTTCAGGTTTTTGCGCCTGAAATCGTGTTCATAAAAATAGGGCAGGAGTTTTTCAGCGTCCAGAATCAGCTGTTCTGCCATGCCCGGAATCTCATCATCGCTGTAACTACCGTTCTGAATTTCAATGGCCCTGTCATGAATTTCCTTGTATTTTGCTGCTGCAATGCTGCGCATAGGGAATTCTTGTCCGGCGAGAATATAAGACTGCTTGCCGTTTTTCGCAAGCTATATAAAACATTCCCCCCATATACTATTACTATATGGTCAAGCTCGAAAAGATTTCTCTGCAGGGTTTCAAGTCGTTCAAGCGCCAGGTATCCATCCCGTTTCCAACAGGATTCTCTGTTATCACAGGGCCTAACGGGTGCGGAAAGTCAAACCTGTCAGACGCGATTTCCTTTGTCATCGGAAAAGGCTCTGCCAGACTCATGAGAGCAAAAAAAGCGCAGGAACTCATATTCCATGGCAGCAAGGACAAGCCCGGCGCGGATTTCGCCAAGGTGACCCTTTACTTCAGCAACTCTTCAGGAACGCTCCCCTTTGATGACAAGACCGTTACCATATCCAGAAGAATTAACCAGAAAGGGGTGTCAGCATACAGGCTTAACGGAAAGGTTGTCACAAGGCAGCAGATACTTGATGCCTTCACCATGGCAGGGATACACGCCAGCGGTCACAACATAATCAAGCAGGGAGATGTGAACCAGGTTGTGGAGATGGACGCTGTTGAGAGGAGGGAGATAATAGACGAGATCTCAGGAATAGCAGAGTATGACGAGAAAAAAGCCAAAGCCGAAAAAGAGCTTGAGAGAATAGCGGACAAGGTAAGGGAGGCCGAACTGATTCTGCAGGAAAAGCACAACATACTCGAGAAGCTCAGGAAGGAGCGCGACGCTGCCATGAGATACAAGGAGCTTGCAGAATCCCTGGAGAAGATAAGGGCATCCATACTGTGGAAGGATTATTATCATTCTGAAAAAAGCCTGGGGGAGATAGCAGCAAAGCTGGCGGAGAAGGAAAAGCAGATGCAGAAACTCGAGGTCAGGATAGGAGAGCTTGACAGCAAGATACAGAAAGGGGAAGCCGGCCTTGAGGAACTCACAAGGTCGGTGGTAAAGGCCTCCAGTCAGATTGAGGTTACGAAAAAGCTTTCCAAACTCCGCTCAGAACTGGAAATAAAAAAGGACAGGGCAGAATCAAGGAGAAAGGAAATCGAGAGAATCAATCTCCTGGTGGAGAGACTGAACGCTGCCGGCAGGAGGGACAGCCCTGCAGCGGTTAAGGCTGTCATGGGCATGAAGGGGGTCAAGGGAACGCTCTCATCGCTTATTGAGGTTCCTGCACAGTACAGAACAGCAGTGGATGTGGCCGCTGGCGGGCATCTGAACGATGTTGTGGTTGACAGCATGAACAGCTCTGTCCGATGCGTGAATTACCTGAAAAAGGAGAGGATTGGCCGCGCAAGGTTTCTCCCCCTTGACAGGGTAAGAGCCCCTCCAAGGAAGCCTCTTCCCGCAGGCGCCATGGGCTGGCTGTCAGAGCTTGTTCACCATGACCCTGCATACCAGCCGGCAGTGGATTATGTTTTCTCTGCCACTGCGGTGGTCAAGGACATAGAAAGAGCAAAAGACATCGCCAGAACGGCCAGAATAAGAATGGTCACGCTGGATGGCGACCTCGTGGAGGCATCGGGAGCTGTGACAGGAGGATTCTACAGGAAGGCCGGGGGTTCCCCTGACGTTTCCAGGTATCTGAACGAAAAGAGAAAGCTTGAAGAAGAGGTCAGCAAACTCGAGACC
>CAZCSS010000009.1:0-2817 GCA_964501515.1 uncultured archaeon
TAACTCCCATAGCCATAAAAGACTGCGAGAAAAACCTTAAAAAAAAGATATTCCCTTTTGATCCAGAGAGTAATATAGAGTGCTGTAATTTTCTGATTGAGACCTACGGGACCAAGCCTTGGGGAAACGAGGAAAGTTGGTGGGGATCATATAACTGCTGGAGAAAGCATAAAGCAAAAAGAAAATGAAAAGGGCCAAAAAAAGAACAATCAAGTGCAAAAAATGTGGCAGGAAAGCTAAGGCTCGTGGCTTATGTTCTACCCACTACTATCAATGGTGGCGCAAGCACATGTATGAGCACCAACCAGACTGGTTGGGCGGCAGGAAGGTTTGGGGAAAATAAAAAAAAAGCCACCGGCCTATGATTGGATGTACGGTGGCACAAAAATTGACAATTTTTAGTTTCCTTGAAGACTTGACATCTTCTTAAATTTATGACGCATTTATCGGGATTTTGTTACATTTCACTACACTGAAAATGAAATGTCAAGAGAGATAATGGATATCTCACTATGAGGAGAAATCTAAACGCAGATATTTTCGGAGGAGTAATTTTGGCCTTCCTGACCATTTTCTTTGCTCTCGCCCTTATCTTCCTGATTATTCTATACCTCTAATAAAAAAAGGTCGGTTCTTTTAAAAATCAAAACAGTCCTGTGAAAAAAGAAATAACTTATCTAATCAACCACTACTACAGGCTTCAAGAACACCGAATCGCCTTCGCCGGGCAGATAAGAGCTCTGAAGGAAGCAAAACTTCCTACCGAGCCGTTAGATTATTACTTCGAGAAGTTCAGCGAAATGGAAAAGGAGATAATTCGACATCTAAAGAAGGCTATAGCTCAAGAACCTCTTTGGAAAGATTATTTGAAAGGAGTGAAAGGAATCGGTCCTGTGATAGCTTCGGGTCTGATTAACCTGATAGACTTCAAAAAAGCCAGGCACGTATCCTCACTCTGGAAATATGCAGGGAGAGATGTAGTAGATGGAGAGGCAAGGAGCAGAAAGAAAAAACATCTTGTTCCCAAAACATACAAGAACAAGCAAGGGAAAAAAATCGAGACACAGGGAATCTCCTTCAACCCGCTCCTAAAGACTCTAACCTGGAAGGCCGGCGTGTCCTTTCTAAAATCCGGGAGTCCCTACAGGAAAATTTATGATGAGAGGAAAAAATATGAACGGAGGAAACATCCCGAATTAACGAGAGGGCATATTCATAACAGAGCTATGACCTACATGATCAAAAGATTTCTCCTCCATCTATGGATCGAGGGAAGGAAGATCGAAGGATTGCCTGTCAGCGAGCCTTACGTGATTGCGAAATTAGGGCACCGGAAAATTGAGGATGGGATCGATAGAGAATCAGCCAATTGAGTTTTAGAAACCCGTATCATGTAAGCGAGCCGTGATGTCTTAGTAGCCCATGTTTTCTAAGCGAGCCATGATTAACGAGAAGCCCGGAAGTATAAAAGCGAGCCAATACAATCAAGAAACCCAGAGTGCTGCTAGCGAACCAGGATTTTAAAGAAACCCAAAAGTATTGAGTGAGCCTTATAAAGGAAGTCCAAAGAAGACCATAGAGGGAAAGCGAGCCAAAGGCTATCAAGAAACCCGTTGTACGCTAGCGACCAAACAGATCTTGACAGCATCCTTTGAAAAGAATATAATTGAAAGTAATGGTGGAAAGGACAGTAATTCACCGGAAAGGTGGACTACAGCCATAGCCGGCCTTTCCACCATTACGGCGTTTTTAAAAAAAATAAGCATCGGTCCTTTTGGGGAATGACCTAAAACTTGCCCAAGCAATTGAGGGCGGATAGGAGTTGCTATTAAGGGGGGCTTCTCCGAAAAAAAGTCCTGCTCTGACCGACCACCCGTCAACAGGCGACTTCCATCCGTCCTTAATTGCGAGATGCTTCATAATTCCTGGAGAAGGAAAAGATTCTACCCCGAACAGAAAAAAAAGAGCCCTGGAAATCACCATATACTGCCTATTAAGTGATGGAAGGGGAAAGCGGTGGTATTGGATTAGAGCGGAAGTTTTCCGCCTTTTTTTTAATTATCAAGCTCCCCTCCTCTCCAAAAATTTCCCGGCTATATTCTCCTCCCTGGGGATGTGCTGATAGGAGACCGAGCGAAAGAACTCCTCCAGCCCGATCGTCAAAGCCTGCAGAGCCCGATGGTATTTTGAAAGGTGTCGGAGCTCTTTTTTATTCTTCAGCCAGCTCACAACCACCTGGCTATCAGAGAGAACCTGGACATCCTTCCCGGGCCCATACTCCTCTAAAAAGGCCTGAAGAGCCTGGTGAATTGCCATGAGCTCAAAAATATTGTTATACTGCTTCAGCCCCTTAATAGGAGGGCAGGAGATTTTTTCCACTTTAACACTCCCAGAATCTATCCTGTAGGCGATCGTGGCATGCTTCTGGGCCTTTTTTAGCTCTTTTTTCCAATTATATCCTGCGTCTGTGTAGATCTTGATCATTGTCTATATTATACCAAGGAAGATATTGGAGGTCAATGGAGGGTTAAAAAGCGGGGTAAGTGGCAGGTAATATCCTTAAGATAGGAGGGAAAAATTCTCTCTGTGGGAGGGAGGTGAGTATTATTATTAAGTTAAAAAAATTGGTTTGGGGGGCAAGAAATTATTTGAGATATTATAGTCGTAAATTAATATAATTGCCGCTTTTACATTGGCGAGAAACCGGGTGGCCCGAAGAGGTTGTTTATTATTCCTTCCGGCCCACGCCAGCACGAAAGAAGCCACAATTCCCAGAAATTCTTGCTTTTATTCCTAACCCAGACCCGCTGGCCTTTT
>CAZCSS010000009.1:2917-16264 GCA_964501515.1 uncultured archaeon
TCAATGATTTCTTGTTTTTGAAATCTTCGGGAGCTCGTCGACCCCGAACTCATTACTAACATGTTTCGTGTCTTATGAGAATCTCATGGATTCCCTTAACCGAGAAGGTGGATGACAGGACTCTGCAGGTACTCTATTGGGCGCCTGACCAGAAGTTTTTCAAGAAGGGAGGCATATTAAAATTTTGCCGAGGCTGCAAGAGATGGGTTACCCAGCATGATTATAACTGTTATTGCAAGAGCGGTATGCATGAGCTTGCTCAGGAAGTGAGTCTGGACAAGCTGCGCGCACAATCCGAACATGTTAAATTTTTAGAGGAAAATGGCCAAAATCTTTAGTTTGCCCGAACCTCCCGTCAATCCTCAGCGGAGAGGAGTTCTTATAGGGAGCGGCTGGGATAGGAAAGGCGGTCATATCAGCATTTCTCTAAGCGGCCTCCTTCCCTCGAAATCAGGGGCTAGAGAGGAGGTAAAGGAGACTTATCTGACTTTCAAGACCGACAAGAATGAGTATGTTATCCAGCTTGGCAGTTATAATCAGGACGGAAATTGGGACCCTTCAAAAGCGACTTTGTTCGTTCAGAAGAAGTCCCGAAAGCGAGAGGGAGTTGAGAAGGATTCGGATTATTTTGTTAGGGCTTATCCCAAAAAATAAATCCTTGCGCAAGAGAAGCTCGGAGGTGCGATACCCTCCGAGTTTTTTTTGTTTCTGGTGCTGAGAGGATTAAATCACTGGTCGCGTATCCCGACCACACCCAGAAAGCTGTTTAACCTGTTCTGGATGAATTTCCTTGTTTCCTCAGAGAGGGAAACCGCAAAAGGTCGAGGAAGTTCATGGGCCCTTGAAAATTTATGAAAATCTTTTATACTCTGGCTGACGCTTTGGCTTATATTAAAAAAGAGATTGGAAGGCTGGAGGAGGAATTGAGGACTGCGGAGTCCCCTGAGCGGAAGAATTCTTTGGAGCGGATGATTGTTAAGAGATTGGAGAGAGGAATTATGTTTTATTGGGTGGCGAATCCTGATGAGAGGGATCCCAGGATTTTGGATTTTTTCCTGGATAGGCTAGAGAAGAGGCCTGATCTTGAAGATTTTGAAAGAGTTTTAAAGCGTGTTAGTGATAAGAGAGACAAAAAATGTTAGTTTTCTCACCACCCATACCCCGCACAATCTCAACTCCCGTAATTCAGCATTATTCCTTTCAGGTGTTCTGGGTTCTAATGTCTAAAAAAAAGAGATTTTATGGTATCTTTTCTATCCGGAGAAAAGAATCTAAAATTAAGTATTTAGAGATACTACATTCCATTTCTCTTTTCTTAGGATAGATTTAAAAGAGATCCTATAAGTATTATGAAATACACTATAACTTATGAAGATCGGTTTCAGACCAAGGTTACGGCCCGGAGTGAGGAAGAAGCTATTAGGAAAGCCCGGAAATCCTGCTGGAGGCTGCTTTCCCTTGGAAGCCTGAGCCGCTTTGATATTACCACCAAAGCCTGGAGAAGGTGTTCTGTCTGCAGGAGGAAAGCCTGCTGGAATGATCCCGAAAGGAGGTACTTTCTATGCCCGGAACATTGGAGGCTCTGGGGAGAGTTTCTGGAACGCAGGAGGAGATTCTTGAAAGGCCCCCGCTGGAGATCAAGATGGGATTCTTTCATGAAGAAATTTATAAAGCAGTATGATGGCCAAAAACAAGCAAATCATTGACACAATATCGAGGATCAAGAACATTTCGGAGGTTCAGAGGCTTTTTCTCCATCTCATCCTCCTTTCCTCCTTCGGGCCTTTTAATGACAGCGCTGACATCGTTTTTGACCTGCTGGAGTGCAGAGAATCTTGGGCCGCTGTTATTCCTTGGAATTTTTGGACCGGGCAGAACAAACATCCCCTTATTCCTCTTCGGAGCATGGCTTCCGCCTCCGAGAACCATAACCGGTTTAACGCCAATGCTCTCTTCATAGTGCCTCGGAGTTTTGATGATATCTCTTCGCTACAGGCTCTTGCTTCAAAGTGGAATGCCACCTGTTATGAGAAATCGCCGGAGGAAGCCTCAACTTTAATGGGAGGTCCTCCGGATGGAGCCGCTCCGGTCCTTCTAATGATGGTTCTGCCGTAATCTTATGATGACTAAGAAACAGCTTTATTTTCGCCTGATCGAGCGGCTTAACAGTTTTGAGGATCGGGTTCCAGCTTACTCCGACATCATCCTTTCCACGGTTACCGAGCCTCTTCCGACTAAGATCAGGGTTCTTCGGGATATTATCAAAGCTTTGGAATCCTTTCCGGATCTTAAAGTGGTTGGCTGCCGTCCTCTGGAAGGCTGGAAGAGCTATTACCAGGGAGTCTGGATTCAGGATTTTCAGTATACCTTTGAGTTCCGCTGCCTGAGCTGCAGGAGATGGAAAAGGGAGACTTTTGTGAACTGCTCCTTTGATCTTCAAGGAGTGATTAACCAAGGGCTGTATTGCTCTGACTGCGTAGCGGAGCTTTTTCGAGACTAAGGATTTTGCTTCCATAATTAAAATGAGCAGGAGGAGAAAAAACAGGTATTCCAGGCTTTATGTTCAGCTTAAGCTCCTGGCTGAGCGTGAAGGCTGGGGAGCCAGCAATTTTGGTAGGGAGCTGGCAAAATCAAAGGTCAAGTTAAGATTTAACATCGGTTCGTTTAGGGACCTTACGGAGAAAGGCCTTAAGGAGCTGGAAAGCGCTTTGGACGCTCTCCTTCGCCAAGGCTGGAACTCCAAGGTTTCTTTCGACCGGCATCTTATTATGGACAATAATGATCAAAGAATGCCGAAGGTTCAAATCACCCGAAATTATCGCAAGGGTGTCGACAGGTTTGGGAAGCCTGTCTCAGAAACCTCTCAGATGTTTAATATCAGGTGCGATTCGGTTGATGAAGCTTTAGAGCTTTATCGTGAGCTTGAGAAGAAATTCTATGCCAAACCTTCCTCTTCCAAGAAAAATTGAAGCCTTGTTAGCCTTGTTAGGGAATTTATCAGGGATTGGGAGAGCTAGAGAGGGCAGAATTCCCAAGAAATAGGAAGTCGACTTCCGGAAAGGAGCTAGTCCTTGCGCTGGCTCTTTTACCGGAGATTTATAACGCGATTCCAATCTTTTATAATCTAAAGTCGCATTTTGTAGCGTTGGTTTTTTACCTACCAACTTTAAATTTTGAATGGATAAAATATGTTAACAGTGGATCTAAAAACATTGCAAAAACTCCTTCCATTTTATTGGAAGGAAAAAACGCCTCTGTACTTATGGGGCAAGCCTTCCTCAGGCAAGACTTCTATTGTCAGGCAGTTTGCTCAGAGCAAGGCCAAGGAGCTTGGGCTGAAGTATTCTGAGGACGAATTCGGCGATGATATTTTTACTCTGAAGATTATAACAATGAGTCAGTATGACGCCCCTGATCTTCGAGGAATGCCTCAGATAAGGGACAAAGGCTTTTACGCAGTAACCCAGTTTATAGCGACGGAAGAGCTTCCAAGAGTCGGTCAGGGAATCATATTTTTTGATGAGATGAATTTGGCTGATGAGACCGTCCGTGCGGCAATGTACCGCTATATTTTAGAGGGAAGGATCTCCAATGTCCCCGAACTGGTGGACGAGAGAGGCCTTCCTAAGTTCTGGAGGGTTGCCGCTTCCAATACCGAGAAGGATTATTCCGGAGTTCAGCAGACTTACCTTGCCCAAACCAGCAGGTTTGCGCATCTGGGAGTTGAACCCGAGCTGGATGAGATTCTGCAGTATTTTCTGGAACGTGATCATGATCCTAGGGTGATTGGCTATCTTAAAAACTATCCCAGCGATCTCTTTCCGGCAGTCTGGGATGAGAGACTGCTGGATAAGAAAGCTAATCCTTTTCCCAGGCAATGGGAGAATGTCAGCCGCCTTATCAAAGGAATCCGGGATCCTGAGACTCTAACATTGCTGGCCAGTTCCTGTATAGGCCCGGAATTGGGATCTAAGTTCGGCAGTTACGTGAAACTCTCCCAGAGCGTCAAACTGGAGGACGTCCTAAAGGATCCCGAAAAGACCTTGAAGAAGATCGAGGAACGCCGAGAAGACCGGGCCTCGATGTTCTGGTCGATTGTCTCTTCTCTAGCTTCACTTTGGTGGAAGAAGGACAACAGGCTGCCTCCCGAAAAGGTCTTGAAGATTTCTTCTTGTCTTCCTCCTGAATTTTCAGTCGGTTTTCTAACCTTAATCCTCAAGAAGAGGTTAAACACCTTGAGAAAGGTCGAAGGTTTTGATAAAACTATGGCCGATCTTGGTGTTTACTTCAATGATGAGGATTTAGCCTAAGTATGGATTCAGAAAAGAGATTAGTTAAGGCCAAGGTCAGGCTTCTGACCTGCCAGCCCTGGTTTGGGCAGCTGGCAAGCTATCTCTATCTTATCGAAACCAATTCCGTCGGTACGGCCGGGATAAACGAAAGAGGAGACTTCTTCTACAACCCCGAGTTTATAAAGCGGCTTTCTGACGCCGAGCTAACCGGCCTGCTTTGTCATGAAGTTCTCCATCTTGCTTTCCAGCACCCGTTCAGAGTGAAGAACAGAAATCCTATCCTTTGGAATATTGCCGCTGATATTAAAGTGAATGACGAGCTGCGGTCGGTCAGTTTCATTGAGCTTCCGCCGGGAGGCATTTCCCTTGAGTGGAATCACGAATGGAATTTTGGCGATGTCACGATTTCCGATATAGATCAGAAAACTTCCGAGCAGATTTATGATGAGCTGGATCGCAAGGTTCCCAAGTTTCAGGTAAGAATCCAGTTTAAGGGCAAAGGCAAGAATAGAAAGGTTGTGCCTGACTGTTCCGGGCTTTCCGAGCCCTGGAAGGGTCTGGTTGATAGGATGGTGAAGGATCTTCTGGAGTCGAGCGGGGTTGGAGAGGTTAAGCCGGGAGAAGTAAAAAAGTTTAGGAGGCAGTGGCAGGACCGGGTTAACGCGGCTAATGAGGCTTTGAAAGGAGATGTTCCGCTCGGGTTAAAGCGGGAGCTGGCCCAGCTTGAGAACCCGGAGCTGCCCTGGCCGCAGATTCTTCGCCAGCGGTTCAGAGAGAAGGCGGTTAGAAGGACCTGGAAGCGCGCCAATAAAAAGTGGCTGCCTTTTTATTTCCCCGGCCGTGAGAGAAGAAAAGGTTTGAATGCGGTTGTTGCCATAGACACTTCCGGTTCTATGAGCAGGGAAGATATTACCAAAGCCATATCGGAAGTTTGGGGTATGGCTATGGCTTTCCAGTCCTTTAAGTTTCATATAATTTTTAATGATGCTGAGGTCTGGGATATTGTGGAGGTCACCGCCCGGTCCCGCGAGAAAATCAGGAGAATAGTGCCTAAGGGCGGAGGAGGAACCGATTTTCGGCCCGTTTTTAGGCTGGTTGAGAAGAAATTTAAGAGCAGAATTGACTGTCTTGTTTTCTTTACGGACGGGTATGGAGACTTTCCTTCAGAAAGGCCGAATTATGACGTTTATTGGGTTACTCAGTCTAACAATGTCAAGTGGCCTTTTGGCAGTGTTTTAAGGCTGAGAGCCGGGAATCATGCCTCCTACTAAAATTTCCGAAAGCTTCCAGCGCCTTACAGAACTGAAGGAGGAACTTTCGCGGCAGCAGAATAGCTTTAAGAGAGTTTTGGAAAAAACCTATCCGGTTCTAATGACGATAGATTCTGACGCTCTTCTTAGTGATATGGATTCTGAATTGGATGCTTTGCTGTCGTCTTCTGTTATCAATAAAACCGGACGGTTTCTTCTTCCAGCCAAGGGAGGCTGGAAGAAACATGTGGTTCTTACCAGGAATCCCGGATTGAGATTTCCTCACGAGTCTTATGTTCTGGTGCAGTGGAGTGAAATGACAGAGCTTAGGCAGTATAGAATTTTGAAGAAGTCTCAAAATTCCTCCTATGGCGTTACTGAGATAGATTTTTCCTCCCTGGTTGGAAACCCGAAGATTGACCAAGTCAAGCTTCAGAAATTTATCGGCTTTCTTAAAGGAGAATATTTTAGTTTAAGCAGGAGAATCCGGGACCAGATCGTGCGATGGTGTACAAGCCCGCAGAACTGCACAGCAGCGGTTGATCTTGAGATTGGACATGTTGGAATCTGTGCTGATAATCGTTCATTCTATCTGGTTTATGATTCTAAGAGTGGCACCGTCACTTGGTCTGCTCATAGGTTTGCCGATTTTAATAACTGCGAGCTGGAGAACGAAGAACTTGAAATAGTGAGAAATTGGGACAAGATTCATGCCGTTCTTCTGAAGCTTGAGGAGAAAAAGGGTAAATATATGGCTCAGCTGAAGAAGTGGATTGATGATTTTAAAGACGAGAATAGAGCTTTTCGGGTTCTTAATAAATTAACTTCATGAATTATCAACAACGTCTTGAAAAACTTATAACAATAGAGATTCGCTCTTCAGCGCTTTTAAAACAAAGGCGAAAGATTCAGAAAGAGGTGTCGGAAGCCCTTCAACAGGGGTTCTCAGAGATTTTCAAAGAGTGGCCTTTCCGCGGTATGATTTCGGACCTGTCTGTGGAGCTGAATTTGGTCTTGAGGGCAGGAGTGAGGAGAATCAAGAATATCAAGATTCCTGCCATCTTTTATTATCGGGAGAGCGAACTGGCGATTAGCCGCAAGTACGGATTGAAACTTCCCCGGTCGTGGAGGACTTATTACCCGCTGTTATCTTATTTTGAGGGAGAGGTAAAATTTAAGAACAATGTATTCTTGGTTGAAGATTCCGGTTTTAGTTCTCCCGATGTTAAGCCCCACACGAAGATTGATTTTGGTGCTCTTTATGGCATCTCCTCAATGAGCAGGAAGCATCTCGACAAATTTTTGGAGTGCTTTCCGAGAGCATTGCGTTTGAGGAACATGTGCTTAACGTTGGATCCGAGAAATTTTCGTTATTCCATGGAGACTCCGTTTTCACTTGTTGAGAATTTTTCTCAATTTTCTCATTGGACCAAGCTGGATGAGATTATTAAGAAATTGCCGGAGCTTCGAAAAGCTTATAGAGGGTGGTTGCATGACAGAGATCAGTTTTTGACGGAGGCTCGCAGATTGAAGGCAGAGCTTGAAGAATTTAATAAGCCTTTTAAGATACTGCTGAAGCTTCAAGGCCGATAGGTGGACCTTGCCCACCAACGCTTCTAGGGCTGTGCGGTTAAACAGCCCTTTTTTTTCTTAGAGTTCTGGGTTATACTAAAGAAAAGGTCGCGTATCTTAAATCTGATTGTCTCAAAATGCAAGTTTCCAGTCGAATTCTCTCTCTTATTTACAAAAATCTGTTCGCCGGCAGGAATTTTCGCTTCAAGGGCAGGAAAATTCCGCTTAAGAGGGTAAGGGGACTGAAAGCCTATAAGATTGCCAATCTTTTGTTCATCGAACAGAATCCTAAAACTGATTCAAAGTACGCCAGGATGGCAAAGAGAGGCAGGAAGATTATGTGGGTGATTGATCAGCGGAAGAATGAATATCTGGCCAGGGTTATTGATGGCAAGATTGAGAGACTGGCTTGACGAATTATCTTAAAGTCGCTATTATTAAATAAGCAATATGCCAAAGGAGAATTCAGATGTCAAAATAATTCCTAGTCTTAAAGGTCAGGGACCAGCTGTTAAAATGCCTTTCAATTTAAAAAAATATCTCTGTCTGGGTCTTTTCTTTCTTTGTTTTTTAATTCTGCTTCTCAGTGTTTCCTATTTACCGCTGGCCTATTCTCTTAAAGTCATCGCTTTGTTTTTAGGCAGTTTCTTGATCGAAGATCTGCACAGAACTGCGAAAGGTCGTTATTTTTAGAGGGTCATTATGGGTTACAATCCTTTAACAAAAGAGGAAAAGCGGGAGGCTCGCTATTTTTGGAGATCGAGCAAGACGAGGGCTGTTTTTGACATGGTGACGAAAGGAGAACCGATTGATAAGATCCAGAAAGAGCTGAAGCTTCAGGATTACACTTTGAATCGGATTCTTAACAACCGTTATTTCAACAGCCGGCTGAAGATGTATCTTACTGCCCGTTTGGAAGATTATCAAATTAAAAAGATTCAGGATCTTTCCGAGGCCTATCTGAAGCTGAAGGAAGAATTTTTCAAAAGAATAGCCAAAGCTACTGACGATACCATCGTAAGAGAGTTTATTAAATTGCTTACTGCCCAGGTTCCTAAACTTGAGAAAACTGACATCCTGGCTTTGATTATGAACGCTCCTGGCAGAGAGATGGGTAAAAGAAAAGCCAATATTCTTTATGAGGATGAAGTTAAGAGACTGAAGGAGTCTTTTGGCTATGAAGGAGAATTACCCATATCGGAGGATGAAAAACAATCTGGGGATAATCAAATGGATTCAAGATTTGAGTCTGAAAACGAACAAGGGGACCAAGATTGAATTTGAAAGTTATCCCTTCATGTGGGATTATATCACCGATCCCCATAACAGGATAGTGCTGCAAAAATGCACGCAAATAGGCGCGACCTTTTCAACTATTCTTAAAATTCTCTATCTTGGTGATAAATCGAACATTTCAGTAATATACACTTTGCCGACTTCTGGTGACGTTAAGGACTTCGTTCTTTCCAAATTTGACCCGGTGCTCCGAAGCTCTCCACAATTGCAGGCTAAGGTCACCAAGGATCCTTTGTCCCGCCGAGCCATTTATTCCACCGTTCTTAAAAGAATCGGAGGAAGTCATTTTTTCTTCCGAGGTTCCTGGTCCGCTCACTTTGCTCAATCTATTGATGCTGATGTGCTTGTTGTAGATGAGCTTGATTTTCAAAAGCCGGACATTAGAAAGATGTACGAGGAAAGATTGGAAGGAGCCAGATCAAAGGATGTGGTCTATTGGTTGGGCACTCCTACCATTCCAAGGCAGGGAATTTCGGACCTTTATGAGCAGTCCGATCAGAGAAAGTGGCATATCAGATGTCCTCACTGTAAGAAATTGCAGACTCTGGATTGGCCAGACTCCATTTCTAAAAGGAAGAAATCTTTTATCTGTAAATTTTGCCGGAGAGATCTTCCGAGAGCTGCCAGGAAGAAAGGAGTCTGGATAGCCCAGAATCCGAAAAGTTCAATTCACGGTTATTATTTTAATCGCCTTATGGCTCCATGGGTTACGGCTGCCCGCATTTTAAAGGAGTATCAGACCAAACCGACCAGGCATTTCTATAATTTTACTTTAGGTCAACCATACCTTGAAAAAAGTCAACAATTTTCCAGGGATGAATTCCGGGCCAATCTCATATCAAAGGAACAGTATTTTTCATTTGAAAAAAGCAAGAGAATCTGCGGGATTGACCAGGGGAACAATTTCCATGTGGTTGCAGGTTTTGCTAACAGTGGAGGAGTAGTGGTTGATAAGATAGAGCGATTTATGAGCGATGAACAGCTGGAAAATTTTCTTTTTTCTCTAAAACCCGATGTTGTGGCTATGGACATGTTCCCAGATCAGCATTATGCTAGGAAACTCCAGAAGAAGTTCGGGCGCGATAGATTCCTTTTGGTAAATCAGAGAACCTGGCAAAATCCGCAAAGAATTCATGAAGCCTTGGATCTTGACAGATCTAAGGGAATAATAAATTTGGAACGTACTGAGGGTTTAGATCTGTTATATGAGAGATTGCGGAACGCTTCTGTTGGGATTTTAGAGTCAATGACCGGGCTGGAGGAACTTCAGAATCATCTTCAAAATCTTATTCCGGATAACCAAAAGAAGTTTGGTAGAGAAAGAAAGGTTTACAGGAAGATCGGGCAGGATGATTTTGCGCATGCTTTAAATTATTTTCTGACCGCATCGATGATCACTTTCCCCGACACGGTCTCTCAGGCTGCCAGGATCATTCCTTCCATTACTCCGATACCGGAATACCGGAAAGGATCAAGGGAATGGCTCCAAGAGGAGCTTGAGAAACAGTTTCAAAAGGTTGCCGGCCGGTCCGGGATAATTATAATTCCGCCAAAACAACTATAATATGGCAACAACTTCAGAAGACCTATTTAAAAGAGCTTTAAGCGCGCAGGATACGCATGTGAAGTTTATTCAAATGTTTGAAGATAATTTGAGCTATTTTGTTTTTGGCCATACTGCTTCTATCTTAAGAGGCTTAGGGACAGCGGCTTTTCCTTACGTCGATTTAATTCAAGCCTTGGACAGTTATACACCCTCAGCTTGGAATCCGCTTTCGAGTTTTGTGAATAGTTTTTGTGAGGAAATAGGGAATTCTGATTTATTGATAAATGTGAATCCTTTCCCGGTGAAGGGAAAAGAGCCATGGCAGTCTTTTGCTGACCAGATGGAAGATTATCTGGATGAACTTCATACGATTCACAACAGGAAAAAGCATCTTAAGGGCTTGACCCTCTTAATGCTTTTCTATGGATATTTTGCAATTTACACCAATGGTGAAAGATACTGGTTTTTGACTCCTTATGAATTTTTCCCGGGAGATCCCAATATTACGTATATAGAGAACCAGCCTTTCCTGGTTAGAAAGACGAGTGTCTTGAAGTCTAGCCTTTTAAAATTGGCCAGGAGAGGCCTGGTAAGAGAAGATGCTCTTTCGTCAATCAGAGCGATTTCAGATTTGGATTCGGTTTCACTTTATGATATCTGGTCTCTTCCTCTTGATCTTAATTGTTGCTTTCTAGAAACCGGCAAGCTTCTTTATGAGCAGCCTTTTCCCAGACCTAAACAATATCCTATGGCGGTTGCCGCTCCACGGGAGATTTTGGGATCTTTTTACCAAAAGCCGTTAATGTCCGATCTGGTTCCCCTTCTTAAAAAGTATAAAGATTCGATGGAGAATATCGAAGAGTCAACGAAGTCCATTGCTAATCCGATTTTGACTTATGATGCGGATGCCGGTATAGATGTCAATGCTTTGTCTAGGGCTTTGCGTGAGGGCTATAAGAGAATAATAGTTGGTAAAAATCGAGAAGGCAGAATTGAGTTTCAGAGGCCTGGAGCTTTGCCCGCGTATGCTCTTAGTTTTCCGGAAGTTATCAGGACGCAGATGATGGAGCATCTTGGGATTAATCAGATGTTTTTGGGTTTGAGGCCTGGCGGGGTTAGAGGAGAAGGTGCAATGGGAGCTTTGATGAAAGGCGCTTTTCGGAAATTGAATGTTTATTCTTCGGCTATTGAGGAGGCTTTTGACCAGATCGATAATTATATTCTTGAGTATATTAGATTTCATCGGCTTCGATTTTCTGAGAATCCCAGGTTCAAAAATATAGAGGAAATTTTCCAAGGGAATATCAAGTATCGTGCTCAGGAAAGATTTAAGGGCTTTTTAAGTCAGACTACGGCTCTAGATGAACAGAAGACCATGGTTAAATACAGACAGAAGATGCTAAGTCTGTCTAGAGCTTTGCAGGAGCTCGGTTACCATCAACCAAGGAGGATTATTGCGGAGCGGAGGAGAGAAGAAATGGAAGAGCAACAGTGGAGATCAAGGCTTGCTGAAAAATTGAAAAAGACGACCAGTCTGGTAGATGAAGTAATTTCCCGGCTTAAAGACCGATTGAAATATCGATTCTATGTTTGGCCGGCTGCAAGGGATAAATTATTAGTCAGGGTCTATGAGTCAGAGGCCAAGTTGGCTGCCTTTCTTTTGTCTGACCTTTCTCAAAGTGTCTTTATTGAGCCGTTGGTTAAAAGAGAAAAGTTTCCTCCAGGACAAAAGGCGCCTAAGGGAGACATTACTGAGAAAGAAGAGAAGATTTCGAAGGGTCCGGAGAAAGGTTCTCAATCTGCTTCAAGCAGGTTGAAGGAGACGCTTCAAAAACTCGCGGCTTTGGCCAAAGGCAAATCTGATATTTCTTCTCAAAAATTAGAGCGGTCGAATGAGAAGGAGAAGGAAAACAAACTTGTCGAGAATGCCAAGCGGGAGAGGCCGATTTCTGAAAGAATCAAAAGTCTTTTGAATAAGCAGCATGTCATTCGGAAGGTCGAAAAGTATTTAGGTCTTCCCGGAATGTATTTGGTAGAGCCTCATGCAAAGTGGATTTATTCTGGCAAAAAAACTCTGATTCTTAAGTCCCGGCCATTCAGCGCCGAGGTCTTGAATAAACCTCATCTGCTTTTGGGAAAGAAAGTTTACGGAGTCATTATCGTTAGGGATATTGTAAAAGACTTTGATTTTGAAAGTCTACGAAAATATCATATGATATCGCCTTCTGAAAGAAAGAGATGGTGGGGAGACAAAAAGCTCTACTGTTATCTTTTTGAGTTTCATCCGTTTTCTGAGCCCTTGGATTGGAAGAGACCGAAAGGAGTTCAGACTTTTGTTGAGAAGGTGGAAGTTCTAAGGCCTGAGGGCTTGCCTTTTACCGGAGACCTTAAACCGATAAAGATTTCTCCTTGGAAGGTTCCTCCGCCTCATAAACCCGAGAAGAGGGCTTTTCAACCTCATGAATTCTTTGATCTTGAAAGAGTAAAAGAAATTCTTCCCCCGGCCAAGTATGATGTTTCGTTCAAGGTGGATGGGCTGCGTGCTTTTCTTTGGGTTCATAACGGGGAAGCGAGGATGTTTTCGGATGTGGGCAATAAATGGCCTAGGGAAAGAGTTGAGCCTATCTTGAAGGCTGCTGAGAGGAAATTCAAAAAGACCGATGTTCTTCTTGATGGTGAAATAGTTCTTAAGGGAATTGCCAGGAAAGATATAGCAGGGTACATTCACGGACAGTGGAAACCAACTGAGGATCAACTTGAATCGTTGCGCTATATCACTTGGGATATTCTGTATTTGAAAGATAAATCATTGGCGTCGTTGCCGTTTAGAAAGCGCTCTGATATTTTGGATCAATATTATCCTTACAAGCGTTATCAAAAAGGTCGAATTCAGCGAGTCTATCATGGGGTCATGGATAGAGATCAGATTCCCAGATTAGGAAAGAAGTTCATGTCTAACGAGGGAATTGTAGTTCGTGATATTGAAGCTGCTTATTGGGCCACTCATGCTACATACAAAGTTAAGAAACAGTTTGATGTTGATGTTCGTGTTATTGCAGTGGAAAGAACAAAGACCGGTCTGCCTATCTTTCATTGCGTTCTTAGAGAAGGTACTTATATTGGGCAGACTTATGCTCAGTCTGAAGTTAAGGCAAAACCGGGAGAGGTAATTAGAGTGAACGTGGATCATGTCACTCTTAGGGATGACGGTTCCGTAAATTGGTACGCTCCGTCTCCTAAATCTTGGAAGGAGGGAAAGATTACTCCGAAGAAAGTTTCCACAACTCAGGTTGGGATAGGCGGTCCGGATACTTTGGATCTAATTAAGGAGATTTATATCGCCAGTGGAGGAACTGAAGAAAAGTGGAACGCCTGGCTTCCAAAGTATAAA
>CAZCSS010000009.1:16364-23877 GCA_964501515.1 uncultured archaeon
TAAAAATACGAATCCCTGGCTTCAATTGGTTAAAAAAAAGTATTATAAAATCAAAGAGGAAAAGGACATTTCTGGCGCTGAGGCCTTGAGAAAGGCTATAGATGAAGCCAGAAAAAGTTTTAAAATCAAAAGAAAATATGTCAGATAAAAGAGGAAATACAGAATGGATGAACCTGGTCAATCATATTCGCAGAGAACTAATCGCTCGAGGAGAAGCTAAAGGAGCGGAGGCTACTAGGCTTGCCTTAAAAAAGGCCAAGCCTATCTACAGGGAACGAAAGGAATTAGCTAAAAAGGGCCTTGAGTCTACGAAAGATGTCTTCTAAAAAAAACCCTTTAAGAATTGCCACGTTGGGTAGAGTTAGCCGGATACTCTCCAGATCTTTTAAGTTACTGGAAAAATTACATGGTGCCGCTTTTCTTGTTGGAGGTCTGATTACGGAGGGCGGAACGCTTCGAGACATCGATGTTGTTGTGACCGATAAAAGAGACATCCCGATTATCAAAAAAGCTTTGGGTCAGTATGGCAAGATTGCCCATTTTATTCTCCAGAAGGAAGAACCTCCCGCTCCTCTTTTCTTGAAGATAACTGGCAGGAAGACTGAGAGTCCTGATCTCCAAAAAGGAAGACCAACCAATCTTTATGAGTATGCCGGTCCAGTCCAGGAAAAAAAAGCTAAGCGATTTTGACGCTTTTCTCCGGAAGAAGGATTTGATTTTTGTAGTAGGTTCCGGGTCTCTTGATAGTTTTCCCAAACCGGGGTGTCATTGCAGATTGTGTGAGATTGCCAGAAAGGGCGGCAAAGATCAGCGACTTCCTGCGAGCTCGATTTATTATCGACGAATTTTGTTCGATATTGGGCCCGGAGTCTGGGATAGAATCGAAAATCGGGATGTTAAGCCTCAAGCAATAGTTCTTAGTCATCTTCATTATGATCATTTGGCTGATCTTCTGCGCTATAAAAAATTGTCTTATCGGCTGCCTGTGTATGCCTCGTCCTTGTTTGAAACGCTTCTTACTAAGCTAAAAATCAGAGCCAATTATTACGATCCGGATTCTTCATTCGAGGTCGGAGGAGTGAAAATTGATACTCGAGTGGCTATCCATACTTTTACTCGTCCGGTTTCTTTGTTGAAATTCGATAAGATTTTATATGCTCCTGATATTGGAGAGTTGCGAACAGGTGATCTGAGATTTGCTCAGCGTGTTCGTCTATGGTTTGGCGATGGATTTAGTTTGGATGAAGATTTTGTGATCAGAGGTGAAAAATTGCATATGTCCATGAAAGACCAGATGATGAGATTAAAACAGATCGAATCTCTGAAAAAGTTAATATTTCTAGGTATCGGTCATCATTCTAAGTTCCCGCATGAAGATCTGGAAATTCTTATAAAGGATTTTGAACTCGAGAATAATTTTCACTTTTCAGCCGAGCTGGGTTTTGATGGGCAATTAATTCCATCACCGCGTATTTAAAAAATATGGTTTATCATCCAACAAAACCGAAGAAGGGAAAACACTACAAAGTTTATAAGAGAGCAAAGGAATTGGTCGGCAAAGAAGTGAAATCGAAAGCCCAGCTGCTCCGTGAGGCTTTAAAGAAGGCCGAGGAGATTGAGGAACATGCCGATTATATTGATTTTATCCCCGCTAAGTTTTCTTTGCAGCTCCACGGGTGGTTTGATGTTCCCGACGATTATAAGAATCTTTCGGAAATTCAGGCTCATATTAAAGAATTATTTCGTAAATATGCTTGGGACAAGAAGGTTGATATTTCGAAGCAGCTTAAAGGCAAATGGCATTGGGATTTGCGGATTAAGAAAGAAACGGCCCCTTGTTATGATAAAGAGACAGAGGTTCTTACTGATAAAGGATGGAAATTTTTTAAGGATGTTGAACTGTCAGATAAGATTGCGGAATATAAACCGGATTCTCAAGAGCTCGTTTTTTCTCCTCATCAAGGTAAGTATGAAGTTCATTACTCTGGAGAAATGATTGGTGCGAAAGGTGAACAGCTAGATTTTCTTGTGACTCCAGATCACAGAATGTTTTTTAATAATAGAATTGGAAGAGCTATTGATATCTACGGAAAGACAGGAAATTTCCGGCGTTGGATAAAACATTGGAAAGGAAGAAAGATATCTCTTGACTTTGCTGAATTTCTTGGCTTTTGGTTTGCAGAGGGCTCAGTTACTTCAATCAGGGAGAAAAATCCTTACCAATACCCTGTTTTGACTAATTCTGATTATGATTACGTTTGTGATCTTTTAAACCGTAATAATTTTCAATACAGAGTTGAAAAGAGATCTCATAAACGAAGGAGAACTGTTTATAATTTTGTCATCAAAGATAGGAAGCTTGGAAAAGAGCTTGCAACTTATGGTAAAGCCCTTACTAAGAGAATTCCTGTGGGATATAGACGCCTATCTCAGGATGCGCTTAGAGCCTTTGTAACTGGCTTTACCAAGGGCGACGGCCATAAAAGAAAAAAAGACTGGGTTCTTTTCACTTCCTCAAAAGGCCTAGCTGATGATCTACAAGAGATTTGTACTTTAGCGGGCTATGTTGCTAATCTAAGATCTCATCGGACGAAAATCTCATTTTCTCAAAAGCCAAAATTTAAAATTTCGATCACAAAAAACCGCGGCCATTTTCCATATATTGACAATAGCAAAAAGGGTGCGCGCTGGTTTAAACAACAATACAATGACAAAGTATACTGTGTTGAGATGCCAGGAAATCCTCTTATTCTTACGAGGCGACACGGGATAACTCTAATTGCCGGAAGGACCTGGTTTGGTCTCACGGGCTTTGGTGATTTTTGGAAAGGGACTCCTGAAGACAAGACCATGGGAACAGTCAAAGGTTATACTGTATTGGCTCCCGGAGGTAAACATCTTCAACGTTTTCTTGCTAAAGAAGCTGAAGCTCAGATGGCAAAGGAAGGAATAGCTGAAAGGAGAGATAGGATAGAATGGATGAAAGTAAAAGCTCAATGGTTTCCTCCCATGAGTCCGGGAAATCCCCAAAAGAAGCAGACGGCAGCTATGGTGGCAGTTGAATACTATAAACCAGCTTGTCTTCATCGAAGAGAACTCGATTTTATAGATTGCACTTTCTTTGGTCAGTATCTCAAAGGTCGTTATTATAACCGACTGGTAGAGCGAAAGATGTCTAAAGATGAAATGACAGAGTGGCAAAAGAAGGCTGTTTCTGAGGGCAAGGTGCAGGCTTTTTATAACCTTGCTTTCTATTTTTGGAAGGCGAAGGACCAGTGGGGAGAATCAGAGAAGCTTCCTTATACCATGGAGCAGGTAAGAAAAGCAGCTCTGGGAAAAATAACTTTGGATAAGATTCCTGCTCCGAAAAGGAAATAATGCCTTATCTTAAGCTTACAAAGGAGCTTACCTATTTCAGCGAGGGAAGAATAAAGCAGCTTTTTGACGATGCTAGAATTTTTGTAGCTTGGTATTCTTCAATCAGCAAAGGAAGGAGATTAAAGGATAAAAGGACTGGCAGGAAGATAACCAAGGCGGAAGCTCTGAATAGATTTGCGAAAGTTAAAGGGCTATTGTGGGCTCTTGGGTATGAGCCCAAGTTGCCTGGGAAAGGAACCACTGAGATCTACAGGCGAATGTTTAGGAAAGCTTTTCCTCTGATTCGAATATATTATCGTAAATATCGAGGCAGGGTTCGGAAGGCTTGACAAATATTCTCTATTTATTTATTCTAAAGTAAGGAGGAAACTAGTTTAAATATAAAAGGTCGATCAATTTAAGTTTAACGGCCTCGTAGGGCCGGAGAATAAGATGGCTAAAAAGAAAAAGACTAAGCTACCACTCGGATATGCTTACGGGTATGGATATGGTTACAGCGCCGCTGCTCCCACCAAAGGTAAAAAGGCTAAAGTTTATGCCAAAAAAGGTGGTGCCGCTGTATATGCTAAAGGAGCTAAGGTGTACGCTAAAGGTAAGGAAAAGTACACTGCTTTCATAGCTCGCTGCCGCAAAACCGGCAAATCTATGAAGGAGTGTGCAACACTTTGGAAAGAGACTAAGGAAAAGGGAATGAGTCCAAGAAGGCGAGCAGCCCGAGTCCTGCGAAGAAGAAGGAAGAAAACTTAAAAGTAATCTTTCGATCTTCTTTAAGCTTCCCGGTCTTTGATTCTTCGGGAAGCTACACTAAAATTTTAGTTATGGCCAAAAGAAGAAATAATTTGCCTAAAATGGATAAAACTTTTCTGGATCTGTTCAAGAGATTTTACAGAGATAAGGACTTATCAGTTCCTAAAGCTCTGGCTAAGGCGTCTCTTGAATGGAGGAAAGAAAAGAAAAAAGAGTTATGAGCACAATATTTTTTGCGGAAGAAGATACAAAAGAACCTGAGGTTAACGAGGAAAGTTCTGCGGGGAAAGAGGAAGCGAAGAAAGGAGAAACAGAAGATCTTGCTGGGCTTGTTGAATCCTTAAAGCAAAAACTTCAGGAGGCTGAGGAGAAAAATGAGGAATTGGAAGGCAGATTGGAATCTCTCCAAGATTCTTTAGATTCTGCTCTCGAAGAACTTGCGACTGAAGGAAAATCCCTGGAAGCTGAACCTGAGGAGGAAGAGAACGAAGAGGAGGGTGGGGAAAAAGGAAAAGAAGAGAATGAGCCTAAGGAGGAAGCCGGAGAGGAAATAAAGAAAGGCGATGATTCTATCGAAAGAGAAATTGAAGAGGCTATTAGAGCCGATCAAGAATTTAGGGATGAGATTCTAACTAGAGAGGAATTGCGTGATCTTAGAGATGAGATGAAAGAGATTAGAGAGAAAGGTGATTATCCTTATGCCGATGAGGAAGAAGTTCTTCGAGGGATCGAGGAAGGACAGTATGAGGGTGACAGTGACCAAGTAGAAAAGTTGTTTAAAGAATCTCATGAGAGAAGACTAAAATTAAGAGAACAAATTAGAAAAGAAACCGAGGAGGAGCTGCGGGCAAAGTTCAAGGAAGAACAGGAGGGTGGTATTTCCATCCCTCAGTCCCAAGGCACTCCCGGATCTCCCAGAGGGTCTGCCCCCGGGAGTGGTAGAACTGAAGAGCCCGAGTCAGGCGCGGAAGCCAATGATGAAGTGGCTTTCAGTTCGGCTCTCGAGCGGGCGAAGAAAGGCGAAGGCCAGGGAGAGTAAGCATTGTTCTTTTAACAATTTAATATTCAGACAATGGCGTTACCGTTAGAAGAACTGGAAACAGCAACTAGGAAGCATTTCATGCCAGTGATTACGAATCAGATTTTCAAGGTTTCTCCGATGCTGTACCGCATTTTCCGACCTTCAAAGGCTGGCAAATGGGGTTTGGCGTTGCCTTCTTTCGATGGCCGAAAGATTGTGGAACCTCTTGAGTATGGAAAAGCTGCTTCTGAATCAACTCAGCATGGCGCTTATAACAAGAATACTACCTGGGAGTATGGCACTACCGAAGTTCTTACAGGGGCCGAGTTTGACTGGATACATTTTCTGGTCAATTAAAATCCGCTTTGATTAGGGGAAAGCTGAAATTGCTAACCCCCGCCAAGCAGAGGTATGAAAAAAGATAAAAAAGCTCTCGTTGCTTATGCTGCCGGAATTGTGGATGGAGAAGGCTCGATCTATCTAGCCAGAAAATATTACAGAGATTTACATCGTGTCTTCTATACTCCACGAATCACGGTTGGCAATGCTAATGGTAAGATCGTTGATCTTCTCTACGGTCTTTTTGGTGGAGCAATTCGGTTGAGAACTGAGATAACCGGAAGAAGTTATTTTGTCTGGGAAATATCGTGTGCTAAAGCTAAGACGGCTGCAAAGATGATGCTTCCCTTCCTTCGAGCCAAGAAGAAGCAGGCTGAGCTTCTTATCCGTTTTCAAGATCGGGTCGAAGTAGGGAAGAAAAAATATGCTGGAAAGACTGGAAAATATTTCAGCCGAATTCCCGATCGAGAGCTTCAAAAGCGGGCTAAATTGTATGAACAGATGAAAGAATTTAATCAGCTTCAGCTTATTAAACCTCGTGCAGGCCTAACGACTAAGCAAGCGGAGCGTCTTAAGGGACGCAAGCGATAGTCTAACCTTAGAAGAATAACAATTCTAAGATCTTTGGGAAAATGTATTTTGTGGGTGCTCCAAAGTGGATGATGCCCACGTTAAAACCGTTTCTGATTCGGAGAACCCTGAGATTGGGAACTCCCGGCAAGGTTTTATGAAGCAATCTAAACTCTCCAAATATGCTTACGCTGCGGGAATTATTGATGGAGAAGGATCTATATCTGTGTCTAAGTGTAATCATCGTAAAGGAGCAGCGAATCCTGGTTACGCTATTACGATAGATGTGGCTATGAAAGATGGGAGAGTTATCGATTGGTTGTTCGGGACTTTTGGAGGAAGCGTTCGGCAAGAATCGAATAATCCTTCCTGTTATAGAAAGTCTCCAGACGGCCGAATTTACAAGAATTGTACTTTATATCATTGGTACATAAAATGTAACAAGGCCGCCGAAGTGTTAAAACGAGTTCTTCCATTTTTAAAGTTAAAAAAGAGACAAGCAGAATTGGCGATTCGACTTCAGTCCCGGATTAATGGAGCGAAGTCTCTGAAAAGAAACAAAGGATTTAGAGCAGGATTCGCTAAACATTCTAAAGCTGAGATAGCTAAGAGAGAGGAGATTTTCCTTGCGTTAAAAAAGGAAAATCATGTTCTTCATAAAAGTCTAGCCCTGGAGGCTAAGCGAAACGGGGGAAGACGGGTAAAAATGTCTTCCAAAAACAATAGCCCAACCCTCAAAGAAACAAATTTGAGATTAGTTGATCAAAATCCACAATCTTGACACCGCTATTAACAGAGGCACTGAACGATTATTTGATCTGGCCGCTGTAAAACTTCAGAATGCAACCAGAATTCTCAGAGAAGATCTGGCAACCGATTTTTTTGCTGAAACTTACGATGGTGATGATAAGATGGTGGGTCTGCAGGCTATAACCTCTAATTCCGGAACGGTTGGCGGCATCAATAAGGCCAACTATAGCTGGTGGAGAGGTTATTATGATGTTCCTGGATCCGCTAGAGATCTTGCTTTTCGAATTTTGAATAGCGCTTATTTTGATACCAAGAAATACGGCGGTGGAGACCCTGCCACTGTGATTGTAACTTCGGAAGGTGTTCTGCAGAAGTATGAGGATAATCTTACTAAAGTTCATACTGAAGGCGGATCGACTGGCGATGTGCCCCTAGTTCAAATTCTTGCTCAGAGTGCTGAGAGAGGTCCAAGAAGAATAGATGGAGGGTTTGAAGCGTTTTACTTCAAGAGGATTGAATAGGTCCTCTATAAATCTTCCTAATTCGGCGGACGAACCTTTAAAAGGTCAACGCCGAGCTAAGCTCGTATGAGAAAGTGTAACGACTATAGGAACTTTAAAAATCAAAGCGAATTTAAGAGAGCATTCTTGGGTTTATTGATGGGAGATGGTTATCTGAGAAAAGATCCGAAAGGCAAAAATTTCCGTT